>CAZCVP010000135.1:0-22447 GCA_964501915.1 uncultured Enterobacterales bacterium
GGAGGGCGGTGGCCGTGACCTCGCCCTGCTCCTCGGCCGTGGGGGGGTGGGTGGGCTTGCCGCCGTCGGTCCCGAAGCCGCCGAAGGCGACGTTCCAGATCGACCGGTTCATCGCCTTGCACATGATGTAGGAGAGGATGGCGCCGCTGCTGCCGACCAGGGCACCGGTGACGATGAGCAGGTCGTTGGACAGCATGAAGCCGGCCGCCGCCGCGGCCCAGCCCGAGTAGCTGTTGAGCAGGGACACCACGACGGGCATGTCGGCGCCGCCGATGGCCATCACCAGGTGGATGCCGAGCAGGCCGGTCAAGACCGTCATGACGACCAGCAGGGTGAGACCGAGCTGCGGGTCGGCGTCGAGGAAGGGCACCACCATGCCCAGGGACACCAGGGTCACCACGGCGTTGAGCACGTGGCGGGCCGGCAGCAGCAGCGGCTTGCCGGACATGCTGCCGCGCAGCTTGGCCCAGGCGATGACGGAGCCGGTGAAGGTGATCGAGCCGATGGCCACACCGAGCCAGATCTCGACCTGGTGGACCACGTGCTCGGCCCCGTGCAGGCTCTCCGCCGGGTCCATGAACGAGGAGATGCCGACCAGGACCGCGGCGATGCCGACGAAGCTGTGCAGCATCGCCACGAGCTGGGGCATGGCCGTCATCGCCACCCGCACCGCCAGGAAGACACCGATGGCGCCACCTATGGCGACCGAGCCGACGATCAGCGGCAGGGCCTCGATGCGCGGGTGAAAGGCCGTGGCCACCACGGCGATCACCATGCCGATGATGCCGTAGACGTTGCCCTTGCGGGCCTTCTCCTGGTTGGAGAGGCCACCGAGGGACTGGATGAAGAGGACGGCAGCGGCGAGGTAGGCCACGGCGAGCAGGCTGGTGGTCATGGCTCAGTCCCCCTCGCGCCGGAACATCTGGAGCATGCGCTGGGTGACCAGGAAGCCTCCGAAGATGTTGATGCTGGCGACCAGGATGGCCACGGCGCCGATGACCGACGCCGCGCTGAAGGTGCCGGTGGCGGCCTGGAGCATGCCCCCGACGATGATGATGCCGCTGATGGCGTTGGTCACGCTCATCAGCGGGGTGTGGAGCGCCGGTGTGACGTTCCAGATGACCTGCCAGCCGACGAAGCAGGCCAGCACGAACACCGTGAGGTGCTGGACGAAGGCGCTGGGGGCCCAGACGCCGATGGCGACGAGGAAGCTGATCCCGATGAGCTGGAGCACCGCCGTGGTGGTCTTCGACGACTTCGCCACCTTGGTGTCCGGCGCCTTGGCCGGGAGCGCGGGCGTCTTCTGCGCCGGGGTCGCTGGCGCGACGGGTTCTGGATCCGGGGGCGGGGGCCAGGTGACCTCGCCGTCCTTGCTGACCGTCGACTTCCGGATGACCTCGTCGTCGAAGTCGACCTTCCAGTCCTCGGCGCCGCCCATGTGGGAGATGAGGTTGACCAGGTTGTTGGAGAAGAACTGGCTGGCGTGGGTCGCGAGGCGGCTCGTCAGGTCGGTGTAGCCGAGGATGGTGACCCCGTGGACGTCGACCACCTCGCCGGCGACCGTGCCTTCGCAGTTGCCGCCCTGCTCGGCCGCCAGGTCGACGATGATCGACCCCGGCGCCATCGAGGCGATCATCTCGTCGGTGATCAGGATCGGTGCCTTGCGGCCCGGGATCAGCGCCGTGGTGACGATGATGTTGACCTCGGGCGCCTGGGCGGCGAAGAGCCGGTGCTCCGAGGCGAGGAACTCGCTGGAGACCACCTTGGCGTAGCCGCCACCGTCGTCGGAGTCCTCCATCGGCAGGTCCAGCTCGAGGAAGCTGGCGCCGAGGCTCCTGCACTGGTCGGCGACGGCCGGGCGCACGTCGAAGGCCCGGACCTCGGCGCCCAGCCCGCGGGCGGCGGCGATGGCGGCGAGACCAGCGACGCCGGCACCGATGACCAGCACCTGGGCCGGTCGGGTGCGGCCGGCCGCCGTCATCTGGCCGCCGAAGAAGCCGCCGTAGTGCCAGGCGGCCTCGAGCACCGCCCGGTAGCCGGCGATGTTGGCCATCGAGGACAAGACATCCATCTTCTGGGCCCGGCTGATGCGCGGGACCTGGTCCATGGCGAGCACGGTGGCGCCCCGGGCGGTCACCCTCTCCAGGACCTCCTCGTTCTGGGCCGGGAAGAACAGGCAGATGAGCGTCTGACCCTTCGAGAGCCGGTCCGCCTCGTGGCCACCTCCACTCTCCTCGGCGGGCGGGTTCACCTTGAGCACCATGTCCGTGGAGCTCCAGACCCCGTCGGGGCCCTCCACGAGCGTCGCGCCGGCCTCGGCCAGCGCGGAGTCTGCGATCGAAGCCGCCTCTCCTGCGCCGGCCTCCACCAGGACCTCGAAGCCGAGCTTGAGGAGCCGCTTGACGGTGTCAGGGGTCGCCGCCACCCTGCGCTCGCCCTGACGAATCTCCCGTGGCACGCCGATTCGCATCTGTCACCTCGCGGGGGGCCGGCTGATATCCCACCGAGAGGCCGTGCGCCCCCGCGCCGATCAGCCCCCGAGTTCCCTCAAGAGCGCTTGGAGGCGGGCATCCGTGGGGGCGAGGGAGAGAGCGCGCCGGGCGGCGTCGCGGGCTTGTTCGCGATCCCCCACCCGCTCCCAGGCCCGGGCCAGGACCCGCAGGACCTCGGCTTCGTCCTCGGCCCGCGTCAGCTCGACGGCCATGCGGGCGTGGGTCAGGGCGTCCTGGGCGGCCACCGCTCCCGGCTGGGAGAGGAAGAACCAGGCGAGGTTGGCGTGCAGCTCCGAGTGCTCGGGATCCGCCTCGAGACCCGCTTCGAACGCAGACTCTGCGCGACCGGGGTGACCCCGTGCCTGCAAGGCGAGGCCGTAGGCATTCCAGGCATCCGCGGCGACGGGATCGTGATCCAGCGCCGTCCGGTAGCAGGTCAGGGCGGCATCGAGGAGGTCCAGCTCGCGGTAGGCGTGCCCCAGGTTCAGCCAGGCCGTGACGTAGTCCGGACGCAGCTCCACGGCCTGCTGGAGGTGGCCGATGGCCTCGGCCGGTCGACCGGCCTTGTAGAGCACGAACCCGAGGTTGTTGGAGGCCTCGGGCTGGAGCGGAT
Organism: uncultured Enterobacterales bacterium; assembly: GCA_964501915.1. Lineage (GTDB taxonomy): Bacteria > Myxococcota_A > UBA796 > UBA796 > CAJQPC01 > CAYFPX01. The sequence continues at coordinate 3,106 of CAZCVP010000135.1, forward strand.
CCTTGCGCAGCATGGCCCGGAACTGCAGCTCGGCGCTGCCCAGGTCGCCCGAGCCCAGGTACGCCATGCCCAGGTTCACCGCCGCCTCCGGGTGGTCGGGCGAGAGCTCCAGGCACCGCCGGAAGCTCTGGGCGGCCGCGACGTGATCGCCGGTGGCCGCCTGGACCGCCCCGAGGGCGAACCAGGCGTCGGGATCGTGGGGGTCCTGGGAGACCGCCCGGCGGGCCAGGGGCAGGGCCTGCTCGAAGCGACGGGTCCGGTGCAGCAGCACGGCCAGGTTCAGCGCCGCCACCGGGTCCTCCGGAGCGTACTCCAGGGCGTTCTCGTACTCCTTGATCGCCTGGGGCACCTGGTCCAGCCGGTCGTAGAGCAGGGCCAGGTTGTGGTGGGCCTCCGGCAGGGCGTGTTGGACCCGGATCGCCTCCCGGAAGGCCTCCATCGCCTCGTCCAGCATGTCCAGGGACTGGTAGGCGAGGCCGAGGTTGTTCAGCGCTTGCGGCATGTCGGGCTGGGCGGCCAGGGCCCGCCGGTACTCGGAGATCGCAGCCTGCGCCTCACCGGCCCGGTACCGCTCCAGGCCGCGGGCGTTGTGGTAGCCGGCCTTGAGCCCGTCGCAGCCGATGCTGGCCAGCGAGAGGCCGAGGAGCAGGACCGGGAGTCGGGCGGGCACGGTGACGCCGCCAGCCTATCCGGTGGCCGGCGGCGTTAGGGCCTGGGGATGAGCGAGTCCGACACCCTGCTGCCCCCACCGCGGCACCTGTGCCACGGCTGTGGCGGGAGCTGTCTCGGCGTGAACGTGCGGGTGTTCGACGACGAGCCGCAGCGCATCGAGCTGATGGCCGCGGCCCTCGACGTGTCCGACCCGATCGTCGACGGCGTGCTGCGCCAGGACGACGGGGTGTGCGCCTTCCTCGACGGTGGCGCCCGGTGTCGCATCCACGCCGAGTTCGGCGAGGCCGCCAAGCCGCTCATCTGCCGCCAGTTCCCCCTGGTCGTGCTCGGCACCGCGCGCGGGCACCGCGCCGGCATCGATCCCGGCTGCTACCACGCCTGGCGCTCCTGGCGCACCGCGGCCGAGGTCCAGCCCGACCACCCGGTGGCCGTCAACCAGCGGGAGGTCCCGCCCCCCGAAGAGGCCCAGGAGGCCACCCTGCTCTCCCTGCTCCGGGCCGCCCCGTCGCCCCGGGCCGCGCTGGACCGCCTGACGTCGCCCGGTGTCGAGCAGCGCTGGGCCGAGCACGTGCGCTCCCTGGACCTGGCGACCCTGGCCCGGCGCTGCCCCGGGCCGATGGCCGCCTTCCACATCGTGCGCATCCTGCGACCCACAGACGGGCCCGCAGCCTGGCCGGAGCTGACCCCGGAGGTCGAGGCCTGGACCCTGCACGCGGCCCGCTCCTTCGTCGCCCTCCGAGAGGCCGACGCCCAGCTCCGCTCCTACGGCAGCCTGCTGCTCTTCCTCCTGGGCGCCCTCTCCGCCGCCTGGTGCGACCCGGCCGAGGAGCCCTTCGGCGTCGGCCTGGCCGCCTGGGCCCGCGGCCTGCGCCTGCCGGCCTTCTGGACCACCCTCGTCCAGCGCCCCGAGGTGCTGATGGCCCTCGCCGGAGCCCCACCCGGAGCTGGGGTATCGTGACCGCCGCCATGCCCCCGGTGACCCGGCTCCTCATGCTCGCCGTCCTCGTGTTCGGCCTGCTGCTCGCCCCGCTCGGCGGCCTCGCCCGGGCCGCCTCCTACGACCCGGACCTCACCTGGCGCACGCTGAAGACCGAGCACTTCAACATCACCTTCCACCAGGGGGAGGAGCAGCTCGCCAACGAGCTGGCGTTCACGGTGGAGGACATCTGGAACGACCTCACCTCGGACATGGACAACCACCCCCGGCGTCCGACCGAGATCGTGCTGGTCGACCACACCGACGTGGCCAACGGCTACGCGATGACCATCCCGGTCAACACCATCGTCATCTTCGTCACCGCCCCCCAGGAGGCCTCGAGCCTCGGCTACTACTCGGACTGGCTCGACGCGATCACCACCCACGAGTTCGCCCACATCCTGCACCTCGACACCGTCGGGGGCTACGTGAAGGCCCTGCGCTACATCTTCGGGCGCATCATCTCGGTGAACCACCTCAGCCCCTGGTGGATCGTCGAGGGCCAGGCCACCTACCACGAGACGCGGCACTCCACGGGCGGCCGCGGGCGGGCCACCCAGGCCCAGATGGTCCTGCGCATGGCGACCCTGGAGGACAACTTCCCCCGCCTGGGCGCGATGGACGGCTGGATGTCCGACGCTCCCGCGGGCAACGTGCGCTACCTCTTCGGCCAGAGCTTCCTCCAGTACATCGCCGACCACAGCTCCGACGACGCCTGGACGCGGTGGAACCACACCTACGGCTCCTGGCTGCCGTATGTGCTGCCGGCCCGCCAGACCTTCGGCGACAGCTTCCGCTCACTCTACAACGACTGGAAGGCCGACCTGGAGGCGCGGTACGCCGAGCAGGCGACCGCCGTCGAGGCCCAGGGGGTCACCAGCGGCACGCGGGTCAGCGACGGCCACGACTCCTGCTCCGGTCCGGTCTTCTCCCCCGACGGCGAGCACCTCGTCTACTCGTGCAGCGACCGGCGCACGGGCGCCGCGATCTGGCTGGCCGACGGCGACGGCGCCGAGCCCGAGGTCGAGGTCGACGACCAGGCCGCCAAGACCTTCACCTGGCGGCCCGACAGCCAGGCCTTCGCCTTCTCCTCGACCCACGTGGTGAACCGCTTCAACCTCTGGGAGGACGTCTACTTCCACGAGCTGGACAGCGACAGCACCCGGCGCCTCACCAACGGCAAGCGCGTGCGCGACCCGGCCTTCTCCCCCGACGGGGCCGACCTGTGGGTGGTCCAGAACGGGGTCCAGGACAACAACCTCGTCCGGATGCGCATCGACCAGAGCCTGGAGCCGCTGACCGAGCTGGAGGACCACACCCAGCTCTCCACGCCGCGGTGGTCCCCCGACGGCGCCTTCGTGGCGCTGAGCGTGTGGCAGGAGGGCTTCCGCGACATCTGGATCTACCGGGCTGACGGCACCCCCTTCCGCCGGGTGACCTTCGACACCCACATCGACCGGGACCCGGCCTGGTCCGCCGACGGGCGCGCGCTGCTGTTCGTGAGCGACCGCACCGGCATTCCCAACGTCTACGCGGTGGACCTGGAGACCGAGCGCCTCTGGCAGGTCACCAACGTGCTCGGCGGCGCCTTCCAGCCCTCCCTGCGTCCCGACGGCCAGAAGCTCGCCTACCAGGAATTCCACACCCACGGCTACGACATCGTGGTCGCCGACGTGGACCGCTCCGCCTGGTGGGACCGCGGCACGCTGCCGCTGCCCCTGGCCCACCGCGGCGAGCTGGCCGAGGTCCTGCCCGGCGGTCACGCCGTGGCCTCCCGTGGCGGCATCGGCACCGGGTCCGTGGGTCCTGTCGATGCCCGCGGCCGCCGAGGACGCCAGGTGCACTCCGTCGGCCTGTCCGATCAGCCCGTCCGGGGCGCCCAGACCGAGGACAAGACCCGCGCAGAGATCGAACGCGAGGAGGAGGACTACCCCTTCGACCACCCGGTGGAGCGCTACAACCCCCTGCCCACGCTCTTCCCCCCGCGCTACCTCTACCCGACGATCTACCAGACCACCTACGGCCTCATGGGCGCCGCCTCGACGGGCGGCGTCGACACGCTGAGGCGCTACGCCTGGAGCGCCTACGCCACCTACCGGAGCGACGCCAACGCCCTCGGCGGGGGAGCCAGCTTCGTGTGGAACCGGTGGCTGCCGACGATGGGCTGGGGCGCCTATCGCTACACCGTCTCCTATGGCGACATCTACCTGGAGACCCCGCCCGAGCCCGGCGCCAACCTGCCCGGCATCGAGTCGGTGGGCCAGCGCTACTGGGATCGGCGCATCGTGTGGTGGACCAGCCTGAGCCTGCCGCTGACCGACAACAGCTCGACCTGGTTCCGCTACCGCGGCGTCTGGCGCGCCCCGCTGGACGAGCTGCCCAAGGACGTCTACTACGGGGCGCTGCCGACCCGGGGTGTGCTGAGCAGCCTGAGCGCCGGCTGGGGCTACGGCAAGAGCCGCGGCTTCGCCTACAGCATCTCGCCGGAGAACGCTCGCAGCCTCTCCATCTCCGCCCGGCTCACCAGCCGGTTCCTCGGCTCCTACACCCTCGACGAGGTCAACGCCCGCCAGCCCTTCGACCAGCTCCAGATCACCGGCCAGTGGCGGGAGTTCATCGGCGAGGACTTCGCCACCGACAAGCTGCACCTGCCCTGGTGGCCGGCGAACCACGTGCTGGTGGTCCGCCTGGCGGGCGGCGTGTCCATCGGTGACCGGCTCCGCTACGGCAGCTTCCGCCTCGGTGGCAACTACGGCATCAGCAGCACCTACCGCATTCCCGACGAGTACAAGTCCCTGCGGGGCTTCCCGATCGCCGCGGTCGCCGGCGACTGGTACTACCTGACCACCCTGGAGTACCGCTTCCCCATCTGGCGCATCGACCAGGGTGCGGGGACCCTGCCGCTCTTCGTCCAGAAGCTGCACGGCGCGGTCTTCGTCGACGCCGGCGACGCCTTCGACACCCTGGAGGAGGCGACCGGGCCGCTGGTCGGCGTGGGCACGGAGCTTCGCCTGAACGCCATCGTCGGCTGGGCCGTGGGGCTGCAATTCCGCGCCGGCTACGCCTTCGCGGTCTACGGCCCCGGGGGCTACTCCCCGATCCAGGTCGAGACCCTCTACCTGCGCATCGGGACGTCGCTCTGACGGTGGCGGGTCCTCTCACCAGGATGAGCACCTGGATCACCCTCGGTCTGGTGACCGGCGTCGCCTGGGCCGCCGTGCCCGAGACCGCCACGCGGGCCCTGCGCCGTGGAGACTGCGCCACCGCGCTGACCGCCCTGGCCGGTGCCACCGGTGCCGAGGCCGCCCTGGCGCGGGCCGGCTGCGGGGCCCCGGATCCGCTCACTCCGGAGCTCGCCGACGCCCCTGGCCTCGGCCCCTACCTCCGGCTCTTGCACGCCCGGACGATCCTGCAGACCGACCCGGCCCGGGTGGAGGACCTGCTCGTCGGCGTCGACCTGCCCGGCGCGGCGGGCCTCGAGGCCCGCCTGCTCGTCGGCCGTGCCCGGATCGCGCTGGATCGGAGCTACGACGCCCGAGCGGACCTGAGGGAGCTGCTGGGAACCGACGTGGCGCCCGAGGCCCGCTACTGGCTGGCCTGGGGCGCGGAGTCCCGCGGCGACCTGGGTCCAGCGGTGTCCACCTACGAGGCCACCTGGTCCCGCCACGCCACCAGCGTCTGGGCCGCCGCCGCAGCCGAGCGCCTCGATGCGCTGGGCCACGCCGTGCCGGACTACGCCACCGAAGAGGGGCGAGCCATGGTGCTGGCCCGGGCCAAGGCGCTGGTGGAGGGGGGCCGGGCCCCCGACGCGGTCGAGCTCTACGACGGCCTGACCCATGCCACTGGCGACACGTCGAGGGCCTGGACGCGCCAGGTCGCCTTCGCCCTCTTCAAGGGGCGGCAGTACCCCCGGGCCGTCACCTGGTTCGAGCGCCTGGAGCCCGAGGCCGGCCGGGCCGACGTGGAGGTGCTCTACCACTATGCCCTCGCCTGGAGCCGGACCGGCGACTACGACGCGGCCTCGCGGGCCTACCGCCGCCTGGTCGAGCTCTACCCGACCAGCCGCCGCGCCGACACCGCCAGCTACAAGCTCGGCTACCTGGAGGTGGACCGCGGCGAGGTGGACCGGGCGCGTCAGGAGCTCCAGGCCCACCTCGACCGCTACCCGACCTCGCGGCACGGCGACGAGGCCCTCTGGTACCTGGGCTGGACCGCCTACGTCTCCAGGGACCTGGCGGGCGCCGAGGTCGCCTTCCGTGACCTGTCCCGGACCTTCCCCAAGAGCAGCCTGGTGCCGGGTGCGCGCTACTGGTGGGCCCGCCTCCACGGAGCCCAGGGGCGAGCCCAGGTCGAGCGGGAGATGCTGGAGGCCCTGGTCGAGCAGTTCCCGACCAGCGGGGCCGCCTTCTTCGCAGCGGAGCGCCTGGGCCTGCACATCGCGGGGGCGGGCCCGGCGGAGGTGCCCGACTTCCCCACCGACTTCGTGTCCGCGAACCCCTCGCTGGAGCACGCCCAGACGCTCCTGCGGGCCGGGCAGCCCGGCTTCGCCCGCGAGGTGCTCGGCGGCCTGGAGAGCCAGGCGACGCGCTGGGGCCGGGACGCGGCGCTCGCCCTCGCCCACCTGGCCATCGAGGCGGGGGACGGCCGCCTGGCCAAGCGCCTGGCGGGGCCCTGGTGTGGATCGGTGGTGGCCGGCAAGGACCCGACCGCGCTGCAGGCCTGCCATCCGCGCCCACTGCCGGACCTGGTCGCCGACGCCGCGTCGCGCTCAGGGCTCCACCCCCTGCTGCCCTACGCGATCATGACCGCCGAGTCCGGACTGCGGCCGGAGGTGACGTCCAGCGCCGGGGCGCGGGGACTCATGCAGGTCATGCCCTCGCTGGGCGAGGAGCTGCACCCACTGCTGTTCGAGGGCCCCTTCGACCCCTCCCGCCTCTACGACCCCGGCTACAACACGCTGCTCGGCACCACCGAGCTCGGCCGCCTGCACGCCCGCTGGAGCGCCGGCCCGATCCAGCCCGCCCTGCCCCTGGTGATCGCCGGCTACAACGGCGGTGTCGAGGCGGTGGACCGGTGGCAGGCCGGCTACGACGCGCCCCCGTCCGGCGACCGCTTCGCCGAGGACATCTCCTACCCCGAGACCCGCCGCTACGTCCGTCGCGTCCTCGGCTACCTGATGACCTATCGCTGGGTCTACGGAGACTCCGACGGCGAGTGAGAGAACTCCACGCCCACCGGTGCCAGGGCGAGGGGCTGACCGGGGTGGTCCGCCAGGAGCTGCGCCTCGGGGGACAGGCCCGGGATGGCCAGGCCCCAGGAGCCCAGGGCCCGGAGGCGGGCCAGCTCGGGCACCAGGCGACCGAGCATCGAGGTCCGCGGCTTGTGCTCGAGGTCGGTGCGACGCCAGGGCTGGGCCGGTGAGAGCCCCGCGAGCCGCCGGGCCCGGACCAGGGCATCGGCGAGCCCTCCCAGGTGATCGACCAGGCCGTGCTCGACGGCGGCCCGTCCCGTCCAGACGCGACCGCGGGCGTAGGGCTCCACGGCCTCCTCCGGGCGGCGCCGACCTGCGGCCACCCGCTGGATGAAGAGCTCGTAGGTCCGCCGCAGCACGGCCCGGAAGCGCTGCCGCTGCTCCGGCGAGAACGGTCGGTCCGAAGCATGGATGGATGCGTTGGGGCCCGCGGCGACCCACTCGGCGTGCACACCGTGGCGGCCGAGGGCCGGCCCCACGACCATCTTGCCGCCGACCACGCCGATGGAGCCGGTCAGGGTCCCGGGTCGGGCCACGATCTCGCTGGCGGCGGCGGCGAGGTAGTAGCCGCCGCTGGCAGCGGTGTCGCCGAAGCAGGCCACCACCGGCTTGGCGCGGTTGAGCAGCTCCACCTCGCGCCAGATCAGGTCCGAGGCCAGCGCCGACCCCCCGGGGGAGTCCACGGCCAGCACCACGGCCCGCACCCGGTCCCGCTCACGCAGCGCCTTGAGGTCCGGCACGGTGCGGCGGGCGCTGATGGCCTGGCGGCCGCGCGTGGCCCGGTCGTCCATCACCACCGGTCCCTTGAGGTGCACGACGGCGATGACCGGCTCGCCGGACAGGGCCGACTCCAGGGTCCGGACCCAGCCCTGGACCCGGGTGGCCGAGCGAGCGGAGAGACGGCGGGGCTCGCCGTCGAGCTTCTCTGTCAGCCACTCGTCCAGGACCTCCTCGAAGCCGATCTGGTCGATCAGGCCGGCCTCCAGCGCCTCGTCCGCGGTCAGCGGGGCCTGCTCGACGAGGGCCTGGAGGTGCTCCCGCTCCAGGCCCCGGTGGCGGTGGATGCCCTCCAGCACCCCGTCGTGCAGGTCCTCGACGAGGGCTCTGACGGCCTCCCGGTTCTCGGGGGTCGGATGGGTGCGGGTGAAGGTCTCGCCGTAGCTCTTGTACTCCCCGGCCGCCTCGAGCTCGAAGCGCACGCCGTGGCGCTCCAGGGCCCCGCCGAAGAAGCTGAGCCGACCGGCGACACCGACCAGGGCGAGCTCCCCCAGCGGCGGCATGACGACGTGATCCCCGATGCAGGCCAGGCTGTAGGCGGCCGTGCCGGGCTGCTCGACCCACACGGCGACGTGCTTGCCCTGGTCCTTGAGTCGCTCCAGCGCCGCCCGCCACTCCTGGAGACCCGCCCAGCCACCGGAGAGGCCGTCGATGTAGACCACGATCGCCCGCACCCGCTCGGAGACCGCCACGGCTTCGAGGTCCGCGAGCCGGCCCAGGGGGAGGGACTCGCGATCGCGTCGACCCAGGCGCAGCACGAGCACACCGGTGCGTCCCAGCCGGCGACCCCGCAGCCACACGAGCAGCCAGGCGAGGGCCAGCAGAGGCGGTCTCAGCAGCAGTCGGGCGAGCAGGCGCATCCGATGAAGGGAACCTCCGCCAGCAGGCTATAGTCCATCGCCCTCGACGAGGCTGCGAGAACCCGGAGGCGATGCCGTTGCGATTCGTGCTCACCCCCGAAGAGGCCCAGGGCCTCGAGTACCTCCCCGACAAGGACCTGGCCGACTGGGCCGTCGAGCTGGACATGGTCCCCGAAGAGGAGATCGACCGGCTGGCCCTCGTGGAGGAGCTGGTCCCCCGGCTGATGAGCCTGGCCCAGCGGGAGGGGCTGCCCTTCTCCAAGTACGACCACCAGGACCTGGCCGAGCTGCCCGCCTCTCACCGGGAGGCCCTCGCCCGGGCCATGGGCTGGCGCCCGGACGTGCGGGCGATGATCCGGGCCGGCGAGCGTGTCTGGAGGGTCTACCGCAAGAACCGCCCGGGCAGCCAGGTGCCGATCATGCTGCCCATCCTGCTGCGCCCCCTCGCCCGGTTTGCCTCCGACAACACCCCGGCCTGAGCCGCACCTGCCCCACCGAGCCTTGACGACGGGCTGACCGGCCCTTTCTTGACATCGCCGGAGGCCCGGCACTACAAGTCACAATCGCAATCCCATGGGAGTGCCCACGGTGTCCACCAAGAGCTGTCCGTCCTGCGGATCCGAAGTCCCGGCTGCTGCCACCCGCTGCAAGCACTGCTTCCACGACTTCGCCGAGAAGCCCGTCAAGACCGGCAGCTCCGGCCTCGTCGGCTTCCTGGCGCTGCTGGTGATCATGGTGGGCGTCGGCTACGGCGTCTTCTTCTTCGTCAACAGCCGCGCGGCGACGGAGAACATCGTGATCGACGAGGAGTCCACCTCCATCGTCTTCACCAAGACCTTCAAGGACCGGGTGGAGACCGAGCGCATCACCTTCGACGAGGTGGCCAAGGTCGAGTACCGGATCGGTGGCGAGGGCGCGACCTTCGTGGTCCGGGTCTACACCCTCGACGGCCGGGAGCGCGACCTCAAGCTCTCCGACGACAAGCAGCTCAACGGCTACGCCGAGCACGTGGCCGCCCTGATGAACAAGCCGATGGTCGAGAAGAAGCTCCAGCGGGGCTTCGGCGACCCGCCCATCGAGCACAATTAGGCCTGGACCGACGTGTCCACCCCCCAGGCCCTGGGCCGCTTCAGTCGCGCCCTGGCCATCGATCTGGGCACGGCCAACACCCTGGTCTACGTCCGCGGACGGGGCATCGTCGTCGACGAGCCGTCGGTGGTCGCCGTGCGGCTCTCGCCCACGGGCGCCTACACCGAGGTCCTGGCGGTCGGCGAGGAGGCGCGGGTGATGCTCGGCCGCACGCCGGGCACCATCGCCGCCGTGAGGCCGCTCAAGGACGGCGTCATCGCCGACTTCGAGATCGCCGAGCAGATGATCCGCTACTTCATCCTGCGGGCCACCGGGCGACAGAGCCTCTTCAAGCCGCGCATGCTGGTCTGCATCCCCTCCGGGGTGACGGAGGTCGAGAAGCGAGCGGTCCACGAGTCCGCCCGGGCCGCCGGGGCCAAGCAGGTCTTCCTGGTGCCCGAGCCGCTGGCGGCCGCCCTCGGCGCGGACCTCCCGGTGATGGAGCCCACGGGCACCCTCATCGTGGACATCGGTGGAGGAACCACCGAGGTCGCCGTGATCTCCATGGGCGGCCTGGTGCGCTCGAAGAGCCTGCGCACCGCCGGCGACCACATGGACCGCTCGATCATCCAGGCGGTCCGGGAACGCCACGGCCTGATCATCGGCGAGCGCACCGCCGAGGCCATGAAGCTGGACATCGGCTGTGCCGCCCCCCTCACGGAGAACCGCACGACCACGGTCAAGGGACGAGACGCCGACACGGGCATCCCCCGCCAGGTCACCCTCACCAGCGCCGAGATCGGTGAGGCCGTCGCCCCCAGCATCGGTCGCATCGTCGAAGCCATCCGCGAGACCCTGGAGAGCACCCCCCCCGAGCTGGGCGCCGACCTGCTCGACCGGGGCGTCGTGCTCTGTGGGGGAGGCTCGCTGCTGCCCCACATCGAGCAGGTCATGGCCGATGCCACGGGCCTGCCCTGCTCCGTCGCTGTCGACCCGATGACCACGGTCGCTCGCGGGGCCGGCATCGCCCTGGAAGATCCGGAGATCCTGCAGCGGGTGGCGCTCAACTGACGTAGTGAAGCTCCGCGGCCTCCTCGGTCACGGCCAGCCAGGCCCCGTCCCGGGCGAAGTCCCCCAGGTTGATCAGTCGTCCGCCGTCGAGGTCCCAGCTCCCGAGCACGTGGGAGTGTCCGAGCACGACCACGTCGACGTCTCCAGCGAGCTGTTCGGCCGCCCAGGCCTGCTGGGCCTCCAGCAGCGGGCCGCTGCCGCCACCGATCCGGCGGGAGGTGCCCGCGAGGCGGTGACCGAGCCAGCGGGCGCCGCCGGGTCCGAGGCCCTTCATCAGCCGGTCGAAGGCCCGGCCGCGCAGGACGCGTCGCGTCAGTCGGTAGCCCAGGGTCCGGTCCGGCTGGTCGCCGTGCACGAGCAGGTAGCGCAGCCCTCCCAGCTCCACCTGGACCGAGTCCGCCACGGTCGCGCCGAGGACCTCGGTGAAGAAGGGACCGAGGCAGAAGTCGTGGTTTCCCCGCACACACGTCAGCCCGATGCCCCGGTCACGGAGCCGCTGCAGGGCGGAGAGCACCGGACGGTACTCCTCCAGCACGGCGTCCTCGAAGCCCCACCAGAAGTGGAACAGGTCGCCGAGCACGTAGCAGTGCTCCGCCTCGAGTCCGTCCAGCCAGGTCGTGACCCGTTCCTGGACCGGGTCACCGAGCCCCGTCAGGTGGGCGTCGGACAACATGGCCGCCAGCATGACGGCGCAGGATAGCAGGGAGGAGAGGGCCGATGAACCCACCTCCCCTGGCCGACCGCATGCGACCCCGCAGCCTCGACGAGGTGCTGGGTCAGGCGCGCCTCGTGGGCCCCCGTGGCGTGCTGCGGACGGCCCTGGAGCGCCAGCGCCTGCCGTCGATGCTGCTCTGGGGACCTCCCGGCTGCGGCAAGACCACCCTGGCCCGGCTGCTGGCCGACGAGGCCGAGGCCCTCTTCCTGCCGCTCTCGGCCGTGCTCTCGGGCATCAAGGACCTCCGGGCCGCGATCGCCCGCGCCCGCCTGGCCCGCGGGCCCGTGCTGCTCTTCGTGGACGAGATCCACCGCTGGAACAAGGCCCAGCAGGACGCCCTGCTCCCTCACGTGGAGGACGGCACCATCGCCCTGGTCGGCGCGACCACGGAGAACCCCTCCTTCCAGATCATCGCGCCCCTGCGCTCGCGAGCGGAGGTCCTCCGGCTGGAGCCCCTCGGAACCGGCGCGCTGCGCGCCCTGCTGCTGCGGGCCCTCGAGGACACCGAGCGTGGGCTCGGCGGGCGCGAGGTCACCGTCACGCCCGAGGTCCTCGACCGCATCGCCGAGCTCGGCGGGGGCGACGCACGGCGGGCGCTGGGGCTCTTGGAGCGCCTGGTGGAGTCGGTCGACGACGGCGCGACCCTCGACGGCGACACGACCCGGGAGCTGTTGGCGCGGCGCGACATCCTCTATGACCGTGCCGGCGAGGAGCACTACAACCTCTCCAGCGCCCTGATCAAGTCCATGCGGGGCTCCGACCCCGACGCCGCCTTGTACTGGCTGGCGCGCATGCTGACAGGAGGCGAGGACGTCACCTTCGTCGCCCGCCGACTGCTCATCTTCGCCTCCGAGGACATCGGCAACGCCGATCCCCGCGCCCTGACGGTGGCCACCTCGGCGAGCCAGGCGGTCCAGATCGTGGGCCTGCCCGAGGCTCGCATCATCCTCGGCCAGGCCGTGACCTACCTGGCGACCGCCCCCAAGAGCAACGCCGCCTACAGGGGCATCAACGCGGCGATGGCCGAGGTGGAGCGCAGCGGACCGGTGCCGGTCCCCCTCCACCTGCGCAACGCCTCCACCCGCCTGATGAAGCAGGAGGGCTACGGACGCGGCTACCTCTACCCCCACGACCATCCCGACCGGGTCGTCGACCAGTCGTACCTGCCCGAGGAGCTCGGCGGCCGTCGCTTCTACGATCCGGGCCCCTACGGCTTCGAGAAGACCATCGCCGAGCGCCTGGCGTGGTGGTCCCGGCGTCGGAGGGGCTCGGACTCGGGGGACTGACCGGGGCTCAGTGAATCGAGCCGCCGACGTCCAGCGCGGCGAGGACCTTGGCTTCCTCCCCGGCGAAGCGGTCGTTGCGCTCCATCTGTTCCCGGCCAGCCTGGAGGATGCGCTGGAGCTGGTCGAGGACCTGGTAGAGGCCGTCGAGGTGCTGGGGCACGCGGTGGACGAGGGCGAGCAGGTCCTGGATCGTGCGGCCGATGGCCACCTCGGTCTCTCCCCAGCGCTCGCGGTCCTTGGCCACCTGGTCCCGGTGGGCCTCCATCAGGCTGCGCAGCGCCGCCAGCTCGGGATGCGCGTCGCCAGCCGGCGCCACGGCCTGCTGCTCGGCCTTGGCCTTCTCCACGGCGGCCTGGAGCTCCTCGATCCGGGCGCCAGCGGCCTGGAGGTGCTCCGTGAGGGTCGCCACCTCCTGCTCCCGGGACTCGGTCTGGACCCGGAGCTTCTCGAGCTGTCCCTCCAGCTCGACCACGCGCTCGGGATCCCCGGCGACGTCCGAGGTCTGGGTGATCCCGTCCGCGTCGGCTTCGAGCTCGGCCGCCCTCTCCTCCGCTGCGGCTCGCGCCGTTTCGGCGGCCTCGGCCTTGGCCTGGGCCTCTCCAGCCTCGGAGCGGGCCGCCTCGGCCTCGGAGCGGGCGAGCTCGATCTCCGACCGTGCCGCCTCGGTCTCCGACCGGGCGACATCCGCCTCCTCCCTGGCGACCTTGGTCTCCGAGCGAGCCGTGGCGGCCTCGGACCGTGCCGCATCGAGCTCTGCCTGGGCGGCATCGGAGTCCGAGCGAACCGTGGAGGCCTCGCTCCGCGCGGTCTCCAGCGCGGCCTCGCTGGCGGCGAGCTGGGCCTGGACCTCGGCGAGCTCTCCGGCCAGCGCCTCACGGGCCTCCTGTGCCTTGGCGAGGACCACACCCGCCTCGCTGTCCTGGGCCCGGCGGGCATCCTCCGCGCCGGCCCTCGCCGCACCGAGCTGGGCCTCGAGGGACTCCGCCCTCGCTGTGGCTTCGGCGACCGCTCCGGCCAGCTCGGCGACGCGGGCTCCCGAAGCGCTGTTGGCGGCGTCGAGGCTGGCGACGCGGCTCAGGGCCGAGGTGAGCTGGGTCGCCGTCTCCGACTCCCGGGCCTCCGCCACCACCCGCGCCGTGGACTGCTCACCCGCCTTCTTCTCGGCCGCCGTCAGCGCCGCAGCCAGCTCCGCAGCCCGGGCGTCGGCGGCGGCCAGCCGCTCGGTGAGCTGCTCCGAGCGGGAGGAGAGACGGGCCTCGAGCTCCTCGAACCGGGCCTGCTCCGACTCGAACCGGGCCTGCTCCGACGACGCGCTGGTGGTCAGCTCGCCGACACGCTCCTGGGCCGCCGCGAGGCTCGAAGCGAGCCGCTCGGTGCGAGACTCCGCCTCTGCGAGGGAGGCCATGAGCTCGCTGCTGCGGGCCTCGGCCCGGGCGAGGTCCTCGGCCTGCTGCTGCCTACCGGTCTGTGCGCCTGCCAGCTCGGTCGCCAGGGTCTCCGCCCGGGCCTCCGCCTCGGACCGTGCGCTGGAGAGTCCCTCCGATCGCGCCTCCGCAGCGGCCAGCGAGCCCGACAGCTCCTCGGACCGCGCCTCCGCGGCGGCCAGCGAGCCCGACAGCTCCTCGGAGCGGGCCACGGCCTCTGCGCGGCCGGCCTCCAGCTCTTCGACTCGGGCCCTCTGCTCCGCGAGCGCAGCCTCTGCGGAGCTCACCCGCGCCTCCGCCGAAGTGACGGCCTCCTGGAGCTCCCCTTCCCGGTCCCGCGCGGTCGCGAGGTCGGTCTGCTGCGCCACCGCCCGGGCCTCGCTCTCTCGCTGGGCGGCCTCGGCCGTCTCGGCGCGCACCACAGCGGCGAGCTCAGCCGCGGCTCGCTCCTCGCCAGCGGCTTCGGCCCGTGCTAGGGCCTGCTCGAGCTCCGCGATGCGTGCGGTCCCGGACTCGATCTCGACGCCGAGTGTCCCGACCCTGGCGGTGAGCGCCTCCCGCTCGGCCGCATGGGCCGTGGCTTCGCCCTCGAGACCTTCCACCCGGGCCTGCAGTTCCTCCGCGCGGGCAGCCCCCGCAGAGAGCTGCTCCTCGAGACCGGTCGCCCGCTCGTCGGCGGCGGTCTGCGCCTCTCGCGCCGCGTCACGCTCGTTGCTGGCGGTCTCCAGCTCCCCCCAGAGCTCCTCTGTCTGTGACTGGGCGGACTCGAGCTGGCCCCGCAGGTTCTCCTCCAGGGACCGGAGCGCCTCCTGTTCCGTGCGCAGGGTGCTGAGCTCGGCAGCGGCCTCTTCCCGGGCGGCGGTCGCGGCCGTCAGCTCCTCCTCGGCCGTGCACAGCCGGGCCTTCTGCTCCTCGAGCTCGGCCTGGAGCCCAGCGGTCCGAGCGCTCGCCTCGCTCAGGTCCGACCGGAGCGTGCCGCTCTCGGCCAGGGCATCGGCGAGCTGACCCGTCAGCTCCGCGGCCGCGGTCTCCAGCTCCTGGGTCCGCTCCTCGGACCGTGCCTGCAGCGCCTCGAGCTCCGTCGCCAGGTCGGCGCGGGCCGTCTCGGCTTCCTCGGCGCCGGCGCGGACCGAGTCGAGCTCCTCTCGAAGTCCGGTCAGCTCCGCGCGAGAGTTGACGAGCTCCTCGGCGAGGGAGGCCCGGGCCTCCTCCGCGGCCTCGCTGGTGCTCCGGCTCTCGGCCAGGGCCGCCTCGGATTCGGCCAGCGCCTGGGCGCTCTGGGCCCTGACCTCGCCCAGCTCCTTGCGCGCCTTCTCGACCGCCGCTTCGGCCCCGTTCTGGATCTCCTCGGCGGCCTGCAGCGCCGTCTCCGCGGCCGAGAGGTCGCGGCGGGCCAGCTTCAGCTCGGCCTGCACGTCGTTGAGATCGGACCAGGAGGCATCCCGCTCCGCCCCGACCTTCTCCAGCTCCTCCTGGAGCTTGGCGAGTTTCTTCTGGGCGCTGGCCAGGTCCTTCGCGTTGGCCTTGAGCTCCGACCGGGCGGCGAGGGCCTCTCCCCTCGCCTCGTCCCGCTCGTGGCGGGCGCCTGCGAGGGCTTCCTGGGCGGTGTCGGCACGACCCTGGGCGTCCAGGGCCGTCGCCTCGGCCAGGCTCAGCTTGCGCTCGACGGTCTCGAGCGCCTCCGTGAGGGTGGCCTCCCGGCCCGCCAGGTCCTCGATCTCACGAGCGCTGGTCGAGGTCCGGGACTCCAGCTCCTCCTGGGCGGCCGCCAGGGCCTCACGGGCCTCGCGAGCGGCACCTTCGGCCATGCGAGCGCCGCTCCGTGTGGCCTCGAGCTGGGCCAGCGCATCCGCGGCCTCTCGGCCCGCCTGTTCCGCTCGGGCGATGACCTTGCCGAGCTTGGCCCGCTCCGCCTCCAGCTCCTCCTTGGCCTGCACGATCTGGAGCTGGGCCGCGTCGCGCTCCTGGCGCACCGCCCGAGTCTCGCGCCCGTGGGCCATCTGGAGCTGGGCCAGCTCCTTGCGCACGTCGGCCAGCGCTGAAGCTCCCTCCGCCTCGACGAGGATGCGGGTGGCGCGGGCCTCCTCCAGGTCCCCCCGCAGCGCCTCTGCCGACCGCAGCGCCGACTGGAGGGCCGCGTCGTCTGCGGCACCAGCGGTCGCGCCCATGGGCTCCTCGTGCGCCGTGCGGGCTGCCTTGGCATCGGAATAGGCCTGGTCGCGCTCGGTCTTGACCAGCACCAGCTCGACCCGTCTCGCCTCCGCCACCTCGCTCATCTCGTGCAGGGCGTGGCGGACCTCCGCCAGGGTCTCCTCGAGCTCGGCGATGCGCTCGGCGTACTCGACCAGCGCGGTCGCTGCACTCTCGGAGACCGAGCGACCCTGGTCCTCCGGCGTGGTGGCGTCTTCCTGGGTGTCCTCCTCGGCGGCTGGCTGGGCGAGGACCTCGGTCTCCTCCGGGTCGCCGAAGGACTCCACCGGCTCGTCGTCGATCACCTCGATCACCGGCGCCTGGGACTCCGGCTCGGGCCGGGGCTTGCGTCTCGGGGGCGGCTTCGGCTTGGGGGGCGACTTCGGCTTGGGGGGCGGCTTCGCCCGCGCCTTGGGCTTGGCGCCCTTCTTGGGCGGAGGACGCAGCGCATCGACCACGGCACCTGAGCCCTTCTTGACCAGGTGGTCGTAGTTCTGCCGCTGGGTCGGGTCGGTCAACGTGGCCTTGACGAGGGCCAGGGCGGAGAGCAGCTCCTCGGCCTTCGCTCGGGCGTCGGGCGTGAGGTTCGGCACGGCCTGGATGGCCCGCCAGCGCATCTCCAGGCGGCGACACTGGCGGTCGACGGCGTCATCGGGGCTGGCGAAGGAGAGGCCGAGGAAGCCATAGAAGTCCCGCGGCATGCGCCGCTCGTACTCGCTCAGCAGGACGGCGGCAGGACCTCCACGGGGCCGTGATCCGGAGGCTCGTGAGTCGCCCTTGGGCATCTGGGTCCTCGTCAGCGGGTGGGGGAGAGGAGCCCGTGCCGCCGGACCCGACCCATCCCGACCCGAGAATAGCCCAGTTCATCCCTGCCACGCGGCTCGGCCCAGGGGGCCATCTCAGCGCCGTCCCCTACTTCGTGGGGGCTCCAGAGGTCGACGCACGGACCTCGTAGGTGGCCTCGACGACGGCGCGAGGAACCGGGACCTCCTCCAGGAAGGAGATGCTGTTCCGGCTGGCGTGGTAGGCGTAGTCCGATCCCGCGACGTAGCCGTGGGTGGTTCCATCGGGCTCGATGACCACCACGTCGAGGGTCGCCTCGACCGGGATGCGGGAAAGGAAGAACTCCCGCCTCAGACCCGCCGAGGTGAGCCCCAGCTCACCGAGAGCGCCCGAGTAGTCCTCGTCGCAGATCGACCAGTCCACGCCGCCGACCGCCTCGGTGACCTCCAGGTAGCGCAGCCCCTCTTCCTCGGCGGTGAGGCAGTTCCCTCGCGGAGCCACGATGGAGGAGAACGCCAGCAGCGCCTCGTCGACCTTCAGTGCCAGGTACCAGTCCACGAAGGCCGTGACCGAGGTCGTGGAGTAGTCGTCTTCGTCCGAGATCACGACCACGCTCAGGGCGGCATCGCCCCGGTAGAAGCCGGCGTTGTGGCCATCGGCGTGGGTCTCGATGGCGGCCACCACCGCGTCGAGGCCCTGCTCGGTGTAGGCGCCGCTCGTCCCCATCAGCACCCGGCGGCTGAAGCTGTCGAGTGCCTCCTCGCTCGAGAAGCTGTCGTCGATCCAGGTCGTGCCCAGGTCCTCCCGGAGCCGGCCCTGGTGCGAGGCATCGACCATGTCGGTCGACACCACGCCGACGTGGTAGTCGAGTCCCGACTCCGTGAAGTAGGCGATGAAGGACCCGAAGCTGTCGGCCAGGGCCTTCTGCTCCTCCAACATCGAGTTGGAGTTGTCGATGACCCACAGCACGTCCACCGACGGCACCGGAACCTGCTGGATGACGTCGGTGTGCACCTCCGCCTCCAGCGCCGGCGGGTTGTAGCGCTCGTTGCCACGCTGATCGGAGATCGTGTAGTCCTGGCAGGCGAGCAGCCCGAGGCTCAAGACCAGCACGACACACCTCCGAGCGCCCCGAGTCTATCTCGATCGAGCGGGGCCCCGCAGCCCCTCCTACAGCGGGCGCAGGCTGTCGCAGGTCGTCGCGAGGGGGCGGGTCAGGCGCCGGGGTCGAGCACGACCTTGACCGCGTCGCCCGAGGCCGCTTCGGCCAGGGCCTCGACCCCCTCCCGCAGGGCGAACCGCCCGCTCAGCAACGGCCGGGGATCCACCAGCCCGGCAGCGAGCAGCCGCAGCGCCGGCTCGAAGGGTCCACAGCGCGAACCGACGAGGGTGACCTCGTCGATCACCCAGGGCGTGGGCGACTGGGGCAGCGGCTCGTGGACCGTGGTCTTCAGCACGATGGTGCCCCGGGGTCGCACGAGCCGCGTGGCCAGTCCGAGGCCGGAGGCCGCTCCGGTGGCCTCCACCACGAGGTCGAAGCGCTCCCCCTCCAGATCCTCGAGGCGCGCCCCCGGCACGCCTGCGGGCAGCAGGTCGAGTCGCTGCCGCGCCCGTCCGACACCGACCACCGACGCCCCCGTGAGCGCCAGGACCCGTGCGCAGAGCTGTCCCAGGCGGCCGGTCCCCAGCACCGCGACCCGATCCGTCGGACGCACATGGACCTGCTCCAGCATCTCGCAGGCCGCGGCGAGGGGCTCCACGAACACCGCCGCGGCATCCGGCAGCCCGGCCGGCACCGCCACCAGGTTCTCCACCGGCAACCGGAACCGCTCCGCGAAGGCTCCGTCACGACCGAGGATGCCGAGCACCGTCCGCTCCGGACAGTGGGACGGTCGCCCCGCGAGACAGGTCGCACACCGCCGGCAGGGACAGTTGATGCCCCCGACGACCCGCCGGCCCAGCCAGCGCGGGTCCGGTGCGTCGAGGACCTCCCCGACCCACTCGTGACCGAGCACGCCCGCGAAGCCCATGTAGCCCTCGAGCAGCTCCAGGTCCGTGGCACAGATGCCGCCGAGGCGGAGCCCGATCAGCGCCTCACCAGCCCCCTCGGGCTCGGGGAGGTCGTCGCGGACACGCGGTCCACCGGGTTCCAGGACGAGTCCGAGCACCGACCTACCCTACTCTGCCGCGGCGAGCCTCGCGCCCGGCCGTGCTGAGTGTCGCCCTGGGCGACCTTGGAGGCTCCACACGCCCGTGTGGAGGGCTGGAT
>CAZCVP010000136.1:0-20447 GCA_964501915.1 uncultured Enterobacterales bacterium
CTTGGATATCGTCGGCCGCGTGCCTAGATCGGGCCAATACCGCCGGAACTCAGGTTCTGTGCTGTGGTCTACATCACGTCCTCCTCTACCAGGCTTCTCCTGGCGCACCGAAAGGCGAATTACATGACCCCCCCGTCAGCGCCCCATCGCCTCCAGCTGCGCCTGGGCCAATCCGAAGTCCGGATCCGCCACCAGCGCCCGCTCGAAGGACTCCCGGGCCCGGGTGACGTCCTTGCGGTCCAGGGCGATCAGGCCCTCCGAGAAGGCGACGGCGGCCTCGAGATCACCGGTGTCCGGGGCGACGACGGGCGCCGCGGTGGGGCTCCCGGCCGGCGTTGTCGAAGGTGCCGCACCGGTGCTCTCTCCAGTCAACGTGGCGAGCGCTGCGCGCATGTCGGCGACGACCTCCCGCCGCAGCACCATCATGCTGCCCGACGGACCCTCGAAGCCCTTGGCGTGGTCGTGCACCCCGGTCTCGACGTTCACCAGCCGGGCGTCGATGCGCAGGGTGCCCTGGAATTCGAAGTAGCTGCCCATCAGTAGCCAGCGGGCGCCGACGAGCTTGCCGATGCGGGCGGCCGTGGTCGGGTCCACCCTCCCGGAGTGCCCCAGCTCCAGCTCGTCCAGGGTGGCCTGGACCTCGACGCGCTCGATGATGCGCACGCCCGGAGTGCCACTCAGATCGCTGGCCAGCATCTCCGCCAACCCGACCCGGAAGACCTCCAGCTCGGGGTTGCCCTGGTTGCGGAAGTAGAGCACCGCCACAGCGGACTGACCGCCAGCGAAGGCGAGGCCCGGGAGGAGCCAGAACAACAGGACCACTACCCAGCGCATCACGCGGACCTCCCCCGCACCAGCACCCCGAAGGTGGTCAGCAGCACGGCGAACAGCGGCGGGCCCAGGGCCAGGGCCACGCCCCCGGTCAGATGGAAGAGGGCCACGGCGAGCATGAAGGTGAGGCCCGCACTCCCGACCCAGGCGCCCACGTAGCGACGATCGGTACCCCAGTCGCGGGTACGGATCACCGCCAGGACCACCAGGGGCACGAGCAACCAGCCCAGGACTCGGCCCCGTACGCGCACCAGCTCACCAGAGGCCAGGCCTTCCACCAGGTGGGCCTGGATCCGGCACCCGCTCATGTCGGCGTGGTTCGCCAGGGGCAGCCCCAGCGGTGTGGAGAACCGGTCCTGACCCTCACCATCCACCCGGCAGACGAGCACGGCCCGACCGACGAGGTCGGCGGCCAGGTCCGCGGGCAGCTCGGCCGTGACGACGCCACCGAGCGACGCCACCAGCTCCTGCTGGCCCAACACGCCGAGCAGGCGGCTGGCGGTCACGGTGGGAATGCCGTCCACAGCGGCCCGACCCCGGAAGGGGATCCGGACGACACCGGAGACCGGCACGCGCGGCAGCTCCGTGGGATCCATGTCGACCGTCCGCGCCGCCGCCAGCAGGGCGAGTGCAGGCATCTCCAGGGTCTGACCACTGCCCTCCCCCGTGAGGCTCAGGGGCCAGCGGCCGCGATAGCGAGCCCGGTGAACCTCGGTGAGGAGGGGGGCGCCACGGACCAGGAGCACCTCGGAGAAGAAGGTGCTCGCGGCCATCGAGAGGTTGGCCAGGCCCGGTTCCAGGCCGTCCAGGTCGGCGGTGGTGGCCTGGACGAAGGGCAGCGTGGCCCGGCTGGCGGAGGGCACGTAGCGCTCGGCCACCAGCACGGTGCCGTGGGCGGTGGCCGCGGTCGCCAGGCGAACGTCCTCCTGGCTGGACTCGGCCATGAGCATGTCGAGCACCACGACCTTCGCCCCGGCCAGGTCCAGGGCCCGCACGACCTGGGCGAGCAGCCCCCGGGGCGTGATCTCCGGCGAGGGGTCCTCGGGGTTCCACATGCGCAGGGCCTGCTCGTCGATGGTCACCAGGGCGGTGTGCTCCGCTGGAGCGGCGGTGCGCAAGCGCAGGCTCCACTGGTAGGCATCGACCAGGCTGCCACCGAGTCCCAGGAAGCCGAAGGTACCGAGCAGGACGAAGGACAGCAGCGCAGCGAGGGTGTCACGGGCCATGTCCGTGCCGATGCGACTATTCACAGACCGGCCCGCTCCTCGAAGCGCGCCACCAGGGCGGCCCAGGCCGGGTCCCCGGAGTGCGCGGCCGCCGCGGCGTCGAGGCCGACGAGGGCATCGCTGGGGTGGCCGGCCTGGAGCAGCAGGGCCGCCTCCAGCGAGGCCTGCTCCAGGGGGCTGAGCCCCTCCGACCGCACGCTGGCGAGGAGTTGCTCGGCGTGGGTGCGCTCCGTGGCGGGCACAACCACGAAGGGGTGGTCCCGACCGGCCAGGGTGACGGCGTGCAGGCCCTCCCTCGGAGCCGGTCCGCCGTAGACCACGCCGTCGGTGCCCTCACCCTGCCAGATCACCTCGCCCGAGGGCAGGGCCACGACCTGGACGCTCTGCGGCCCGCAGTCCTCGCACGCCCAGCGGATCGGTCCCAGGGACAGCACCTGGCTGCCAGGCACCGGGCGGGTGAGCTGGATCGGACCGTCGATGCGGGTGGCGCCCGAGCGGGCATCGGACGCTCCGCGAAGAAGCAGCGCGTCGAGACCTTCGGGTGCCGAGCGCACCTCCGGGACCCCCAGGTTCGCCAGACCCAGGGTCAGCGGACCCGGATAGGCCTGGGCCACGCCCTCGTTGAGCACCGCCACCCGGGCCCCGTCGCCGAGCACCAGGCTCTGATCGGTCTGGAGCAGAAAGGGCGGCAGCGGCGCTTCGCTGAGGTGCCCGCCCACCTGGAGCTGGACGGAGCCCTCGGTGTGGGTCACGACCGCCGGGTTGGCCCCGCCGGCGATCGCTGGCAGCGCCACGAGCCAGGTCCACGTCACCGCTGGAGGCTACCACCCGCTACAGCCTCCTAACGCCAGTCCCCCACGAGCACGAAGGGCGCCCAGTGCCAGGGATGGGCGGTGCTGCGCTGCTGGAGCAGCTCCACCTGCGCCTGCTGGAGAGCCCGGGCGAGGTCCGTTCCGCCAGCCAGCGCCTCGTAGAAGGTGACCATCAGCTCCCGCGTGGACCGGTCATCGACGGTCCAGAGACTGGCCACCAGGCTCTCCACCCCCGCGCGGCGGAACTGGGCGGCGAGGCCGTCGATGGAGGTGCCATCGAGCCCCTCGGCGGGCAGGCCGGACTCGCAGGCCGAGAGGACGACCAGTCGCAGCTCCCCCAGCGACGCCGCCAGGCCCGGGATCTCCCCGTAGGTCAGGGTGTCGCCGCCGCTGAGACGGATGCCGGAGCGGCGGGGCTCCTGAGGGTCGACCCAGGCGTGGGTCGCCAGGTGCAGGGCCCGACGGCCCTCGAGCCCCTCGCTGAGCAGGCCCCGATCCACCTCGTCGCCCAGGCGCACCAGGCTGCCAGGCAGCTGTGCGGCGATGTCCTGGGCCTCCTGCCGCGCCGCGGCCAGGCTGGCGTCCGGGTCCCCCAGCACCGCGAGGTCGGCTCCCGTGAGCTGGAAGCGGCGAGGCCCCCCGCTACCGAGCAGCGAGCCGGTGTGGGTCACCCGCACCAGGGCGTGGTCCTCCACCAGGAACCGGCCCCGGTGGCGGAGCAAGGCGAAGGGGAGCTGGCGCAGCGGTCCGGCGGCGGAGACGACCACCACCTTCGCTCGGCGCAGCCGGCCGGCGACCGGCTCGATGAGCCAGCCGCCGAGGAGATCCGCGGCGGCCAGGACCCCGGGCTCGTCCAGGGCCATGCCAAGCCGGAGCACGCGGGCCAGCCCATCCACGGCCGCGACCACGCTGGCCCGATCGGCCTCGGGAACCTCGGTGACGGAGAGCTCGTCCCGGGAGAAGGTCAGCAGGACGAGCCGGTCCTCCAGGGGCACGGCCTGGAGCACCACCACGCCGGGGTCCAGCCGACCCTGGATGGCCTCCAGGTCCCGGGAGTCGATGCGCACCGCCGCCGCCCAGTCCGGGTGGCTGTCCCGCAGCCCATCGACCGTGGCCGCAAAGTCGACGCGAACCTGGGCGAGCTGATCTCGCAGTGCCGCCTGCCGCTCGGGCAGCCCCTGGGAGGTCTGGAGCTGGCGGGAGAGCCACGCTTCCTGCTCCTGGAGGGCCGCGAGGGGCTCGGGAGCGGCGGTGGGCAGCTCCTGGGCCTGGAGCGAGGAGGCCCAGGCCAGGGCCCCGAGGGCATCATCGGCGTCCAGTCGGGCCTGGAGCAGGGTGGCGTAGACACCCTCGTGGCGGACCAGGAAGTCCCGCTCGTCGCCATCCCGAAGCGCACCCCGCAGCCGCTCCAGGTCCTGCACCACGGCTTCGAGCTCGGCCAGCCCCCGCTCGGTCTCCCCCGCCGCCAGGGCCAGGCGACCGACCAGCGCTCGGGCCTGCCAGCCGAGGTCCTGCAGGCCCCAGGTCTCCGCCAGCTCCAGGGCCCGGGCCGCCTGCTCGGCGGCGTCCTGGACGGCGGCCCCGGCGAGGTTCAGGCGCACCCGAGCCTCCAGGGGACCGTCGCCGGCTTCCTGGGCCTCGGTCGCCAGCTTCCGCAGCACGCCCGGGGCGCCCCCCTGGAGCAGCACCCGGTCCAGCGCCGCGGCCGCAGCCTCCCGGGGGCGGCCCACCGCGACGAAGGCCTGCTCGGCGGCCATCACCTCCGAGAGCGCCTCGGCCGTGCGACCACCTCGCTGGTCGAGGCTCGCCAGGTCCAGCAGGATGCGGCCCTGGCGGTCCAGGTCGGCGCGGAGCCGAGCCGCAGCCAGGGCATCTCCGAGCAGGCCCCGAGCCTCCTCGAGCTGCCCGAGGTCCTCGAGCACCAGGGCAAGGTCCAGCTGGGCGTCGAGCTCGCGGGCGAGGTCTCCTGCTGCCTGGCTGGCGGTCACGGCTTCCTCGAGGGCCTGACGCGCAGCGGGCCACCGTCCCTGGCGACGCAGGGTCACGCCGAGGTTGATCAGGGCGTCGATCCGCCCCTCCTCGCTGCGCAGCGCCGCGTGCAGCGCCGCCGCGTCGGTGAACCGGGAGGCGGCCCCGTCGAGATCACCCCGTGCCAGGCGGGCCAGCCCGACGTTGTTGGCCACCGAAGCCGCCAGGGCAGGGGCCTCCAGGCGACGGGCCGCCTCCAGGGCGGTGGAGAGCGCCAGCTCGGCGGTCACCGGATCGCCAGCTGCCAGGTGCCAGAGCCCCAGCGCGTTGTCCAGGCGAGGGGCGTCCCGGGACCGCCCGGTGTCGACCTTCCCGGCGCTCTCCAGGGCGTCCATCGAAGCCCCCAGCCTCCCCAGCTCCCGGTTCACCGTCGCCAGGCGCACCAGCGCCTCGAAGCGTTGAGCCTCGTCCTCGGCCTCCGCCAGGGCCAGGCTCCACTGGACCAGGGCCCCGGCCGCATCTCCCGCCTCCCAGGCCCGCTGGCCCTCCTCGAGACGACCGGACCCTCCGGCGCCGAGCACCAGGGCGAACAGCAGCCAGGCGAGGCGACTCATGGGGCCGGGGTCCGCACCATCCGGAAGCCGACGGTGGTCCTGTGGTCGTTGGCATTGGACGAGGCCCTCCAGGCCACGCCGCAGTGCTCGGGGTCGGACCCGTAGTACCCGCCCCGCTTGACCCGCTTCCAGGCCCCGTGCTGGCAGGAGGGATCGGTGGCCGGCTCGCGGTCCAGGTCGCAGGCCCGGTCGTCCGTCCACTCCCAGACATTGCCGCTCAGGTCGTGGAACCCCCAGGCATTCGGATCGCGGAGAGCCACCTGCTGGGGACTGCGGGCGGCCTCGTCACCGCACCAGGCGACCTTGGAGAGCTTGTCCGAGCCAGCGTAGGCCGTGCGTTGGCCGGCCCGGGCCAGGTACTCCCACTCGGCCTCGGTGGGCAGGCGGTAGCCATCGGCGTCCGGCACCCGGCGGATCAGCTCCCGCTCCACGTCGTAGGTCGGCGTGAGGCCTTCCTGACGGGAGAGCAGGTTGCAGAACTTCACGGCGTCCCGGTAGCTCAGGCCGGTCATCGGCAGCTGCGGGTCGGCCTGCTGGCCCGAGATCGAGCCCGTCCGGTCGTAGACCGCCAGATACAGCGCCTGGGTGACCTCGGTGCGCCCGGCCAGCAGGGGGCGGGTGAGGGTGACGGTGTGCACGGGGGCCACGTCGAGGCCTCGCAGGCCCATCTCGAAGGTTCCCGCCGGGACCTCGACCATCGAGTAGCCGGCCGGCTCCAGGACAAGGCCGGGTGTGGGGCTCTCCGGCCACCCGGTGCGGGTGCGCTTGCGGGCCAGGCGCTCCTCGTCCCTGGCGAGCAGCTCCTCTTCTCTGGCCCGGCGGACTTCGGCCAGGCCCTCGGGACCCAGGCCGGCCTGGAGTCGGCCGGGGGTCTCGGCGCCCGGATGGAGGTGCAGCACCTGGTCGAAGGTCAGCCGGAAGCCGGCCTGGCCCTGGGGCCCCTCCTGGTCGCCCCAGACCCAGTACCAGTCGTCGATGGAGCGCTCCAGGCAACCGCCGAGGTTCTCGCCAGCTCGGTCGTCGCCCTGCACGAGCACGCCCTCGGGATTGTTGAGGTGGGTGGCCGCCACGGTCACGTGGACCGAGCCGGTCCAGGTGGGGTCGGTCCAACGGAGCCTGGCGTAGCAGTCCTTGAAGTCCCCGCGCACCCGACCCTTGCTCAGCTTCTCCTCGAGCAGCTCCGCCGAGCCCCGGAGCCAGGTGCTCCCCCTCTCGTACCGGTCCTCCCAGTACCCGAGCTCGTCCAGGGTGACCTCGCTGAGCTCGACGGTGTACTCGGTCCAGCCCAGCGAACGCACGACCCGCAGACCGATCTCGGACTCGTTCGCCTTGCGGCTGGCCCAGCTCTCGTGGTTGCGCGGGTCCAGCCAGGACTCGTGGTGGATCCAGCCCCCGCCCCCCAGGACCACGGCGCCCTCGTGGATGCGGTGCACGTCCTTGAGCCGCTCGTAGTCCTTGTCCCGGTAGGAGTAGTAGCCGCCACGGTTGATGGTGCCCAGATCCGCGGAGCTCTGGGTGTCCCAGGTCCACTCGGCCACGTTGCC
Source organism: uncultured Enterobacterales bacterium (assembly GCA_964501915.1). Taxonomy (GTDB): domain Bacteria; phylum Myxococcota_A; class UBA796; order UBA796; family CAJQPC01; genus CAYFPX01. Next base: position 6,996 of record CAZCVP010000136.1, read on the forward strand.
CGCCATGTCGTAGAGCCCGAACGGGTTCGGCGGGAACTGGGCGACCGGGTGGGGCCGCTGCTCGCTGTTGCCCTTGTGCCACCCGGCCTCGGCGAGGTCCGAGGGCAGCCAGGTCCCCCCCGCCCGAGCCGCCAGCTCCCACTCGGCCCGGGTCGGCAGGCGGTAGCCATCGGCGTCGAGCTTCCAGGAGACCCGGCTCGCCGCCTCCCGCGTCTCCACGTCCAGGGCGATGTCGACGGGCTCACCGGTCTGTGGGTGCTTGCCGGTGAAGCGGTAGGCGGGGGTCAGCCCCTCCAGCATCGACAGGCGGTTGCAGAAGATCATCGCGTCCCAGAAGTCCACCGTCTCCACGGGCTGGCGGAGGTCCTTGAAGGTGCTGGGGTTGTCCTTCATCACCGCTTCGTAGAGGTCCTGGGTGACCTCCGTGGTGCCGATGAGGAACGGAGCCCGCACCCAGACCGGACGCGCGGTCTCGCCCATGCCCAGCTCGAAGTACCCCGGCTCCACCGCCACGAGCTGGTGGTCGAATTGCCCGATGACCGCACCGGTCACGGCCTCGAAGGTCGTGCTGCGCAGCCGCTTGTTGCGGGCATAGGCCTCGGCCTTGCGCCCGATCTGCTGGGCCTGGGAGCCGTAGGGGAAGCGCTTGAGGTAGTCCAGCGCCAGCTCCTGGTAGAGGTCCTCGTAAGCCTCCGGCTCCAGGGCCACCTCGCCGGCGTCGTCGCGCATGGCGAGACCCTCGGCTACACAGGACTCGTGCGCGGAGGGCTCGGCCTCCGAGCACACATAGGGCCCCAGACCGGACTCCAGGAAGGCGACCACGACCGCGTCGTTGGGAGCCACGAGGCCACAGGGCTCGTCGGGCAGTCCCAGATCCTGCACGTAGCGGAGCACGGCCCATGCCCGGTGGAGGCGGGTGCCGATCTCCTCGGGCGGTCGGCGCAGGTCCTCGGCCTCGGCCAGGTCCAGCAGCATCGCCTTGTAGACCTGCCGAAAGGTGTCGCAGGCGGCCGGCGTGTACTCCACCAGGGCCTGGGCAGCCTCCAGCGCCGCCCCCGAGAGACCCGCCTGGCGGGCCGACATCAGGGCGTTGAGCGCCGCCTCGACCTCGTCCATGCGCAGATACGCCCGCTCGAACTCCGGCGCGGCGGCGATGGTCTGCTCCAGCAGCGCCTTGGCGGCCTGGTGCTCGCCCAGGTCCATGCGCTCCAGGGCGCGGGAGTAGCTGTCGATGGCCTCCAGCGGGGCGGGGGCCCTCCGACCGAGCTGGACCCGCTGGAGGTTGGAGAGCTCCAGCGCCAGGCCCGCGTGCATGGCCTCGATGAGCTGGGCCTCGAGGGCGAAGAAGGCGTCCCGGGAGCCCGTGGCCTGCTCGGCGAAGACGATCTCCGAGGTCTCGACCGACACCAGGCGGGCGTCGATGCGGAGCTGGTCGCCGAAGATCAGGTAGCCGCCGGTGAGCACGTGGGTCGCCGCCAGGCCCCGGCCGTACTCGCTGGCCGTGGAGGGATCGATGAAGCCGCCCGACGCCAGGGCGTGCTCGCCCTCCAGGGCCCCCAGGCCCGCCCGCTCCACGATCTGGAAGGCCTTGCTGGCCCGCAGGTCCGACTGGAGCATGTCGACCAGGCCCAGCGACAGCCTGTCCCAGGCCGGATCGCCGGTGTTGTTGGAGAAGGGCGCCACCACGACGACCGGCGGACTGGCGCTGCCCGCTGGGAGCGTCCACACCCACACGAACAGCAGCAGGACCGGGACCAGGAGGCGCTTCATCCGCCGGATCATCGCACCAGGGGCTCCCGTCCCCGCTCCGGGACCACCGTCGGGCGCGCCCGGTAGACTCGACGGCGGAGCGACCGATGGCCCCGGAAGTCCCCGCAGACCCCTCCCACCGGTGGAGCACCGCGCTCCGCCGGCTCCGGGTCCGGCTCGTCGCCTGGCTGACGCTGCTCGCCGTCTTCGTGGCGCTCCCGGCCCACGCCGGGGAGGAGGTGACGGTCATCGCCGTCGCCCGCTTCGCCGACCACGCCAACGAACCCGCCCTGGCCCACGGCCTGGCCGAGATGCTGGCCACCGACCTCGCCCTGGTGGGAGCGCTGGAGGTGGTGGAGCGAAGCCGCGTGGTCGAGGTATTGACCGAGCTGGAGCTGGCGGAGTCGGGGGCCATCGATCCGGAGACCGCCGCGAAGGCCGGTCGGCTCGTGGGCGCCCGCCACCTGGTGCTCGGTGCCCTGATCGCCGTCGAACCCACCCTGCGCATCGACGCCCGAGTCGTCGACACCGAGACGGGCGTGGCGAGTGCGGCCTGGACCGTGGAGGGCCCACGAGACGAGTTCTTCCTGCTGGAGAAGGAGCTGGTCCACGGCCTGCTCCAGGCCATCGAGCTCACACCCACTCCCAAGGACTCCGCCCGACTCTCCGAGGTGGGCACCCGGTCCTTCGAGGCCTTCGCCGCCTGGTCCCGAGCCCAGCAGGCCCTCGGACAGGGGGACGTCGAAGCCGCCCGGGTCGCGCTCACCGCCGCCCTGGCGCACGACGACCGCTTCGAGCGGGCGGCCAGGGACCTGGAGGCCACCGAGTCCCGGGTAGCCGAGGCGGGCGCGACCCGGACCCGCTCCCTCTCCCGCGACGCGGCCAAGGTGCTGGACCTGCTCTCGACGAGCGCCGACGATCAGGACCTCGCGGTGGCGCTGGCCCCCTGGGCCCGGCTCTCCGAAGAGGATCGCTGCCGCCTGGCGGATGACCTCCAGGCGATCGCCGACGCCATCGTCGTCCGCGACCCACCGCTGCTCGTTCCCCTCCAGACGCCCCGGGGCGCCGTGCCGGCCGAGGAGTGGGCCCAGGCCACCCGCATCACGGTGCGCTGGTGCCGTGGCGACCGGGAGGCCGTGCTGTCGGCGGGGCCCGCCTTCCTCGAAGCCCACACCCTCTCTCCCCTCTACCGGGACGTCGAGGCCCTGGTCGACGCCGCGCTGGACCTCGAGGTCGCCGAACAGCCGGGACGCGACCTGCTGGCGGAGGCCGAAGCCGTGCTCGCCCTGCGCATGGACCAGACCCTGTGTGCGGGCAGCATCCAGCTCCCCAACGAGAAGCTCGACGGCCACATCTTCGAGCGGGACACGCCCTCCGGGGCCGTGATCGTCGAGAGCGCCTGGATTCCCTACCCGGAGCGGTTGCCCCGCTGTCGCGCGGCCTCCCGACTCGAGGACATCGACCCGGACCGGGTGTGGGTGGACGAGGGGCGCTACGGCAGCGTGCTGTGGCACACCCACGAGATCAACCGGAAGCTCGACGAGGACTGGCTGGTGATGGCGGCGTGGGACCGCACCCCATCGGACCTGGACATCCTCCTGAAGCGGGTCCAGGAGGGCCCGCACTGGACGGAGGGCTGCAGCTTCGCCGCCTGGGTCGAGGGCTTCACCGAAGGACCCGTGGAGACCCACCCGACGCGAGACACCGTGCTCCAACAGACGGCGGAGTGCGTGTCCCGGCGGAAGGCACAGCTCGCGGGGATCCAGCGAATGCAGCGCTGGGCGGACGGCGTGCCGAGGCTCGGCCGGGCCCTGCGCGAGACGGACCACCCCGACGACGCGGCCGCCCTGCTGAGGAACCACGCCTCCCAGGCCCGCCTGGCCGAGGTCCGGGGCCACGCCAACCGACTGCTCGAGCGCTGGCCGACCAGCAACGGGCTCCACCAGGTCGCCATCGAAGCCGCCTGGGCGTCCGGGGACGTGGACGGCATGGCCGCGGCACGCGACGCGTGGTTCGCAGCCGTGGAACTGGAGCCCCCCCCCGGCATGCCGGGGCCCAAGGCCCGGGGCCAGGGCCTGACCGCCACGCTCTACGCGGACCTCGCAGCCACCCAACCCGTCCACACGGCGGCCCTGCGTCCGAACTACCGCCCCCACGACGACGAGCTGGACCTGCCACCCCACCAGGCCGTGATCCTCGAGGGCTGGATCGTGGCGCCGGAGACCGGCGAGTGGACCCTGTCCGCCCAGCGGAGGCGCTCCTCGACCCCGATGGCCCTGCGCATGGTGCTCGATGGCCAGGTGCTTATCGACCGTCCCAGCGCCCCCGGCCAGTTCACCCAGAAGGTGAAGGCGACGGTGGAGGGCGGTGTGCGCACCCCGATCCGGATCGAAGCCAGCTGGGAGAGCCTGCCCAAGAAGGCCTCCCTGCCCTTCTGGTCCTGGAAGCTCCCCGGCGACTACTTCCACGGCATCAAGACCTACATGCTGTTCGGCACGCTGCCGGAGCGCGCCGAGGTCGGCAGCTACCACCTCCCGCCCTACAAGATCGCCACCGGCGAGCGGCTCCAGATCGCAGTCACGACCGCCGCCCTGGCCTGGCGGGCCTTCAGCATGCTCGACCTGGGGCTCTATAGCGAAGCGGCCCGCGCCTACCTGGAGCTGGCGACCACCTGGGAGCCCTACCTCAACGTCACCGTGCGGCTCCTCCGCAACTACGCGCTCCGAAGCTACGCCGGCATCCTCGCCGTCGACGACGAGACCTTCCTCACGGCCACCGACTACGAGCCCTTCTACCTGCGCTTCGAGACCCAGCCGGCGGACTTCGCCCCCTGGATGCTGGCCACCGCGGTGGAGCTGGCCGACCGGGCCCACGAGCCGGAGTTGGCCCGCGAAGCCGCTGCAGCGCTGATGGAGCGCTATCCGGAGTCGGAGGCGCTGGAGCTGGTGCCGCGGCGGTATCGGCGGTAGGTCGCTCGACAGCGGGGCGCGGCCCGGCCGGGGTCAGCCCCCCTCCCCCCGCGCCTCGGCCCTCAGCTCCTCCAGGTCGATGATCCGGCGGGCCCCCAGTCGCGCGAAGCGGCTGGGGTGGCAGGTGAGGATCAGCACCTGGAGATCCTGAGCTGCGTTCTCCAGGATCCGGGCCATCGCATCGAAGCGCCCGTCGTCGGTCCAGCCCATCACGTCGTCGAGGACCAGCGGCAGCGCGAGGCCGTCGCGGGCGAGCACGCGGGCGAGGGCGATGCGCACGATGACCGAGAGCTGCTCGCGGGTGCCGCCGGAGAGCCGATCGAACCGCTCCTGGCGACCGTCGCGCACCACGGCCTCGACGGTGAAGTCGGGACTCAGGCGCAGGGAGCTCCGGGGCCGCAGGCGGCGCACGTAGGGGGCCAGCTCCTGGACCACGGGGGCCAGGAAGCGACGCTGGGCCTGCTGGTAGTGGTCTTCGACGACCCCCAGCAACCTCCTGGCGGCTGCGGCGCTGCGCTCGTGGCGAGCGAGCAGGGCCTCGGAGCGGGCCAGGTCGGCGTCTCTCTCCTTCAGGGTCTCGAAGCGGCCCTCCGCCGCTGCGTCCTGGATGCGGGTGCCGGTTCGCACCAGCTGGTCCCTTCGCTTCGCCCCCTCGCCGTCCAGCCGCTCCAGGGCTTCTCGGAGTGCCAGGGAGCCCTCCGCTCCCGGGGCGCAGCCCACCGCCTCCAGGTCGGAGCGAGCGGACTCCAGTGCGGTCCCTGCGGCGGTGACGGACTCGACCGCGGCCTCCAGGGCGTCGGCGAGGGCCGGATCCGCCTCGGCAGCCCGGGCGGCGGCGAGTCGCTCCCGGGCACCTTCGAGCGCAGCGGCCGACCGGGCGGCCTCCGCCGCACGCTCCTCCACCACCCGGGCCTGCTCCGCCACCGCGGTCCGGGCTACGGCGTGGGCCTCCCAGCTCACCCGCCAGGCCTCGGCCGTCTCGTCCCGGGTCTCGCGGGAGAGCTGCTCCGTGGCCGCGAGGGCCTCGGGATCCCCCTCTGGAGCGTCATCGTCGCCGAGGTCGCCGATGCTGGCGGCGAGGGTCTCCACCCCGGCCGGGGCCGTCTCGGCGAGCGCACCCACGACAGCGGCGAGCCGGCCCTCGGCCTGGCGCACCACACCCCGGGCCCGCTCCGGACTACTGGACCCCCACCGCCACCAGCGCTGTGGCCGCCGTCAGCGAGAGGACGTCCCCCACCTCCAGGTCCAGCTCGCCGGGCTCCAGCTCGCGACGGGTCCCGCCACGGGTCAGGGAGGTCTTGCGGTGCAGGCTGACCTTCCCCTCTCCGAGCCAGGTGAGGTGTCGCCGGGACAGCCGCGGGTCCGTCAGCGGCGAGCCGGCGTAGAGGGCGACGTCCGGTCCACTCCGTGCAGCGCTGCGTCCCACGTCGACCCCCGGGGTCAGTCCCAGTCGGCGGCCATCCTCTGGGCCGCCCTGGACCTCCAGGTCCCGGACCGGACCGGCGACGACAGTGCTCACCGGCGTGCGCAGGGTCTCCGGACCGTCTCCGAGGTGGCCGGGGTCCGGGGCCAGCTCCGTCGCGAGGGGCTGGTAGGGGTCCTGCCAGAGGGCCGTCCACAGCTGCTCGGGTCCGAAGCCCTCCGCCAGACTCGCTCCCAGCCCCCGCAGGCGGGGTGTCGGGCCGAGGGGCGCCGGTCCGTCGGTCACCGGCTGGAGGCCCTCCAGGTGACGCCTCACGCCGGAGCCACGCAGCCCGGCCAGGTAGCGCAGGGCCCGGGTGGCGGGGCCGCCTCCCTCCCAGGACGGCAGGGCCCCGAGCAGGTGCTCCAGGCCGACGAAGCCGGCGTTGGTCTGCTCCGCCAGGCTCCGGGCGGCTCGGAGCAGGGAAGCGGCCTCCGGATCGGGCGCGGGCCAGCCCTCGGGACGCCACCGGCCCAGCGGTGAGGGGCACAGGAGCGCCTCGACGTCAGCCACGTACAGGACCGGGCACCACCAGCGGAAGGTCGGGTGGGCTCGGGCGAGGGCGCGGATCGCCCGGCGGCCGTCGGCCACCGCCACGGCGAGCGGGGCCCCGCCGGCCAGGGCTTCGTAGAGCCCCCGGGACAGGGCCGAGCTGGCCTCCAGGGCGATGGGGCGGGACGGACCCAGGCAGGCCGAGGCTCCCGACGCCACCAGCCTCGGGGCCAGCGAGGCCAGCTCCTCGGTCGTCGCGTGACCGCCGCTGCACACGTCCAGGACCACCAGGTCGGCTGCGGCGACCCCCTGCCCGAGGACGTGGGCCACGGAGCCCGTCGCGGCCGACCCGGAGGCCGTGGCAAGCACCAGGTCCTGTCCCAGCATCCGACCGTGGCAGATGACGTGCAGCACGGCGGCGGGTTCTCCGGTGCGGCCGAGGCCCTGGCCCACCAGCTGTTCCCCGAGGTCGTCGAGACGCTCGGCGCAGGCGGCATCGTCGGGGTCGAGGCACCTGGGGGACACGGCTGCGATGCCGGCGTGGCGCGACGGCCCCGCCCCCCCGGGTGCCAGCCGAGCGACGACGCCCGCCCCGATCGCCTCCAGGGGGAGCCCCCCCGTGTCCGGTGCCAGCAGCTCCCACGGAATGCCCCGTGGCACGGGGTGGTCGGCGTCGACGACCACCACCACGGTGGAACGCCCGAGCGACCGCGCCAGGCGCTCCCTCAGGTTTCCCAGGACCTCGGCGAGCCGGCGCCCGAAGTCCTCCTCGGCCCGGGTCTGGGCGGCGTCTCGACCGGGCACGGAGACCCTCGGAGCCCGACCGAGCGTCGCGCCCGCCGCTGCGGCGAGATCCTCCAGCGTGCCCGACGTGAGCTCCTGCTCCTCGGGACGGGTCCCCGGGGCGCCCAGGGCCAGCCGCCACGTCCCGCCCGCCTCGCGGCGGATGGAGAGCAGCACGACCTCCAGGGGCATGGGACTCCTCGGGTTGGGGTCATCGTAGCGGCCGTGGCCGGGACGGCGAGAGTGGTACCCTCGGGCCGTGATCCTGCCGTCGATCCCCCTGGGGTCCTACGAGCTCCACGCCGTCTGCGGGCGGGGCGCGGGGGGCGAGGTCTGGCGCGGGGTCCACCGGGACCAGGGTGTGCCCGTGGCGGTCAAGGTCCTGGCCCCGGACGCCGTCGCGGACCCGCTGCGGTGGGAGCTGCTGCGCAACGAGGCTCGCCAGGTGGCCCGGCTGGACCACCCGGCGATCGTGCTGCTGCTGGACATGGGCGACGTCGACGCACGTGCCGAGCAGGACTCCCGGGGACGCCTGGTGGCGGGCTCCCCCTGGCTGGCGATGGAGCTGGCCGGCGGGGGCTCCCTCGCCGGACCCTCGGGCCACCGGGACTGGGCCTGGGTCCGGGACCTTCTGGAGAGCCTGCTGGCAGCTCTCGCCCACGCCCACGCCCGGGGGGTGCTGCACCGGGACATCAAGCCGGGCAACGTGCTGCTCTGCACCGCCGGCGACCTGCGACCGGGACCGAAGCTGTCGGACTTCGGCCTGGCGGGTCCGGGGGGACAGCGGCCTTCGGGCGGAGGTACCCCTGGCTTCGTGGCACCCGAGCAGGTGCGCGGGACCTGGCGGCAGCAGGGCCCCTGGACCGATCTCTACGCCCTGGGCTGCCTGGCCTGGTGGCTCGTCACGGGTCGGGCTCCCTTCGACCACCCGGATCCTGCGCGGGTGGCGCGAGCCCACCTCGAGGGGGTCCTGCCGGACCTGCAGCCTCTCTTCGACGTGCCCGACGGCCTCGAAGCCTGGCTCCACCGCTGCCTGCTGCGGGAGCCCGACCAGCGCTTCCGGTGGGCTGCCGAGGCCCTGGCTGGCCTGCGGGAGCTGGGCGAACCGAGGCCGTCGGTGAGCCCCGAGCACGTTCTCGCTGCCGGCCGGGACACCACCCTCGCCGAGGTCTCGGCCGCGGGGTCCATCGTGCCCCATCCCCTGCCGGCGCTCGTGGTCCCGGATCACTGGCGGGACGCCACTCCCCAGGGGCCGGCGGTCCGGCTGGCCGGGGCCGGACTGGGGCTCTACGGACTGCGCACGGTGAGCCTCGTGGGGCAAGAACCCCAGCGGGACGCGCTGTGGGAAGCCCTGCGCCGCGTGCTCGCCGGGGACCGACCCCGCGGGGTCCTGCTGGAGGGCCCCGCGGGCACGGGTCGGACCCGCCTCGCCGGCTGGCTGGGCAGCCGCGCCCACGAGCTGGGGCTCGCCCAGGTGGTCACCGTGGTCCACCAGCCGGTCCCGGGACCGGGACACGGACCGATCCCCGCCCTGTGCGAAGCGCTGTCCATCGGGGGGCTCGACCCGGTCAACAGCGCCAGCGCCCTGGACGATCCCCCGGCCCTGGCCGCGCTCGCCGGGCGCGAGCGCGACGCCTCGGCGCGGCGAGCGGCCTTCACCCGCCTGCTGGCGAGGGTCGCCGGGGACCGGGCCGTGGTCCTGGTCCTCGACGACCTGGAGTGGGGCCCCGAGGCCGTGGGTTGGGCCCGGCACCTGCTGACCCACGCCCACCGGGAGGCCCTGCGGGTGCTGGTGGTGGGGGTGACCCGTCCCGGCGCCGGCATCGCGCAGGACCTCGCCTCCCTGGCCACCGTCGAGACCGTGCGGCTGGAACCCCTGGAGGACGCCCAGCTGGACGACCTGCTCGGTCGGCTTGTGGGCCTGGCGCCGGACCTCGCCCGGGCCGTGAGGGAGCGCAGCCAGGGAACGCCGCTCTACGCGACCCAGCTCGTGGGGGACTGGGTGCGGCGGGGGGTCCTGGTGCCCGGGCCGGAGGGCTTCTCCCTGCCACCGGGCGAGGACCGGGGCCTGCCGGCCGACCTGCGGCAGCTCTGGAGCCAGCGCCTGGACGCCGCCGTGCCGGACCAGGACTCCGGGGCCCGGCGCTGCTGCCAGGCGGCGGCGGTGCTCGGGGGCAGCGTGGACCGGGGCGAGCTGGCGGCCGTCCTGGAGCACGCGGGCGAGCCGGCGGCGGCCGACCTCGAGGCCCTGCTCCAGCACGAGGGGCTGGCCGTGCCGGAGCGGGCCGGCTGGCGCTTCGTCCACACCCTGCTCCGGGAGGTCCTGATCGAGGAGGCGCGGGAGGCCGGGCGCCTGGTGAACCTGCACCGAGCCTGCGCCGAGGTCCTGCGAGCCGAGCCGGAGCGGCAGGGGCGCCACCTGGCGGCGGCGGGGGACTGGACGGCGAGCCTCGCCCCCCTGCTGGTGGGCCTCGAGGCCGTGCTGGACGGAGACCACCCCGTCCGGGCCCGGGAGCTGCTCGACCTGTTGGAGGAGGCCGCGGCCGCGGTCGCGCTGCCGCCGAGCGACCTCCGGCGGGGCCAGCTCGCGCTGGCGCGGGCCCGCCTGGCGCTGCGCGCGGGGACCTTCGACGACGCGGATCGTCGGGCCCGCCGCGTCGTCTCCGAGGCTCGCCGCCACCGGTGGCAGGGCCTGCTGCCGCGGGCCCTGCGCTACCGGGGCATGGCGGCCCAGCGTCTCGGAGATCCCTCGGCGGCGGAGGCGATGCTGCTCCAGGCCCGGGCCACAGCCGCCAGCGAGGGGGATCCGCGGGAGCAGGTGCGCGCCGCGGTCCAGCTCGCCAGCCTGGCCCGGCTCCGGGGTCAGCTCGACGAGGGTGCGGCGGGCATCGAGGCCGTGCTGGGGCTGGCTCTGGGTCTCGACGACCTGGCGACCCGGGCGGACTGCCTGGCGGAGCTGGGCATCATCCGGTTGGCCCAGTCGGACCTCGAAGGCGGCATCGCGCTGCTGGAGGAGGCACTGGAGACCCACACCGCCGCCAGGAGCGCATTCGGTGTGGCCTACTGCCGCAATTCCCTGGCCGACGCGCTGCGCCTCGCCGGTCGACTCGAGGAGGCCACCGCCGCCTATGGGTCCGCCCGGGACGACCTGGACCGCCTCGGCGACGAGGCCCGGGTCTTTCCTGCGGCCAACCTGGGACTGGTCTTGCTGGCCCGGGACGAGCACGAAGCCGCGGAGCAGGCTTTTGCCGCCACCCTGGAGGACTGCCGACGCACGGGGCGGAGGGGGCTGGAGCCCTACCTGCAGCTGGGCCTCGCCGCCTGTGCCGGCCAGCGTCGGGACGCGGCGGCCTTCGATGAGCATCTCGCCGAAGCGGAGGGAGGCGTCGCCGAGGCCGAGGCGGTGGACCGGGACCTCGCCTGGACCGCCGAGCGGGCCGCCGTCGCGTCCAGGGTGTGGGACGAGGAGCGCAGCCGCCGGGCCGCGGAGCTGGCCTTGTCACAGTACGAGGCTCTGGGAGAAGAGGACTCCGTGGCTCGCCTGCGAGGGCTGCTCAGACCTCCAGGGTGATGACGGGCGCTCGCCCGGAGGCCACCGCGTCGCGCACAGGCTCCCAGCGGGCCACCTCCGGCTCCTCCCAGGCCACTGCCAGCTCCGGCGGCAGCAGCACCAGCGCGAGGCGCTGCCTCCCGCCCTGCTCCAGGGCCAGGTCAAGTCGCGCCCGGCCATCGGGCTCCCGGGGAAGCTCGCCGGCGCGGATCTCCTCCTCGGGCCGCGCCGGGAACCACACCGTCCAGTCGCCCCCGGCCCGGTTCAGCACGATCACCAGGTGGTCCTCGGTGCCTTCGGGCAGCGCCACTCGAAGCTCGACCAGGTCGCCGGGTCCCGGCTCCTCGCCCAGGGTCAGGGCCAGTCGCACCTCGGTGGCCGGGGCCCCGGGCAGCCAGAGGCCGGGAGGGGGCACCCGCCAGGGGTCGAGGGAGGCCTGCACGGTGGTCGCCCGCAGCAGCGCGAGGCGCTCCCGTAGCGCAGGGTCGGCCGCCAGGGCTGCCTCGACCTCCTCGGCTCGCGGGGGCTCCAGGGCGCCCGCCAGGTAGCGTCGCAGGGTCCTGTCGCCGAAGAAGGGGTCCATGGCACCACCCGCGGGAGGTTCGGAGGTCACAGGGTCGCCGGAGCCACGGCGGCGGCGGCATGGCGGCAGAAGGTGGGAAAGCCCGACTTGGGGAGGGGGACGCGGTCGTCCCAGCGGGGCCCGATCCGCTCGGTGAAGGTGGCCCGGAGCGAGCGGCCGGCCGGCAGAGCGGCCAGCTCGCCGAGCAGAGGCTGCAGCTCCGCCAGGGTCCCGTCGAGACCGTCGGCCAGCCACGCCCGGAGGCGGTGGTAGCTGCCAGTGCTGCGGCCGGGGGCCGCCGGGTCCTGCAGGCCCTCGGGAAGCTCGCTGTGCAGCAGCCGGGCCCAGACGCCATCCCGGTCGCCGGTCCCCCCGGTGCGGGTCCAGCGCTCCAGGTGCCCCAGGCGACCCTTGAGCACCACCAGCAGGACCCAGGTTCGCAAGGCCGCCTCCAGGTTCTCGGCGATCGGCTCGAGGCCTTCGGTGTCGGCCGTGCAGGGAGGGGTGACGGGGCGCCCGAAGTCCCAGGCGAGGCCGTGGGCCAGGGCCTGCCAGGCCTGGTCCCAGGCCAGGCGGCGTGCGGCGTAGCGGGTGCGGGCTGCCAGGGCGTCTGTGGCGAGCAGGGTCGCGGCGAGTTCCTCGGCTCCCGAGGCGGCGATGACCGCGCGCAAGCGGGCCCGCGCCCGGCCCAGGTTCTGGACCACCACGTTCCAGGAGCGCACCGGATCGCCGCCACCGGGCTGGGAGAAGGACCGGACCAGGCGGTGGACGGCGTGCAGCTCGACCAGGGCCACACCGCTGCGGGGGTCCTCGGTGAGCCGCTGCTGGAGCTTCAGGGCCCGGGCGGGGGTCCCGGGGACCTGGGGAAGGAGGGCCCGGACCGTGGCGGGCCAGTAGCCTCGGGCCGCCAGGCAGCGGGCGGAGAGGCCCCAACCCGGTGGACCCGGCAGGGCGCCGAGGGCCTCCAGGGGGCCCGGTGGGCGGGTCTCCACGACCCGCAGGGCCAGCTCCAGCCAGCCGGGGGGACCGTCGCCGCCGCCGAGGAAGCTGAACCAGAAGCCGTCCCGCAGGTCACTCAGCGCGTGCCGGACCCGGTCCTCGGGGACCTCCCGGGAGGAGAGCACCTGGCGGAAGGCGGCCATCGCCCCCGGCAGGCAGAGGTCCTCCCAGGCAGCCTGGTCCTCCCAGACGGAGCGACCGGACAGGTCGGTGAGGCGCCGGGACCAGAGCTCGGCGGCACGGGCGTCCGCGTGGGGCTCCGTGGTGTGCCGGGCCCGGGCCCAGGCGCCGCGCTCCCGCCCAGCGACCTGTTCGCCGAGGAAGGTGAGCTCGTCGAGCGCCCAGGCGAGGGACTCGTCCGCACCGGGCTCCGTCCCGTCCGAGCCCCCCTGCCGAGCCAGGCGCCAGCGGTGGAGGTACTCGGGCACGTCGCGTTCGGCTGGAGGCGGGGGGCGCAGGCTCTCGGCCGGGTCCAGGACCGCTCCGACCTCGTTCGCCGTGGGCCGAGGCGGGTGGTGCTGGAGGGCGTCGGCCACGCTCCGGCAGGCGACGGGGTCAGCAGCGAAGGACCAGGGCGCCAGAGCCTGGGCGATGGCGCCGGTCAGGTCCCGGGCCTGGGCCCGTGCGGCCTCTGCCCGTTCCGACCGCCGCACCAGGAAGGCGTTCCACTGCACACCTCTCCGATAGCGCGGCGGCCGGGCCTGAGCAGGGCTCAGTGCAGGGACTTCAGGGTCCACAGCTCGCCGTCCACGGTAAGGAGCTGGACGGGGCCGACGCCCTCGACCAGCACGAGCTCGACCAGGTCCGCCTGGTCGCAGTCCTCGGCCGGCGACCAGTCCACGCCGGGGAACCAGTCCACGCCGGGGAACCAGTCCACGCCGGGGAA
>CAZCVP010000136.1:20547-22308 GCA_964501915.1 uncultured Enterobacterales bacterium
CGGGGAACCAGTCCACGCCGGGGAACCAGTCCACGCCGGGGAACCAGTCCACGCCCGGGAAGGCCTCCATGGCGACGGCGTCGAGGTCATCGACGTAGATCAGCTCGTAGACGAGGGCGTCCTCGAAGAGGCCCGCGGAGGTCTTGACGGTCGCCCCCTCCTCCACGAGGACCGGAACGGCGGCCGTGCAGGTGGGCGCTGAGATCTTGCTGAACGTCCCGAAGCCGGGGATGACCTTGACGTCGGTGGCGCCGTCGAAGACCTCTTGGAAGTCCGAGGTCGACAGGGACCAGGAGCTCTTGCCGCTGGAGTAGGTCCAGTGGGAGCCGGAGTCGGCCAGGGCCGGGGTGACGAGCAGGGTGATGAGCAGGGTGTGCACGGTGTTCTCCGGTGCGGGGTTCACCGGAGAGGGGACTGACGCGCGGAGCGCCGATTCGTGCAGGGGCCTACTCGACCAGCAGGGTGTCCAGCACGATGTGCTCGTAGAGCCGGTCGTAGGTCGGGCAGATCTCGGCCTCGCCCGTCTGGTCCAGGCCCTCGGGGGACGGGTCCTCTTCGCCGCAAGCCTGGGTGACGACGTCGGGGTCGCCTCCGTTCCACGTGGTGTCCACGAAGGTCGCGCTGCTGGCGTCGAGCAGGGCTCCGACGGCGCCGGCGGCTTCGATCGTCACTCCGTCCAGCAGCAGGCCGGTCTGCTCGTCCTCGTCCCAGCGCTCGATCCCGTCGCGGGCCAGCACCGCGTAGGGGGCCAGCATCGCCTCGGCCGGGGGGGCGGCCGGACCCGCCAGGGTGCTGTCCATCACCTGGTAGGACCCCGGGCCGTCCAGGTAGAGGGCGCCCAGGTGGTTGTCCTCCAGGTGCGTGTCCACCAGCAGCACCCGGGTCTGCCTCGTGGGGTCGACGCTGCTCGGGTTGGCCAGCAGCCCGACGCCGCCGCCGGTGTTCGCGTCTTCGTTGGTGCCCCTTATGGTCGTCTGACGCAGCTCGAGCTCGCCTCCGTTCGTCACCGCACCGGCCCGGCTTGCCCCCTCGATGCTGCAGGCGGTGCAGCTCAGGCTCCCCCGGGTGGCCACGAGTCCGTCGCCCTCGATTCGCTGGACCGTCACCTCGGTAGCGAAGATCCCTCCGCCGACCTGGGCCACGACTCCGGAGGCGAAGACGTCCTGCGGCAGTCGCTGGACACCGTCGATGTCCGCGTCTTCCAGGTGGACCTCGGACCCCTCGCCGTCGGCGGCCACCCCTGCTCTCCCCGTGTTGCGCACCCTGAGGCCCTCGGCGTCCACCACCCCGCCTCCCCCGGCGATCACGCCCACGGCGGCCATCACGTCCTCGCCTTCGCCGGGCCCGACCTCGACCCCCTGCAGCTCCAGGTGGCTGCCTTCTCCGAAGGACACGATGGCCTGGTGCTCCTGGTCCTCGAAGCGAGAGGACTCGACGAGGCCCGTGCCGCCGTTCTGCGCGGCGAGGCCTATCGTGCCTCCCGCGACCAGCGTGTCTGTCAGTCGAGCTGTCGAGTCCGCGTCGAGGACCACCCCCCACTCCGGGGTGTCGACCGTGCACCTCGTCATCCTGACCTCGGCACCACCGCCCAGCGCGTAGACGCCGACCATGCCCCAGTCGGTGATCTCGGTGTCCTCCATCACCACCAGCCCTCCGTTCAGCGCGGCGGGGCCGGACACGTAGAGGTCCCTGTCACCGGCGAACCAGGAGGGTGTGGATCAGCCCCTGAGCCGAGACGGATCTTGTGAGGGGCCGCGAGGT
>CAZCVP010000137.1:0-22222 GCA_964501915.1 uncultured Enterobacterales bacterium
GATGTCCTGGCGTATCGGCCTTCGGTCAGGCCGCCGATCTCGGGTCAGGCCTGGGAGGTGGGGACAGCACTGGAGGATGACCCGCGCCCGCATCCCGGAGCGCAAGGTGTCGGGTCCGAGCTGGGCTTCCACGACACGTGGCCCGATCTCGACGCGGGGGTCGTCGACCTGGTCCGTCCGGTGCTCGAGCGCGTGATGGGTCGGTTCGACCGTATCGAGAACCAGGAGGACCGGGCCCACGGTGGCCTGCCGCCTGAGGAAGTCGACCTGAAGAACCTGGCTGAGGAGCTCACTCTCGTCCATCGCTTCCCCCGCGACCGGGCCTACAACCCCCTGCTGGCGGACCTCGCCGGGTCGAACCCGCTGCTGAGGCTGCTGTGGGAGGACGAGGAGGACGACGAGGAGACCGCGCTGACGGCCACGGCCTGGAGCGTGCTGGTGCCCGACACCTCTCGTCCCGCCGCGTTCAGCTTCCCGCTGAACTGGCAGGCCGCGAGCCAGCTCGACGAGGTCTACTTCCTGGAGCAGGTCATCCAGGGGATGTCGGACGAGGCTGTTCACTCCTTGGCGCAGCTCGCCTCCTCGGACGACGAGGAGCAGACGAAGTTCGAGAGCGAGTTCCGTTCGAGGGTCCCGACCTGGCTCGCCCCCCTCGGGCTGCCCGATGCTGCTCGGAAGGGCCTGCGGGGCCTGGCGAGAGAAGTCCGCCGCACGTCGACAGATGTGCGGGATGCCATGGACCTCTCCGAGGTCGACCCGGGTCGGCTGGGGGAGCTGTTCCTGGGTCTGAAGCCCGAGTCGCTGCGGGGACTGTTCACGCAGGCGGTCGGCGTCCAGGTGGGCGTGGCCCTGGTCGGGCTGTGGTCGGTGGGTTTCCTGCAGGGTGCGTTGACGACGGCGATCCTGGCGATCGTGGCCGGGTACGTGAAGTCCCGGGTGATGCTGGGCGAGGTCGCGGACCGGCTGGAGGAGCTGGCAGAGGTCCTGGAACAGGCCGCCGAGGAGCGCACGCGGATCAACGACGTGGCGGCCCTGGTGGTACACGGTGTGCGCCGGGCTGCCGAGGAGATCCTCGACGTCGCCACGCTTGGAGGAACGCTGGACCTGGGGCAACAGAGCCCGAAGGTGTTGACGGGCCTGGGCTGGGGGCGGTTGGAGGATCTGGCCATTGCGCTGGGCACCTCTCATCGACCTGAGGGGGACTACTCGGTGCGCGGCGGAGAGTCGGGAGGCGCTGCCGAGCCGGACCAGACCCTGGAGACCCTGACCGGCGAGCCGGTCAAGAACAGCGACGGCGAGGTGGTGGACTACGACGAGCTGGTCCCGGTGCAGCTCCTCGACCTGGAGGCCCACCAGGTCGCGTTCTACGACTATGACGCCTGGACCGGCCTGGACCTGGGCCCCTACGACCCCCAGTGGCACGACTGGCTGGAGCTGGCGAGTCCGGTGATCCAGCTCGCGACGGTCGTGGAGCTTGGGGGGCTGATCCTGGAGGCGCTGCTCCAGTCGGAGAGCCTGGTGTTCGCGGCGACGGGGCTGGCGGGCTCTCAGGGGTCCCTCGGCTACGCGGTACGCCAGGCCCTGGTGGAGGCGGAGGCAGAGGGCGTCGAGCTGGACTGCCTGGACGAGGTGTTCGGTCGCCGGTCCCTGGCCCGGGTGGTGCGGTGCCTGTGGCGGACCCTGGTGGTGGACCTGTTCGTAGGGGACTGGGCAGCAGCGGGCCACGAGGTGGACTGTGTTCGGGAGGTGTTCTGCTGGCTGCGCAGCGGGCAGGACCGGGAGCTGCTGGACGAGGTGCTGGGTCCGCTGATGGTCGGTGAGCCCGACACGCTCTACCGCACGCCGAGAGACCTCTGTGCCGGCCGGCTGGCGGCGCTGGGAGTCGGGGTTGCGGCGTGGGAGTCCTGTGAGGCCGTGGACAGCCGACAGGAGGCCACCCGGTCGTTCTGCAGTCGGTGGCGGTCGCTGTCCTGCGAGGAGCAAGAGCGGCTCCGGAGCTTCTTCGAGCGGATCGACGGGGACTGCCTGCCGCTCTCGGGTCTGCACACGCGCGAATCGCCGTTCTCGGTGGAGGACCTGCTGCCTCCGGTGTGGGTGGGCTCGAAGCTGCTGCGGGACCCTGGGGCGCTCCTGGAGCGGCTGCCGGACATCCTGCTGGACCCTGGACGGCTGGTGGAGGGGCACGAGCTCCACGACACGCTGTTCGACGGGCGGCTGCTGCTGGAGTGGCTGCCGAACGGCCCATTCCTGCCCGCGTGGGAGCTGGCGTTGGAGCGGGGGACCTACGAGCGGGTGGAAGAGGTCGTGGAGGGGAGGAAGGTGCTGACGTGGAGGCTGTCTTGAGGTGTGCGTGGGTGCAGGCCGCCGGGGCGCTCTGCGGGGTCGCCGTCGGCTGTTCGTTGGTGGGGGGGGAGGAAGAGGAGGAGTCCGAGCACTTCTTCACAGGGGGCGCCAGCTACACGGCGGCGTGGGACCCGTTCTTCTTGGTGGAGTCGGGCAGCAACGAGCACCGCTACGAGCCGATCGGCGAGGACGCCTCGGGCACGCGGATCCCGTTCGCGGCCTGCCAGCTCGAGGGCCCTCCCTATGCCTGGCGGCCGTTTCTGCCGGAGGACCAGCCGCTGGAGATCTACCTGACGGGCGCGGTCGGCCGACCGGACCTCGTCGCCCGGCTCGACGTCCCGATGTCCTTGGAGCCCTACGGCCGCGTCCCGGACTTCGACTGGGAGGGCCTGGTGGGACAGCGGTTCCAGGTCGATCGGGGGAGCCTGTCCTCCGGAAGCCGACTCTACCCCAATAGCACGCCGGTCGGGGAGGCCCTGTTCCGCGAGCCGAACCTCAATCGCAGCCTCGAGGTCACCTTCTCCGCCGTCGATCTCGACGCCACCCCCCCGACCATCGACCTCCACGTCAACTTCCGGGACTTCCTCGACGCCCCCGACAACGCCTGCGAGCTGCTCGCCGCCCGGGCCACGATCTCGGAGACCGGCGAGCTGTGGTGGTCGACCGACCGCCTCGAGGTGCCGACCCCGGAGGGCAGCGTGGTGGTGCTGGAGCCAGCGCTTCACGCTGGCTTCCTCTACGACGAGACCTACGAGGTCTTCCACGGCGCCGGTGGCGAGGTGCGCGGCGTGCTCGACGGCCGCCACCTGCTCGCCTACTCCCAGTTCCCCGAGGAGTGGTTGGCGGAGGGTCCCGTCGACCAGACCACCTGGTGCAGGACGGGAGAGGACCCCTACAGCCCCTGTCACGACTGCATCGGCGACGGCGTCGAGAGCTGTACCGCCATCGCCTACCACATCATCGAGCTGGAGCAGGACGACCCCCTGGACGAGGCCGTCCCCCGCTGCGGCTTCGACTTCCTGTCCGACCCCGAGGACGGCGACGTCCGCAGCGAAGTGGACCCGGCGATCCTGGGCTGCACCACGGCCGAACGCCGGCTCGGTCCGTGGCTGCTGGCGTTGCTGCTGGTGGGGCTCCGGCGGAGTCGTTCCGGTACCACCGCCCGCGTGACGTTAGGTGCGCCCCCCCCGGAGGGTTGTGCCCATGTGGACCGTCGGTGATCACTCGTTCGACTCCCGCCTGATCGTCGGAACCGGCAAGTACGTCGACTTCCCCACCATGCAGGCCTGCCACGAGGCCAGCGGCACCGAGATGGTCACCGTCGCCATCCGACGGGTCGACCTCGCGGCGCCGAAGGGCGAGAACATCCGCGACTTCATCGACAGCGAGCGCATCACGCTCCTGCCCAACACGGCCGGCTGCTACACGGCCGACGAGGCGGTGGTCACGGCTCGCCTGGCCCGGGAGCTGCTCGGCACGGAGCTGATCAAGCTCGAGGTCATCGGCGACGAGAAGAACCTCTTCCCCGATCCCGAAGGCACCCTGGAGGCCGCGCGGGTGCTGGTGAAGGACGGCTTCACGGTCCTGCCCTACTGCCTCGACGACCCGATCATCTGCAAGCGCCTCGAGGAGATCGGCTGCGCGGCCGTGATGCCGCTGGCCGCGCCGATCGGCTCGGGCCTGGGCCTGCGCAACCCCTACAACCTGGCGATCATCCTCGAGCAGGCCGGCGTGCCGGTCATCGTGGACGCGGGGGTCGGCACGGCGTCCGACGCCTCCCTGGCGATGGAGCTCGGGGTGACGGCGCTCCTGATGAACACGGCGATCGCCTGCGCCCAGGAGCCGATCAAGATGGCCCACGCGATGCGGGCCGGCACCGAGGCCGGGCGCCTGGCCTACGAAGCGGGCCGCATCCCGCGCAAGCTCTACGCCTCCGCCTCCAGCCCGCTGACGGGGCTCATCGGCGGGTAGTCTGTGCCTCTGTGCAGAGGCTCCTGCCCATCTCGCCGGGTACCCATCGCCGCGCCCAGGACCTGGAGTGGCTGGCGGAAGGGCTCGCCCGGGCGGGCTGTGTGCAGATCCTGCTCCGCGAGCCCCAGCTCTCCGAGCGGGCCGTGATCCACCTCGCCACCCGCCTGGAGCCTCGCCTGCCGCAGCTCATCCTGCACGACCGCATGCCCGGCGCCCGACAGCTCGCCCGGCGCACCGGCTGGGGCCTGCACCTGGGCAGCCAGACGGACATCGCCAGCGTCCGCGACAGCTACGCCCACCGGCTGGGGGTGTCCTGTCACTCGGTCGCCGAGGCGCGGCAGGCCGAGCGGGCCGGCGCCGACTACGTCCTCCTCTCCCCGATCTACAAGCCGACCAGCAAGCCGGCTGATCGCCGACCGAGCCTGGGGGTCCGGTCCCTGCGCGCCGCACGGCGCGCGGTGTGCATTCCCGTGTTCGCCCTCGGGGGAATGCGCCCCGATCGGGTCGACAAGGTTCGGGGCGCCGGCGCTTTTGGCGTGGCCGTCCTCGGCGGGATCTTCGGGAACGATCCGATGGTCGAGGAGGTCGAGGAACGGGCCCGGGCCTACCTCAGGGAGACGACGGCGTGGCTCGATCTGCGCCCGGTTCAGGAGGGGCGACGGGCGAGGTAGAGCTGGCGGAGCTGTCCACCGGCCTGGCCCTTGGAGGGCACGCCGGTGTTGAGGACCTCGTAGCCGATCAGCTCCAGGTCGTCGGCGTTCAGCAGGAAGGGCGTGTGGCCGGCCGCCAGCAGGAAACCCCCCGGCGCCAGGTCCTCCAGCAGGCCGTGGACGAGCTTCCAGGCGTGCTCGGGCACCATGCCGTTGACGTGGAGCGAGCCCACCGCCAGCGCGATGTGCACCGGGCCGGTGGCCAGGGCGGCGTAGTCGGGGATCGAGCGGATGTCGGCGGCGTGCAGCTCGACGCCCTCAGGCTGCCCGTGGCGGGCCATCTCGAGCTGGCGCTCGTTGCGCTCCACGAGGTGCCCCCCGAGCCCCAGCAGGCGCAGCAGGCGTCCCTGGCCGCCGCCGAGGTCCACGATCCGGGGGCGCGGGGGCAGCAGCGGCAGGAGGCGACCGACCACCTGCTGGACCAGGGGGTGCACCAGGTCCCGGTAGTGGTGGCCGAGGGTCAGGCCCCGGGTGCCGAAGGGGTGATCCTCCCAGTGGTCCCACCAGCGGTCCTGGAAGACCACCGTGCCGTCCCGCAGGAGCGGTCGCCGCGCGGCGAGGGTGTGGTCGAACTCGAATTCGTCGCCGTGCAGGTACGTCAGCAGGATCGCCAGGCCCCGGCGCAGCTCGTGCCAGGCCCCGGGGGGCAGACAGTAGCGACGCACGCCCGCGCCCGACCGATGCACCGCCACCAGGCTGGCGTCCCCGCGAGGTCGGTAGGCCAGGCTCAGCTCCTCGCCCGGAAGGCGGAGCCGGTAGCCGAAGAAGTCCTCGTTCAGCTCGGCGTGGAGCGGCTGGAAGGGGCCTGCGAGACCCTGGATGGCGCCCAGCAGGTCCTGCAGCGCACCCCCGCGGGTCGCTTCGTCGGCTGGGGGTGCCTCGAGTCGGAGGGGCATGATCCAGGGTCCCGGGACGACAACGCCCCCTACAGCCTACCTTGCGTGGTAGGATTGACGCGTCAATAGATCCCTTCGTGCAAAGGCGGGAAGATCCATGCGTAGCCTCTTGAAGTCCGGACTCCGCCGTGTCGTCCAACGGTCTGCCGGGGAAACTCCCCGGAGGGCCCTCGGTCCCCGCCAGGCGGTGGTGATCGCGGTCGCTGCCCAGAAGGGCGGGGTGGGCAAGACCACCACCAGCGTGAACCTGGCCTCCGGCCTGGCCCGCTTCCACGGCAAGCGGGTGCTGCTCATCGACCTGGACCCCCAGGGCCACGTCTACACGGCCCTGGCCGAGCAGATCCACGTCGGCGGCGGGGCGCTCTCCGACGTGCTCACCACCGAGCACGGCGAGGTCCTGGACGCGGTCACGAGCACCTCGGTCCGCGGTCTCGACGTGACGCCGCTCGACCCGAGCCTGGTCCACACCGAGAGCCTGCTGAGCACGCGGATCGGCAAGGAGCTGCTGCTCAAGGACGCCCTGGCCGTGACCCGCACCTGGTACGACGTCATCGTCATCGACTGCCCCCCGAACCTCGGCAACCTCACCATCAACGGGCTGGTGGCCGCGGACCAGGTCCTGATCCCCTGCGACCCGAGCCCGCTGGCCCTGAGCGGCGTGCACGCCCTGGTCGACGCCATCCGCGGCGTGTCGCGGCTCAACCCCGACATCGACGTGCTCGGCGTGTTGCTGACGCGGGTCGATGGCCGCACGACGATCCTCAACCAGGCGATCCTCAGCGAGGTCGAGGGGGTCTACGGCGAGGCGGTGCTGCCGGTGCGCATCGGCATCAACAACACCCTCGCCAAGGCCCAGCACGCCGGCCAGGACATCTTCACCTATGACCCGGGCTCGCGGGGCGCGGCCCACTACGAGGCGCTGGCGGGGCACCTGGTGGAGGAGCTGGGACTGTAGGTCCCCGCCTCAGGCGTACAGCTCCCCAGCCAGGTCCTCCAGCCAGGCCAGCACGAACTCCTGCCGGTTGCGGCAGCGGTGGAGCAGGGCCATGGTCTTGACGACCGTGGCCTCCGTCGTCATGTGGCCCGCGGACAGGGCGCCCGCCTGTAGGGCCATGGAGCCGCCGGTGTAGCGCTCCAGGACGACCGCACCGCTGAGGCACTGGGTGCCGATGATGACGGGCACGTCGGCGGCCGAGGCGTCGGCGATGGCCTCGGGCCAGCCCTCCTGGGGCACGTTGCCGGAGCCGAAGCCCAGCAACACGACCGCCTTGGCGCCCGCCTCCACGCAGGTCCGGAGCCCGCTGGGCCGGCTGCCGGGCAGCAGCCAGAGCACGGCCACCCGGTCGTCGAAGCCGGGCCGGAACCGGAAGGGCCCCCGGGGGCGACGCACCGGGGTCCGGTGCTCGATCCCCACGCCCATCTCCACCAGGGGCGGCAGGTTGGGCGAGGTGTAGGCGTCGTAGGCCTGGCTGCTCTGCTTGGTCGCCCGGTTGCCCCGCAGCAGCACGGAGCCGAAGTAGAGGCCGACCTCCGGCACGTCGAGGGTGGCGCAGATGGCGGAGTGGATGAGGTTCGAGCGGGCGTCGGTGCGCACCTGCACGACGGGCCTCTGGCTGCCGGTGAGCACGACCGGGCGATCCAGGTCCTCGAGCATGAAGCTCAGGGCGCTGGCCGTGTAGGCCATGGTGTCGGTGCCGTGCAGCACCACGAAGCCGTCGTAGTCGGCGCGCCGTCCGAAGATCGTGGACCCGATGGCCTCCCAGTGGCTGGGCGAGAGGTCGCTGGAGTCCAGGTTGCACAGCACCTCGCCGTGGATGTCGACCAGGTCTCCGAGGCCCTTCACGTAGGGCAGCACGTTCTCGGCGATGGCCGACGGGGCCAGCGGGCCGGGGTCGCCCAGGGACTGCATGCCCAGGGTGCCGCCGGTGTGGAGGAAGAGGATGCGCTTGCGCTTGGCCACGGTGTCTGGGCTCAGAAGGCGTAGAGGTCCTCGTCGTAGCAGATGCCGTCGCCGACCTCCTCGCAGGTGGAGGTCTCCGTGCACCACTTCCAGTCGTTCCACTGCTCGAAGAGGGCCTCGGTCTCCTCGTCGTCCTCGAGGCGGTCGTAGTACTCCTGCTGGACCTCGCAGAGGTCGCGGCACTCCTCCTTGGTCACGTAGTCGGCGGCCTGGACCTCGTCGCAGCGGCTGAGCTTGCGGCAGACGGCCCGACAGGTGGGCGTGACCTTGTTGCAGGCGGTGGTGGCCACGGCGAGGGCCACCACGAGGGCGGGGAGAGTACGCATGGGGGCTACCAGATGGGGGCGCAGTACCCCTGGCCGAGGCGCTCGCAGGACTGGGCGGACACGCAGTCCATCCACAGCGCCGCCTGCTCCTCGTTCTCCAGGGTCACGGACGTGCTGGAGCTGACCCGCTCGTAGGGGTCGTAGTTGCCCAGGTCGCCGGGCTCGGTCAAGGCCTCTTCGCAGTAGTCGATGCAGTCACCGACCAGCTCGTCCTGGTCCTTGCCGGGGCGGACGATCGAGCAGTACTGCTCGTTGTAGATCTTGTTGCAGACCGACTGGCAGGTCGGGTTGCACATGAACTTCTCGTCGTCGAGGTCGTCCGGCGTGCAGAGGGCGGCACAGCCCGCGAGCCCCGTGGCCACCGCGGCCACCACCAGGGTCCCGAATCCGAAGCGCTGCATGCTGGCCTCCTCAGCCGAGGTCCCGTAGGGTATTGAGACGGCCTGGGACCGTCAATCGCGCCCAGCGGCCTTTGCACGTCCTGCACGGGCCGGACGGCCCGGCGCCGCGGGATGTACCCTTGCCCGGACCCGGCCCACCACCTTGCACGTCCTCCACGTCACCCCCTACTTTCCCCCCACCTGGGCCTACGGCGGCATCCCACGGATCGCCTGGGGGCTGACCCGCGAGCTGGTGCGCCAGGGGGTCCAGGTCACCGTCTGGACCACCGACGCCCTCGATGGCCGCGGCCGGGCCGAGGTGCCGCGGGAACGCGAGCTGGAGGGGGTCCGGGTGATCACCAGCCCGAACCTGTCCAACGAGCTGGCCTACCGCCACCAGCTCTTCCTGCCCCGCAAGCCCTGGCTCAACGGGACCCTGGGGATCGACCTCGTCCACCTCCACGGTCACCGCCACCTGCTGAACAACGTCGCCGTGCGTGCTGCGCTCCAGTGGGGAGCGCCCTACGTGATGACGCCCAACGGCACCCTGCCGCGCCACGAGCGCAAGGTCGGCGCCAAGCTGGTCTGGGACCTGCTGGTGTCCGGGCGGGTGCCGGCGGGTGCAGAGCGCCTGATCGCGGTCTCCAAGCCCGAGATCGGCCAGTTCCGCTCCCACGGGGTGCCCCAGGAGCGCATCGTCCACATCCCCAACGGGCTGATGCTCGACGAGTTCGACGACCTGCCCGAGGCCGGGACCTTCAAGGCCCGCTGGAGGCTGCCCGCGCGGCGCAAGCTGGTGGCGTACCTGGGCCAGGTGTCTCCGCGAAAGGGCGTGGACCACCTCGTGGAGGCCTTCCGCGATCGCGCCATCCCCGACGCGACCCTGGTCGTGGCCGGCAACGACATGGGAGGCATGGAACGGGCCCGGGCCCGGGCCGACGCCAGCGTGCTCTTCACGGGGCTGCTGCCGGGCCGGGAGCGCCTGCGGCTGCTGGTCGACGCCGACGTGCTGGTCTACGCCTCGACCGACGAGGTCTTCGGGCTGGTGCCCTTCGAAGGCCTGATGTGCGGCACGCCGGTGGTTGTGGGCGGGGACTGCGGCTGCGGCCGGCTGATCGGCGAGGCCGGGGCCGGGCTGCTCGTGCGCCACGCCGACGTCGACGGGCTCCGGACCCGGATCCGGACGCTGTTGGACGACGCCGTGGCGTCCCGGGCGATGGTGAAGCGGGGTCGGCGCTACGTCGAGGAGCGGCTCTCCTTCGAAGCCGTCGCCGCCGAGCACATCCGGCTCTACGAGGAGGTCCTGTCGTGAGGGACCCCCTCGTGCGGCGGGTGGCCTCGGCGGTCCTGCTGATCGTGCTGGTCGCCCTGGCCTGGGCCAACGGCCTGCACGGCGAGTTCACCTACGACGACAAGGTCGAGGTGATCGGCAACCCGACCATCCGCTTCCTCGAGAACTGGCGCGAGGTCCTGAGCTACAACCTCTCCCGCCCGCTGCTCATCCTCACCTACTCCGCCAACTACGAGCTGGCGGGCATGGACCCGTTCACCTGGCACCTCGTCGACGTCGTCCTGCAGGCGATCAACGCCGTGCTCGCGCTGCTGGTCGGAGAGGCGGTGGCCGAGGCCGCCGGGGTCAAGCGATCGCTGAGGTTCGGGCTCATCGCCGCGGCCCTGTGGGCCGTGCATCCGCTGGCGACGGAGAGCGTCAGCTACGTGACCGGCCGGAGCGAGCAGCTCGTGGCCACCTTCTACCTGCTGGCCTGCCAGCGGTGGCTGAGGTGGCTCCTGGAGGAGGACCGCACGGCCTGGGCCCAGGCCTGGGCGGTGTTCGTCCTGGCGGCCTTCACCAAGGAGGTGGCGGTCACCCTGCCGATCGCGATGCTGCTGCTGGAGGTCCAGGTCCTCCGCCAGGGGGCGGTCTCCAAGGTGCGGTGGAGGTCGTACTGGCCCGCGGCGGTGCTGCTCGGCTTCTTCTTCCTGCTGCGCTGGTGGCTCTATGGCGCCCTCACCAGCCCGATGCCGCTGCTGCGGGACCCGGTCGAGCACCTCTGGACCCAGTCCGAGGTCGTGTGGCGCTACCTCCAGCTCTCGGTGGTGCCCGTCGGCCAGTCCATCTTCCACGACCACCCGGTCACCGGCCTGACGCCTCGCTCCGGGCTCGCGCTGGCGGGGCTGGTCGTGCTCACCGGGCTCGCCCTCCGCGACCGGTCCCGAGCCCCGATCCTCGCCCTGGGCTGGCTGTGGTGCCTGGTCGTGCTGCTGCCGGCCACGGTCGTCCCGCTCAAGGAGACGATGGCGGAGCACCGCTTCTACCTCTCGCTGCTCGGCGTCTGCTGGGTGGCCGGGGCCCTGCTGGCGCGGCTGCCGGCGGCGGGCGCCGTCGGTGTGACCGCGGCGCTGGTGGTCGCGGCGGTGGTCGCCACCCAGGCCCGCAATGAGGCCTGGGCGACCGAGGTGTCGATCTGGACGGAGGCCACGCACCGCAACCCCACCTCCGGGGAGGCCTGGTACGGCCTCGGAGACGCCTACCGGCTCTCCGGGGACCTGGTGCCCGCCGCCGAGGCCTATGAGCGGGCCCTGGCGCTGGATCCGGAGATGCTGGACGGGTGGACCAACCTGGGCATCGTGCGGGTGCGCATGGGCCAGGGGGACGCCGCCGAGGCCGCCTGGAAGAAGGCGCTGCGGAAGTCGCCGACCTACTGCAAGGCCCACAACAACCTGGCGCTCTACTACGCTCGCGGAGACGAGCTCGAGCTCGCCCTGCGGGAGTTCCGGACCACCCTCCAGTACTGCCCGGAGGACGTCACGGCGTACTACTTCCTCGGCCGTCTCTACGAGGAGAAGCTGGGAGAGCTCGACAAGGCTGTGCAGCAGTACCAGGCCATCCTGGAGCTGGAGGACGACAGCTCCTACGCCGAGGACGCCCGGCAGCGGATCCTGAACCTGACCTGGTGAACCACCGGGGTCACCCTCCCAGGGACCAGCGGGCCATCGACCTGCCCAGGCGGAGGCCCTCCCTCAGCGAGCCCGAGCGCCAGGCGTCCCGGGCCAGGCGGGCCATGGGACGCGGTCTCAGGTAGAAGCCCACCCAGGCTCGCCGCAGCAGTCGACCCAGCTCCGCCGGCTCCAGGTCGGTGAGCACCTCGCGGTGGTACTCGCTGTCCACCGGGTTCGAGCCCGCGGGGCTCAGGAGCACCTGGTCGGCGTGGTGGGCGTAGAGCTCGGTGCCGGGAAAGGCCGCCAGGCTGCTGAACTGGACGTAGTCGGCCCGGATCCGGCGCACGAAGTCCAGGGTCTGGGCCACGCTGGTGGCGGTCTCGCCCGGGCTGCCGAGGATGATGTAGGCGAGGGAGCGGATGCCGGCCTCGCGGGTGGCGGCGAAGGCCTCCACCACCCGCTCCAGGTCCACGTCCTTGCGCAGTCTCTGGAGGGTCTCTTCGTCGCCGGACTCGACCCCGTAGGCGATGACCCGGCAGCCCGCCCGCCGCATGAGCCGCAGGAGCTCGGCGTCGACGCCGTCTACCCGCCCCTCGCACTTCCAGTCCACGTCGACGCCGCGCATCAACAGCGCCTCGCAGATCTCGAGGACCCGACGACGCGAGAGGGTGAAGTTGTCGTCGTAGAAGTTGATGAAGCCGACGCCGTGGTGGCGGGCGAGGTGGTCCATCTCGGCGACCACGTCCTCGGCGGGTCGGGCCCGCCAGCGGCTGCCGGACACGCCCTTGTCGCAGAAGGTGCACCGGAAGGGACAGCCACGGCTGGTGATCATCGTGGCGAAGCCCGGCCGGGTGGCCATCAGGTAGCGGTAGGAGCGCTCGGGAAGCAGGTCCCGCGCCGGCCAGGCGACCCCCGTGATCGGGCACTGCACCGCGTGGTCGCGGTAGGGCCGTCCCCGGGCCGTCACCCCGTCGGGGGGCGTGCCGCGCCCGCCCGCCGCGACCCAGTCCAGGTACGGGCCGATCACCTCCTCGCCTTCGCCGACCACCGCGTGGTCCAGCGCCCGGCACTCGTCGAGCACGCCGTGCCTCAGCGCGGTCGGATGGGGGCCGCCCAGCACGATCCGGCCCACGTGGGGACGCAGCAGGCGGGCCGCGCGGTAGGCCACGTCGGCCACCGGCGTCATGCAGCCGAGGCCGAGCACCTCGGGACGCCGGCGGGCCACCTCGCTGCGGGTCCTGGCCCAGGACCAGCCCAGTCCATAGGCGTCGACCAGCTCGACGGGCCGCCCCTGGGCCCGCAGGCTTCCAGCCAGGTAGGCCAGTCCGAGCGGCGGGATCGCCAGGCCGCGGTCGCGGGCGTCGCGACGGGGCGGGCGCAGGAGCAGGGTCTTCACAGCGGTCAGTGTAGCCGCTCCAGACCCCAGCGATCAGCCCTTGACCAGTCTGCCGCCGCGGGTCTCGTAGCCGGTGGGGCTGTTGGCCTTCAGGGCCTGCTCGTGGTCGCCGAGGGTCCAGCGGCGGGCGGCCGCGATCTCCGCCAGGCGACCCCGGAAGCGGGTGGACTCCTCCTGGAGGTTCGCCAGGGCGGTGACCAGCGCCTCGCGGACCTCGTCGCTGTCGGGCTGGGCGATCAACACCTCGGCGGCGGCGTAGCGCACGCCCTCGTCGAAGTCGGCCAGGAAGGAGATGGCGGTGGCCTGGGCCTCCGGGGCGACGAACTCCGCGAGCTTGATGAGCAGGTGCCTCTTGCGCTCCGGCTTGAGCTCCGAGCCGGCCTCGCGCTCGACCATCGAGATCACCAGCTCCAGGGCTTCTTCCTGGCTGGTGAGTCGCTGGAAGAGCGCCAGGGGCCGGGCGAAGTTCTTGCAGCGGGGCAGGTGGGAGCGCAGCGGGCGCACGGCGTCGACGCCGAGGGCCAGGACCAGCTCCTCGACCTCGGCCTTCTCGTTGGCGTCCTTCATGTGGTGCTCGTAGGTCATCTCGAACCGCCCCAGCAGCCCGACGATGGCCTCGGGGGAGCCCTGGTCGGCCAGCCAGATCGCCGACGCCTGGCGGTCCTCCTGCTGGGCGTCCTTGGTCTTGATCCGCTTGGCGTGCTTGCGAATCATCTTCTCGTCAGAGCCGAAGCTCAGCCAATCCATCCAGCCCACGTCTGCTCCCTGGCGTACTCGACGCGAGGCCCCAGGTAACCCCCGATCGCGCCGGGACAAGCACTCACTCCGCGGGCTCGGGCCTCCACCGGTGTCCGATCCAGAGGGCGACGGCGACGTCGGGCGCGGCGTGGGTGATACCGGCGGTGACCTGGAGCCCGGCGCTGAGGCCGGGGACCTGGGGCATCGGCGCCACTTCGGCGCCCAGCGCCCCCTCGAAGGACGGCTCGTTGTCCGGCGAAGGGAAGCGGCCTCCGACCCGGGCGAGCACCTCGGCGGGCCCCAGCGGAGCGGCCGCGGAGAGCCAGGCGACCGCAGCGTCGTCCTGGTTGGCGAAGGAGAACGGGTCGCCCAGGATGGCCAGCCCGGCGACGGCATCCACGGTGACCGGCTCCAGGTCCCAGCGGAGCCCGGCGCCGACCGTCACGTCGGTCTCGTCGGTGCCCAGCCCGTAGACGTTGTCTCGCGGACTGCTGCCCTCGAAGTCACTCGCGTTGGGCAGCTTGGCCTCCCACCACAGCCAGACCTCGGGGGCGCTGCGGGTGCCGGTCCAGGCACGAGCCGCCGTGCCGAGCTTCAGGTCGCCGGAGCCGGTGGCCACGGTCCCATCGTCGAAGACCGCCCGCAACACGGCGTAGCGGGCGGTGATGATCACCCCGGGAGCCGGGGCCCAGCGACCGCTCAGACCAACGTGACCCAGATCGCGTTCTTCGGCCGCGAACGGTGGGATCACGCCGTAGGCCTGGCCGGCATCGAGGGCCACGGTGGACTCCCCGGTTGCAGGCATCGGCGAATCCGGCCAGACTGCCGCTTCAACCCGCTTCCCCGAGACCGTCCCCAGGATCGCTGCCAGGAGACTCGTCCCGATCAGGACACCGCGAAGCGCGTTCTCGGGCTTCAAAGGCGTCGGCGATTCGTTGACGGCATGTTCATGGACGAAGTAGATTACCTCAGCCCGTTCACAGACCGCGGTCGGCCTGCGTAGTAGGGTCTGACCTCCTCCTTCCCGAATCAACGGAGCCTCCATGTCCAACCCCACCCCGTGGCGGATGCTGGCACTGGCGGTCTGTGGCGTCACGCTGGTCGCCTGCACCGGCGACGATGGCGACGACACCGCCAATCCCTACTGTCCGCCCAGCCTCACGGCGGGCGAGGACCTCGCCCTGACCCTGGGTGAGTTCGCGACCTTGTCGCTCCTCGAAGTGGGGTACGCCGCGGGCTGTCTCCAGGGCATCGCCTTCGAGATCCAGTGGCGCTTCGACTCGGTGCCGCCCGGTTCTCTGGTCGACGAGACCGCCCTGAGCGACAACAACGCCGCCACGGCGACCGAGACCCAGTTCCTCCCGGACACCGTCGGCAGCTACGTCGTCTCCGTCCAGGCCTGCGACGAGCAGGCCTGCTCCGAGACCGACGTGATCGTGGTGACGATCACCCACGGCGACGCGGCACCGGTCGCCGACGCCGGCGGCGACGTCGAAGTCCAGGTCGGCGAGCGGGCCGAGCTGGACGGCAGCGGCTCCGACGATCCCGAGGGGGCGCAGCTCGAGTTCTTGTGGGCCCTCACCGAGGTGCCGAGCTGCTCGGGGCTCGACAGCGACTCCATCTACAACCAGGGCTCCGCCACCCCGACCGTCATCCCCGACTGCGAGGGCATCTTCCTGGTCTCCCTCGTCGTGAGCGACGGCCTCCAGTGGTCCAACCCCGACTACGCCACGATCCACGCCGTGACCGGCAACCGGGCACCGATCGCCGACGCCGGCGACGCCCTCGCGGTGCCGCCCTGCGACGGCCAGGTGGCCCAGCTCGACGGCTTCGGCTCCTACGACCCCGACGGCGACGAGATCAGCTACGAGTGGTCCCTGCTCAGCGCCCCAGCCGACTCGGGCACCAGCGACGCCAGCTTCGACGATCCCACCCTGGCGAACCCGAGCTTCACCTGGGACGAGGCGGGGGACTACACCTTCCAGCTCCAGGTCTTCGACGGCGAGTTCTGGTCGGCCCCCGACCTGGTGACCTGGGAGATGGTCGGCCTCGATCGCAACAAGCGTCCCGTCGCCAACGCCGGCGAGGACGAGACCGTCAGCATGTCGGTGACCTGCAGCTCCTCGGACTACGTCTGGACCTGCGACGACTGCGAGGCCCAGGACTTCGACCTGGACGGATCGGGCTCCTATGATCCGGACGGCGACGAGGTGCGCTTCAACTGGAGCGAGGCCGCCGGTGAGCTCATCATCGACGCGCCCTACTCGGCTCGCACCACCGCCTGGACCCCGGTCGTCGCCGGCGACTTCGGCGAGACCAACTACTCCTGGGAGGCCACCCTGGACGTCTCGGACTGCGACAAGTCCGACTACGACACGGTGACCCTCACCTTCTCCTGCACCGGCTCGAACTGAGGAGTCCGCCATGACTGCAAACCGCATCGGCTGGATGGCTCTCGGGACGGCGGCGCTCGGCCTCGTCGCCTGCACGGGCAGTGACGACACCGGCGTCGTGATCCCCAACGGCATCCCGGTGGCGGAGGCCGGCTCGGACCAGGCGGGGCCGGCCGACAGCATCGTCGAGCTGGACGGACGGGCCTCCTTCGACCCGGACGGCGACACCCTGGCCTTCCACTGGGACTTCGACCACGTGCCCGAGGGCTCGACCCTCGGTGGCACCGAGCGGGCGGCCGGGTTCTCCCGCAACGGCTCCGCAGACGCCGGCCAGACCACCTTCATCCCCGACGTCCAGGGCACCTACGTGGTCTCCCTGGTCGTCAACGACGGCAAGGACGACTCCCCGCCCGACTTCGTCGTGGTGACCGCCGAGGCGCCGGCCGGCCAGCCGGTCGCCGTGGCCGGCGCCGACCTTGCCGGTGCGGTGAGCGAGACCATCACCCTCGACGGGTCCGGCTCCTACGACCCCTTCGGTCGCGACCTCACCTACACCTGGACCCTGGTGGAGAGCCCCAGCGGTTCCTCGGCCGCTCTCCAGGACGCCACCTCGGCGGCCGGGTGGTTCATCGCCGACGCGCGCGGTGTCTATGTCGTCAACCTGGTCGTGAACAACGGCCTGACCTCCTCGGACGCAGACGCCGTCCTGGTGACCATCACCGGCGAGGACAACGTGCCGACCGCCAACGCCGGCGAGGACATGGCGGCCGAGGACTGCACCGCCATCCAGCTCGACGGCTCCGCTTCCGCCGATCCGGACGGCGATCCCCTCCAGTACTTCTGGGAGGTCCAGGCCAAGCCGAAGAACTCGACTTCGAGCAACGACAGCTTCTCGGACCGCACGGCGTCGCAGCCGACCTTCTGGGCCGACGTGGCCGGCACCTACCAGCTCTCGCTGAGCGTCTACGACG
The DNA here is from genome assembly GCA_964501915.1 of uncultured Enterobacterales bacterium. Taxonomy (GTDB): domain Bacteria; phylum Myxococcota_A; class UBA796; order UBA796; family CAJQPC01; genus CAYFPX01. Next base: position 17,025 of record CAZCVP010000137.1, read on the forward strand.
GGGCCGGCTGGTCCACGCCGGATCCGCTCCTCGTCGAGGTGGGTGAGCGCAGCTACAACACCGACCCAGCGGTCGTGATCGACACCCTGGACCTGGTGGATGCCGGCGAGGCCAACTGCGAGGAAGACGGCTACGTCTACGACTGCGAGGAGTGCGAGAACCAGACCCTCACCCTCGGCGAGAACGTCACCATCACCGACGCCGACGGCGACCCCTACACCACCCTGTGGGAGCTGACCGAGGGCGAGGCGACCATCGCCGACGAGACCTCCGTGGTCACCAGCGTGAAGCTCGAGGAGATCACCCCGACCGAGCCGAGCGTCTGCGACACCCTGGAGTACGAGTTCCGGCTCACCGTGACCGACTGCACCGGCGGCGTCACCAAGGCCAGCACCACCATCTCCGCCCAGTGCTGCGGCGTGGAAGAGGGCGGGACCGGCACCACCAGCACGGGCTCCGGTAGCTGAGCTGAGTCTGTTCGGCAGCGTGCTGCTGTCGGGGGTGGCCTTCGCCGCCGAGCCGCGTGTCCTGCCGCTGCCGTGGCTCGATGGCCCCTGCCACGACCTGCGCTATCCCCGCCTCGCGGGGGAGTGGGCCGTGGGCTGCGGTCCTTCGGGCCGGGTGGATCGCGTCCTGTACCTGGAGTCGCGTCGGACCGTGCTGCTCTCGGGGGCGGCGGAGTCTCCCGCGGTGGCGCCGGGCGTGCTCTATGCGCCCACCCGCGACCACGGGCTGTGGCGCCTGCCCTCGCCGGAGGTCGAGCCCGACGTCTCCCTGGTGCCGCTGTCGGGGCTCGCGCCGCCAGCGACGGACGGAGAGCAGGCCGTGCTGGCGGTCGAGGAAGGTCTCCAGGTCTTCCGCTTCGACGAGCGCCTGCGCAGGACCTACGAGGCGACCCCCGCGCCCTGGTATCCGCCGGCCATCGCCGGGTCCCGGGTGGCCTGGGTGGACCTTCGGGACGGCAGCGAGGACGTCTACGTGCGGGGGCCCGACGGGGAGCGCGCGGTGGCGGCGGGGCCGGGACACGAGCGCCACGTGGCGCTGTCCGGGGACGTCGTGGCCTGGATCGATGACGAGGGTGTCTCGGGACTGGACCTGGTCACCGGCGAGGGGTGGCGGGTCGTGTCCGATGCCCACACCTCCCGTCGCCTCTCCCTCGACGGGGGCGTGGCCTGCTGGGAGGCCTGGAACGGACTCGACGTCGACGTGGTGTGCTCCGATGGCCTGACCTGGGGCGGCCCGGGGGATCAGCGCAACCCGAGCCGCCAGGGGTCGCGCCTGCTGGTGGTGGACGACGGCCACGCCCTGTTGCTGGTGTTCGCGACGCCGGAGTCGGACGAGCCCTGACGTCCGGCGACTGGACCCGGGACCCCCGCCCGGGGCACCCTTCGCGCATGATCCGCGCGCTCTCGGGGCTGCTGGTGGTGGGGCTGGGCCTCGCGGCCTTCGTGCTCCAGGTGGGGCAGCCCTGGACGGTGGCCGCGGCCGGGCGGGCGCTCCAGGGTCTGCTGGGCGCCGGGCTCTGGGCCTGTGCCGGTCTCGGGGTGGGGGCGCTGCTGCTCGGCGGCCGCGAGCGCCGGGAGGTCGACGCGGTGCAGGCCTTCGCGCTGGGCCTGGGTGTGCTGGGGCTGGTGCTGCTGCTGGTCGCGGCCGTGCCCGGGCTCCTGGGGACCTTCGGCCTCGGCCTCGTGGCGGTCCTGGGCGTGGCCTGCAGGCTGCGCGGTCCGAAGCTGAGCTGGCCCGAGGTCCCGGCGGTGGTGTGGATGTTGCTCGCCGTCTGGGCCCTGCCTGGGCTGCTCGACGCCCTCGCGCCCCCAGTCGACACCGACGAGGTCTACCTGCACCTGGCGCTCCCGAAGATCCTGCTCACCGACGGCGGCCTGGCGGGCGGCTTCTTCCAGCCCGATGGCTCGCGGCCGCTGCCGGTCCACCTCCTGTGGACCGGTGCCCTGGCGCTCGGTGGCGAGGCGGCCCCGAAGCTGCTCCACCTGGTCTGGGCCCTGGTGCTCGGTCTGGCGGTGGTGAGGACCGCGGAGCGCCGGTATGGGGGAGCGGCCGGCGTGCTGGCCCTGGCCCTGCTCCTGGGCAGCTACAGCTTCGTGCGGGAGCTCGGCCTGGCCTACAACAACCTGCCCGCGGCGCTGTGGGTGCTGCTGGCGCTGGACGCGGCGCTGGAGGTCCGGGCGGAGCCCTCCCAGGCCGGGCTGGCGGCGCCGCGCTGGAGGCTGGCCTGCTTCGCGGGCATGGCGCTGGCCGCCAAGTACACGGCGGCGCCGGCCGTGGTGGCCGTCTATGTCGTGGCCTGGGCCCGGCTGGGCTGGCGGCGGGTGCCCCAGGTGGCGCTGCTGAGTGGACTCGCCCTGGCCTGGGTCGTGCCCTGGTGGGTCCGCAACGGCCTGGAGGGCCTGCACCCGCTCTTCCCCTACGCCGGCTGGCCCGACGACGTGCCCATCCACTTCATGCTCGCCGACAAGTACGGCGTGGGACGGGAGGTCCTGGACCTGCTGCTGCTGCCCTGGAACGCCACCGTCGAGGCCCGGACGGACTCCTTCGCCTTCCTGGGGCGGGTGACGCCGGCCGCCCTGGCGCTGGGTCCGCTGGCGCTCGTCTTCGGGGTGCTGCGACGGGACGGGGTGGTGGCCGCCGCGGGCATCGCCTTCGTGGGCTGGGGCCTCGGCCCGCACTGGCTGCGCTACCTGCTCCCGGCCTCTCCCCTGCTGGCGGTGGCGGCCGTCTCCTGTCTCGGTGACCTCGGCCGCTGGGGCCGGGTCGGCGTGTGGGGGATCTGGGGCCTGGGGCTGCCGGCCAACCTGGGGCCCTGGCTGGTCGACGTGGTGGACCGGGCGCCCGCGGCGGTCGGCGCGGAGGCCCGGGAGGACCTGCTGGCCCGGCGCATCCATGGCTGGGAGGCCGTGGCCTGGATCAACTCCCACACCGACCCCGAGGAGCGGACCGCCCTGCTCTTCGCCTGGCCGACCTACTACGTCGAGCGCCCGACCCTGCTGGGGTCGGTGGAGGACCACATCCCCAGTCGGTTCCTGGTCCTGCGTCACGGCGCGGAGACCTTGGGTGTGCTCCGCGAGGCCGGCGTGCGCTACGTGCTGGCCAACCGGGTGAGGTTCTTGGACAAGTCGTACCCCTTCCTGAGCCCGGAGGAGGTGGAGGCGCAGTTCCGGGCTCCTGTCGCCGCCCTGGAGCGGGGGCTGCTGGCAGAAGGGGTGCTCGTCTTCGAGCAGGGGCGCTTCGGCGTGTGGCGGCTGCATGGGCCTTGACCGGGCTCGGATGGGGTGGCTGGCTGTCGACCTGGCGGTCATCGCCGGCCTGCTCACCATCCGCTGGGGAGCCCTGGTCCGCGGAGCGCCCGACGCCGGTCTCGAGCTGGCGGCCGGGCTGCCGGAGTGGTGGTGGTCCGTCGGCTCGCTCCACGACTGGTTGCTGTCCGGTCCCGACGCCGGAAACTGGGCGGCCAACGCCCAGGCCTTCCTGGATGGTGAGCCCCTCGATGTGCACCGGATGCCGGTCTACACCTACCTGGCGGCCCTCGGGGGACGCTGGACGGGTGACGTCGTCTTCGGGGGGCACCTCGTCAACCACCTGTCGAGCGCCCTGGTCCCGGTCGTGGCCTACGTGCTGGGTGCCCTGACGTCTCGTCGGTCGGTGGGGCTTGGAGCCGCCCTGCTGCTCGCCTGGAGCCCCGAGCTGGTCAACAACCAGCTCCACTACGGGGTGGACCCGTCTCTGCAGCTCTCGGTGGTGGTCCTGGGGCTCTGCTCCTGGCTGGCCATCGATCGGGGGTGGGGCTGGTCCGCGGCTGCGGGGGTCGCCGCGGGCATCGCGGCCGGCAGTCACTACCTGGGCCTGTTGTTCGTTCCCCTGGCCGTCCTGCTGCCGCTGGCGGCCCGCCGACCCTGGAGGGTGCGCTGGCTGGGGCCCGTGGTCGTGGCCGGGGGCTGTGCCGTCACCTGGGCGGTCCTGACGGCGCCCTACGAGGGGCTGGAGCTCTCCGGCGCGCTGTCGGTCTATGCCGAAGGGGTGGCGGGCTCGGACGGGCGGACCTCGGGGGGGCCGCTGAGCTGGTCGGAGGCGGTGGCGCTGGTGTGGTCCAGGGCCCACAACGCGCCGGCGCTGGCCGTGCAGCGGGGCCTGCGCGGCCTGAACCTGGTGAGCGTGCCCTGGGGGCTGCTGGTGGTGGTCTTCTACCTGGGGCTCTTCGCCCCTGGACTGCGCCGGGACCCGGTGGCGCGGTGGGACTGGGACTGGCGACCCACCCTGCTGCTGCTCGGCTTCCTGGTGCCGCTGATGGCGCTGGAGGCCGCTCGGGCCCCGGACCGCTACGCGCTCTTCTCCCGGCCCTTCCTCTTCCTGGCGGTGATCCGCGGGGTGGTGACGCCGGTGGTCTGGCTCGAGCGGTGGCTCCGGGGGCGGGTCGAGCGCTGGCCGGTCGGAGTGCTGGGGTGGGTCGCGGTGGTCGGGGTGGCGGCGCTCTACCGGGGCCCTCTCGTCAGCAACTGGACCCTCTCCCCGCCGACGGACAAGGGGCTGCTGGAGCGCGAGGTCGCCGCCGCCGTGCTGGAGCGCTTCGGTCCCGGCGGAGACATCGTCACCCCGTCGCAGGCGGTGCCCTTCCTCACCGGTCGGGAGGCCTGCCCGGGCTCGCCCTGTCCCCGGGGGGGTGGGGCGGACCTCGCGCGGTGCATCGACCTGGTGCTGAGACAGTGCAGCGGCTCGGGCGAGCTGCCCTACCTGGTCACGGCCTCGCAAGCCTCGGGCATCGGGGACCAGCCGATGCCGGACCTCGACGCGCTGGTCGCCCGTCGCTTCGAGCGGGTCGGGCTGTTCCGGTCGCCGGAGGTGGCGATCCGGGTCTACGCGGTGGACCGGGAGGAGCTGCGGCGGCCCCACTAGTCGCCTCCATCCCCCAGAACTCGACTCACCGGGTCGAGTTCTCCGGGGTCGGATTCCGGCCCGGAGGATGCTCTCGACGACTCGAGGAGGAGCGTTGCTCGCTGCGCGCGCAGATGGCGTTGGCACCGCGCCAACCGCATCTGTGGCACCCCACGCGCGCGCAGATGGCGTTGGCACCGCGCCAACCGCATCTGTGGCACCCCACGCGCGCGCAGATGGCGTTGGCACCGCGCCAACCGCGTCTGTGGCACCCCACGCGCGCGCAGATGGCGTTGGCACCGCGCCAGCCGCGT
>CAZCVP010000138.1:0-21913 GCA_964501915.1 uncultured Enterobacterales bacterium
TGCAGTCGACGATCGCGACCCAGCGACCCTCGCCGGTCCGAGCATCGATCCCGTCGCGTGAGCGATTCCGGCCAGCCCGTCAGAGGGATCGGCCAACCTGCGGTCTCGGCGACCATCGAGCGCACCGGGCCGGAGGTCCTGTCCGTGTGAGATCCACACCCACTGCTGATGGCTTGGCCCGCCGGCTCTGGTGCATCGCGCCCGGCACGACAAGGAAGCGGGGCGAGACGCCTCCTCAGTCGAACGGCCCCCGACGCGGCGGCAGCCCCCGCGGAGGCTCCTCCGGGGGCCAGTCGCGCAGGCTGGTGTAGAGCACGTCCCCCGTGAGCGAGGCCAGGAGGCCCACCTCCCTGATCTTCTCCTCCGTCACCGGGCCCACCAGGGGCTCCAGGGTTCCCGACCGGTAGCAGAGCCTCACCGGCTCCGAGGCGTCGGCCAGGATCTCGTCGATGGGGACACGGGACTCGAACCAGAACACGTGCACCCGGTCCGAGGGGTCCACCACGACGCCCGGGAAGGCCACGTGCGGACCCTGGAAGGCGTAGCCGTTGGCGTCCTCGTAGGGCACCAGCGTCAGGTTGGGGGCCGCGGTGGCCCCGGCCCAGGCGAGCCGCAGCCGCGTGGGCTCCACTTCCAGCACCCGGTAGGAGTCCCAGACCTGCTGGGTGCTCCCGGTCGCTCCGAGCCGCCACAGGATCACGTCGTCGCCGACCGTCACCGACAGCGTCAGGTCCTCCGGCGTGGGAGCGGAGGTGTCCAGCCAGTACTCGCCGGCGATGCCCGTGGACCGGAGCTGACCCGACAGCTCGGCGACCACGTCCAGCCGCTCGATCACCTGGGCGATGTCGTCGCGCTCCAGGTACCAGTCCAGCCCGGCGAGGGTCGCCCCGGGGACCGGAGTGCCACGCGCCGGCGGCGTGCCCGTGGCCGCGAAGAGCCCTCGCATCCCGGTGATGTCGGCGCCCGAGGCGAACCACAGCAGCAACGTCAGCCCGGCGCTGGACGAGGCGTGCAGGAACTCGGGCTTCGTCCAGTCCGCGCTGTGGAGGCGGGTGGTGGCCAGCCAGCCGACCGGTGGGCTGCCGGACGGGGTCTCCTCGGCTTCGGCGACCCAGGCCTGCTCGACCAGGAGTCCGGGGTGGGTCGCCAGCACGAGCCGACCGTCCGGGCCATAGCAGGCGCTGGGGTCGATCAGGTTGACCACCGGGGTCGAAGGCTCGGTCAGCGGGAAGTCGTAGATGACGACCTCGGACGTCGACCAGGCGGCGCTCCCGCCGGGGCCGACCACCAGCCAGGTCTGGTCGGACAGGGTGACCGAGTCGTTGTAGGGCTCCCGCCAGCAGACGACCAGATTGCCCGAGGCGGGGCCGGGCTTGTCGGGCTCGGTGACGGCCAGGGAGGGGAAGCCGGCGGTGTCGGGCCCGCTGAGGGGATCGGGGGTGAGGGTCCAGGGATCGGAGCGGGAGGGGCGGTGGGCGTATCGGATCACCACCGGCGGATCGCCCGTCTCGCTCATCGCGAACACGAGGTGCTGTGAGCCGTCGGCGGCGTCGCGCAGGCAGGCGTGGTGGTAGACGGAGACACCGTGATCGGCGACCGGCGAGACCACGACATCCCTCCACTGCGTGCCCCCCGTCGCCGCGTCCAGGTCCAATGAGAACACCCCCTGGTCCGAGGTCACCACCACGGTCACCAAGCCGCTCCTGGCGGCGGCCAGCGCCGGGCCCCTCGGCAGCGCGATCGAGCTGGCCCCCGGCACCAGGCTGGCGTCCACCTGGAGGCCCGAGGCCACCCGGGTCCACGACACCAGCGGCGGGAAGGCCTGCTCCTTCCTGCGCCACAGCTCCAGCCCTTCTGGCACGGCGAAGCACACCCAAGCGCTCCCGTCCACGTCGACGCCGGCGTGGGTGCCGTTGTTGAAGCAGACCAGGTTGCCCCCCTGGTAGAACTTCTGGCGCCCCCCGGGGTACAGCGTCGTCACGACCTCGCAGCCCTCCTGGTCCCAGCGGATGCGGGCCTGGCTCAGCGGGGTGAGCCCAGACAGCGGCTGGATGGGGCCCGGCACCCACCTCGGCGCCGGCTCGTCCAGGTCACCCTGGGGGGAGACCGCCCACCGCATCAGGCCCACCAGCAGCTCCTGGCGCCACGCCGCCGGGGCCGCCTCCACCGACCGGAGCAGACCGCCAGGCAGCGGCCCGAGGAAGGTGCTGGCCACGTCCCGCTGAGGCGCCAGGTTGCCCGACCCGGAGGGCTGCGGGGCCAGGTTGTCCGGGACAGGCGACCGCCTCGGCGGGCCCCAGGGGCCCCTCCAGGCCCCGGTCGGTGGTGGCGAGGGCGTGCTCATCGCTGGGCGGGGTCCGAGCCGGTGGACCCGGCCTCAGTAGGCCATCCCACCGACGTAGACCGCGGCGTCGATCCACTCCAGGGCGCCGGCGTCCCCGACCTCGAGCTGCCCGAGGAGGTACGGCCCGCAGTCGTCCGGACCGGTCCCGAACAGCGTGTTCGGGGTGGCCCCCGTGTAGGGGGCGATCGGGATCGGAGCGGTCCCGGTGGTGGCGAACTTGCTGGTGTCCGGCGTGGCGCCGTGCCGCATCGACAGCCCGATCTGGACGTTGCCGCTGCTCTTGGCCCGCACCTCCACCGCGAACAGGGGGTGCTTGACCTGGAGGCCGAAGTCCTCGACGCTGAGCACGTAGACCTTCGTGCCGGGACCGATGCTCTCGAACCGACCCTCGGCGACCTTCTTCCAGATCATCGTCGTCTCCTGGAGCCCCGCCTGGGACTCCCCCAAGCCGTAGGTCCTGCAGGGCGTGAACGCCAGAGAATGCGGTTAGGAGCTGCCTTTTTTTTTGCAAGCCCCCAGGGGGCGCGCCGGCCTCGGGCCGCGCTATCCTCGCGAGGTCTCGCTCCGGGTCGACCCATCGTGATCTGCGTTGTCCCCACCCTGCTGTTGGCCCTCCTCTGGGGCTGCGGTCTCGGCGGCACCGCCGACTCCGCCTGTGCCTCCGACTGCGACAGCGACGGCTACGCCATCGCCGACGGCGACTGCGACGACGCTGATCCACGGGTCCACCCCGGCGCCGAAGACCTCGCCGGGGACGGGCTGGACGCCGACTGCAGCGGCGAGGACGGGGTGGACACCGACGGGGATGGTCACGCCGACGCCGAGACCGGCGGCGCGGACTGCGACGACACCGATCCGGAGGTGCACCCCGAGGCGGAGGAGGTCGCCTGGGACGAGGTGGACCAGGACTGCGATGGGGAGGACCTGCACACGTGGAGGTTCGTGGCGGCACAGATCAGGGCCTCGTGTGGAATCACCACCACCGACGAGGTCCTGTGCTGGGAGGGATCCCAATACCACGACCCCCCGGACGCGACCTTCTCCTCCCTCACCGTCGGCGACACCGTCCTCTGTGGCGTGCTCGCCTCGACGTCCGAGGTGACCTGTTGGGGGGGCGACACCTTCGACATCCTGGAGACCGTACCCTCCGACCTGGTGGTCCACCAAGTGGAGAGCGATGGGGACTCCTTCTGCGCGATCCGGGACCCGGACCGGGAGCTGGTGTGCTGGGGGGTGGACAAGGGAGGTGTCCTCGATCCCCCCACGGGAACGTACACCTCGGTGAGCTGCGGCTCAGGACCGACCTGCTGCGCCATCTCCGAGGCGGGCGACCTCGCCTGCTGGGGTGCGGACAACTACGGCATCCTGGAGGACGAGCCCCCGGAAGCCCCCTGGGCCGAGGTCTCCTTCGGCATCGAGCCCCTCTGCGGCATCACCCGCGAGGACGTCACCCACTGCTGGGGGAAGGCCCTCTGGATCACCGGCGAGGCCCCGCCGGCGGATCTGCGCCTGCACGACATCGGCGTGGGCCGGAACCACGCCTGCGCCCTCCGGGACGACGCCACCATCACCTGCTGGGGCGAAGGCAGAGACGGCCAGACCACCGTGCCCTGAGCGCGGGCTGCACCGGCCCCCGTCACCCGCTCCACGTCCTCCGTGCCCGTGAACGAGCCCGCTTCCTGGCCTCGGCAGCGGCAGAGAAGGAGGGAAGACCTCAGAGCCCCAGCGGGTCCGCGTTCGGGTCGTTGGCGGGGTCGAAGGGGGACTCTTCGCCAAGACCCCGCCACAGGCCGAAGCCCAGCAGGAGCACGCCGGCGACCGCCATGCCGATCGAGCCGAGCTGGCTGGTCGAGAACACGCCGAACCAGTCCGTGCCGCGGATGCCGTCGCCGCGGTAGCCCTCGATCCAGTACCGCAGACCGGCGTAGGTCAGCAGATACAGCGACATGACCTGTCCGTCGAAGCGACGCCAGTAGTAGAACACCAGGCTGAGCAGCACGAAGAGGAGGAAGGTCCCCGTGGCCTCCCAGGCCTGGGTCGGGTAGATCGGCACCCCGTGGATGGAGCCCACGCCGACGCCCTTCTCCATCACCAGGGCCAGGTAGGGAAAGCCCTCCGTGGTCACGAGCTCGCCGCCGGGGAAGAGGCTGCCGCTCAGGGAGTCTCCCGTGGGCACGTGGCACACGCGGCCGTGGCAGCAGCCCCCGGCGAAGCACCCCACCCGACCGATCGCCTGCCCCAGCAGGATGCAGGGGGCGACGGCATCGGCCAGCTTGAGCACCGGCAGGCCCCGGTAGGCGGCATAGCCCCCACACATCAGGATCGAGGAGACCACGCCGCCGATGACGGCCATGCCCCCCTGGGTGAGGTCGAAGAGCACCCAGGGCTTGCTGAAGAAGAGCTTGGGCTCGGCCATGGCGAGGTGCAGCAGGCGGGAGCCGAAGATGCCCCCCAGGATCGCCAGCACCGCCAGCGAGAGCAGGTAGTCCGGGTCCACGCCGACCACCCGGGCCCGCAGGTGGGCCACCCCGATGGCCCCGCCGAAGGCGAGCATCAGCATCAGGCCGTAGGTGTGGAGGGTGAGGGCGGTGCCCTCGACGTGGAACAGGTCCGGGAACATGGCTGGCGCACTAACCCGTGGTCGGGACGCTGGGTTCCGCCCACGCCGGCAGCAGGCCGCGCTCCGCGAGGGAGACGTAGCCCATCGCACCGATGACCAGGTGGTCGAGGAGCTTCACCCCGACCACGGCGGCGGCTTCGGCCACCCGGCGGGTGCAGGCGAGGTCGGCCTCGGAGGGCTCGGGGTCGCCGCTGGGGTGGTTGTGGGCGATCAGCAGCGCCGGACTGCCGGTGGCCAGGGCCGGGCCGAGGACCTGGGCGGGGTCGACGATGGTGAAGCCCGCCGAGCCGACGGTCAGGCGGCGGTGGAAGCGCAGCCGACCGGCCCGGTCGAGGTAGAGGCCGTGCAGCTCCTCGCTGGGCAGGCCCGCCATCGGGCCCCGGAGGTGGCACCAGGCCTGCTCCGGGGTGCGGATGGGGCCGCCGGGTCGGCGCCGGGCGCGGCGGCCGAGCTGGCAGGCGGCGTGGACCCGCACCGCCAGCGCCGGACCGACGCCGTGGACCCGGCCCAGGGCCGGCACCGGCGCCGCGGCGATGCCCGCCAGGTCCCCGAAGGTGTCGAGCAACTCGGCGGCGATCGCCCGCGTCGAGCGGCTGGCGGTCCCGGTCCCCAGCACCAGCGCCAGCAGCTCCACGTCCCCGAAGCCGGCGCCGTCGCTCCAGGCGTAGCGTTCCCGGGGACCCTCGGCGGCGATGACGGGCATGGCGACCTCCACGGGCCGCCCCAGAGCAGTTCCCGTGCCAGCTCACGAACGCACGACGTCGCCGCCGAGGGGGTGTCCGATCTCCGACACTCGGCGGTCTGGAGGTTGACACCCAGCCCTCTCAGGGCTCGTACAAGACCTGGATGCGCACCTGGACGATGCCGCCACCGTAGAGCGGCCGTTCCGGGGACTCGATCGGCGTGACGTGTCCGAGCTGGAGCAGCGCCTGGAGGAAGGCTTCGAGGTTCTGCACGGGGATGTCGGCCCGGATCTCGTCGAGGTCGTCGTCGACCGACAGCGTCCGGGGCACGAAGGCCCGACCGTCGAGGGTCTTCAGGGTGCCCCCGTAGCGGGCCGCGAGCTTCTGCAGCTCCTTCAGGCCGTGCGCGTCGCGCGGGGCCAGCTTGTAGTAGACCGGCGCTGGGGAGTACAGGACGTTGGGATCGTCGCTGCCCGGGGCCTGGCTCTGCTGCTGCACGGGCTCCTGGTCCCACGCCGGCACGTAGGGCTCTTCGGGGACCTGGGACTTGCGGGACGCCGACGACGCGCTGCTCTTCTTGTCCTGGGGCTCGTAGCGGCCCTCTGGGGCGGCCTTCTCCTTGGACGGAGGCGGGTCGTCGGGCAGGGCGGCACCGCGGGACTTGCCCAGGGGCTTGGGTGGCAGGCCCGCTTCGGGGGCCGGCGGAGCGGGCTGGCCCTCGTGGACGAGGACCTGGGGCGGCCGCGGGGCCTCGCCAGCCGTGGCGGCGTCGGGGGCTGCCTCCGGCGACTTCGGGGCCTCGTCGGCGACGACGGGCAGGCGCGGCGCGGGATCGAGGGGAGCGTCCAGGCCGGGCTGCTTGTTGATCAGCACCACCACCGCCACCACGGCGAAGACCACGCCCACGGCCTCCATCGGCACCAGCCGGAAGGGTGCCAGCAGCCGCGCCCAGAAGCCGCCGACCGGGTCCGGCTCGTCGGCGACCTTGGCCAGGATGGCGGCGTGGAGGTGGGGTGGAGCCTCCACGGGACCGTGGTTCCGCAGCAGCTCGACCGCCGACAGCATGCGCGTGTACTCGTCGCGCACCGAGGGGTCCTCGGCGATCGCCTGCTCGACGGCGGCGGCCTCGTGATCGGGGAGCTCCCCGTCGATGTAGGCGCTGAGTCGGTTGATGGCGAAGAAGCTGTGCACGTGGACGTTCTACTCTAGAGCACGTCGGCTCTGCTGACCTGCCTCGTGAGGCGGCGGGCCAGCTCGGCGCGGGCCCGGTGGAGACGGGACTTGACCGTGCCCCGTGGGATGTCGAGGAGATCCCCGATCTCCTCGTAGGAGAGGTCCTCGACGTCTCGCAAGAGCACGATGCGGCGATGGTCCTCCTCGAGCTGGGCCAGGGCCTCCTGGAGGAGCTCCTGGGCCTCGGAGCGGCGGAGACTGGCGTCGGTCCCCGGACCCCCGGCGGCGAGCTGACGGGGGGGCCCGTCGTCGCGGGTGCCCTCCAGCGGTTCGTGGCGGCCGTGGCCGCGGCGGCGCCGGTAGAGCTCGTGGTTCTTGCAGTGGTTCAGGGTCACCCGGTAGATCCAGGTCGAGAGCTTGGCGTCCCCTCGGAATCGGCCCAGGGCCCGGTAGAGGGAGAGGAAGACGTCCTGGGCCACTTCTTCCGCCTCGTGGCTGTTGCCCAGCATGCGCAGGCAGAGCCCGAAGACGCGGTTCTGGTGGCGGCGGGCCAGGACCGAGAAGGCCTCCCGGTCGCCGGCCTTGAACCGCTGCACCAGCTCCTCGTCTGAGGGTCCGATGCCCAAGGCGAGAAGCAGTCCGAACATCAATCCTCGGGGCCTCTGACCACCGGGCTGCCGAGAGGTTCCCGACAGGTCCCTGGCTCCACGACCCCTCGGGTCACTCGTCGTCGTCCAGGGTGGACATCCGGACCGGGGTGCCGCTGCGCACGGAGTGCTGCACGTCCTGGGCGTCCATGCGATCCAGGGGGAGGATCGTCTTCTTGAGGCGCGCACCGAGGAAGGTGGCGCCGTCGAGGTGGGCGAAGTCCAGGTCCGCGCCCTCCAGCCGGGCCTTCTCGAAGGTGGCGTTCTTCAGGTTGGCCTTCCAGAGAGAGGCGCCTCGCAGATCGGCGCTCCGGAAGTTGCACCCGGCCAGGTCGGCCTCGGCCAGCTTGGCGTCGCGGAGGTCCGCACCGTCGAAGTCCAGACCGGCCAGGCTCGCGCCTCGCAGGTCGGTGTCCCGCAGCGAGCGCCCTCGCCGGAGGAGATCCTGGACCTGCTTGCGCGTCAGCGACTTCGGCAGTCCTGGCGCCTCTTCCCGTTCCTCGTCCCGCGTGCTCGACATCTGCATGTTCCTCCTCCTCTGCTCAGCCGGCGGAGTGGGTCGCTCTACGAGCTGTCAGCCAGGCTTCCAGGGAAGCGACGACCTCGGGGATTCGATCGCGACCGCTTAACGCCTGGATCCAGTGCAGTCCTCCAGGGTTGAGGGTGTTCACCTCCACGAGCATCCCCCCGATCACGTCGAGCCCCGCGAGCCAGACGCCGGTCCGCGCCAGGTGAGGGTTCAGCGCCGCGACGATCTCCTCGTCCCTGGCCGTGATCTCGCAGGGTTCGGGCTGCCCGCCCTGTCTCAGGTTGTGGCGGAACTCCCCGGGCGCACTCCGCCTCAGGTAGGCGCCGACGAGCTGACCGTCCATCCACACCAGGCGCTTCTCTCCGTCCTCGGCCTCCTCGAGCCAGGCCTGGGCGACCACGAAGCCGTCTCCGTGGGTCCTGGCCTCGTCGATCGCCCGGTCGAGGTGATCGGTCCGGCCCGTGAGCACGCGCTGCACGCCACGCCCGCCCGAGGAGCGAGCCGGCTTGACCACCACGCCCTGTCGCTGGCTGCGGGCGAAGGCGTGGAGGGCGGACCGGGAGCGGGACACGAGGGTCGGGGGCCGGGGGACGTCGGTGAGGGTGGCGAGGAAGCCCTTGTGGGCCGTGTAGAGCAGCGTCGAGGGTGCGGGGATCGGCGGCACGCCGAGGGTGGCGGCCGCCGACGCGAAGGTCAGGATCCCCGTGTTGAGGGGGTTGATGCGGAGCCACAGGCCGTCGAGCTCCGCCAAGGGCACGATCCGGCGCGGCGCCGTGCGGCGCAGCAGGGCCCTGGACAGCTCGGCCGCGTCGAGCCCCATGTCCGGCTCGAAGCAGTGGGAGCGGGCCACGAGTCGCCCGTCCTCGTCGACCTCGAAGTCCCACGGCTCGATGATGCGCAGGCTGTGGCCGGCCGCCAGCCAGCCCGCGGCGACCAGCGCGGTGGTCCACGTGGGCTCCACTGCAGAGGCGCGGGTGATGGCGAGGCCGAGACGCATGGCGCGTCGCGCACGTAGCACCTCGTGTAGAGTCCGCCCATGGACGACCTCCTCGATCGCGTCGCCCTGCTGGTTCGCGCCCGCTTCTCCCTGCTGTATCTGCTCAGCCACGAGGAAGAGCGGGTCGAGCGGGCGTTGCGGCGCTTCGCCAAGAAGGAGGACATCGCCCTGTGGCGCTGGCGCTGCACGGACGGCCTGCTGGGACCCGACGGGGAGCTGGTCCCGGAGACGGCCTCGGCTGCCGCGGCCCTCGCCTGGATCAAGCAGCACCAGGAGCCGGGTTTCTTCCTGATGCAGGACATTCATCGCGAGCTGAGCGACGCCGGGGTGGTGCGGGCCGTCCGGGACGCCGAGGTCGACATGGGCAGCCGCAGGCAGGCCCTGCTCATGCTGGCGCCGCGGCTGGTCATCCCCCAGGAGCTGGCCAAGGACGTCCGGGTCGTCGACGTGCCGCTGCCAGGGGTCGAGGAGGTCTCGCGCCTGCTGACCGTGGTGCTCAAGCGCCAGGGCCTCGAGCTGAGCGAGGAGCGCTTCGAGCGCTTCATGCGCTCGTCGCTCGGCCTCTCCGAGAAGGAGATCAAGCGCACCTATGCCCGCATCCTGCTGTCGGGGGGCAGCTTCACCGACGCCGATCTCTCGGAGCTGGTCCGCTCCAAGCGGGAGGCCATCCGCCGCTCCCAGTACCTCGAGTTCTACGAGGAGGTCGGGACCATGGACGGGGTCGGGGGGCTCGGCAACCTCAAGCAGTGGCTGGTGCGCCGCTCGGCGGCCTTCGGGGACTCGGCCCGGCGCTTCGGGCTGCCCGAACCCAAGGGGGTCTTCCTGCTGGGGGTCCAGGGCTGCGGCAAGTCGCTGACAGCCAAGGCGGTGGCGGGGCTGTTCCGCATGCCGCTGCTCCGCCTCGACGTGGGGGCCCTGTACACCGGGCCGGGCCAGGGCGCCGAAGAGTCGCTGCGGGAGACCATCCGCATCGCCGAGTCGATCAGCCCCTGCGTGCTCTGGATCGACGAGATCGAGAAGGCCTTCGTGAACGCGCTGGAGGCCAGCGGTCTGAGCGGTCTCGGCACCCTGCTCACCTGGATGCAGGAGAAGCGGAAGCCCGTCTTCACGGTGGCCACCGCCAACGAGGTCAAGCTGCTGCCGCCCGAGCTGCTGCGAAAGGGCCGCTTCGACGAGGTCTTCTTCGTCGACCTGCCCGACGTGCACGAGCGGCTCCAGATCCTGGAGATCCACCTCCGTCGGCTCGACCGGGAGCCGGACGACTTCGACCTGCTCCAGTGCGCCGAGGAGACGGAGAAGTACTCCGGCGCCGAGCTGGAGCAGGTGGTCATCGAGGCCCTGTTCAACGCCTTCGCCGAGAACCGGCCGCTGGGCCGGCGCGACCTGCTCAAGGTCGTGCGGGACACCGTGCCGCTGGCCATCACCATGGACGATCGGCTCAAGATCCTGCGCGAGTGGGCTCGCTCCCGCTGCCGTCCGGCCTCCCTCGACCGTCGCCGCATCGACTTCTTCGAAGACTTCCAGGAGGCCTGAGCTCCCATGCGCTGTGCCGTCATCGGTGGTGGATCCTGGGGCACCGCCCTGGCGATGCAGCTCGCCCGGAACCAGCACCAGGTGACCCTCTGGGATCGCCGCGCCGACCGGGCGGCCGCCCATGAAGCGGCCCGCGAGAACCTCCAGTACCTGCCGGGGTGGCCCTTTCCCCCGAGCCTCCACGTCACGGGGGACCTCGCCGAGGCGCTTGGGGGAGCCACCCTGGTGCTGGCCGTGGTCCCGTCCCAGTCCATGCGGGAGGTGATGGCGGTGGCCGGCCCCCTCATCGAGGACGACGCCCTGGTCTGCTGCGCCTCCAAGGGCGTGGAGCAGGGCAGCCTGGACACCATGGACGAGGTGCTGCGGGAGGTCCTGCCCGAGCGCCTGCACCCCGGCGTCACGGTGCTCTCGGGGCCCTCCTTCGCCGCCGAGGTGGCCCAGGGCCTGCCGACGGCGGTGGTGGTGGCGGGGCTCCGGGACGTCGCCTGCGAGCACACGGCCGAGGCCTTCCACGGCGGCACCCTGCGGGTCTACCACTCCGACGACGTGATCGGCGTCGAGCTCGGGGGTGCGCTGAAGAACGTGATGGCGATCGCCTGTGGCACCAGCGATGGCCTGGGCCTGGGACTCAACGCGCGGGCTGGCATCATCACCCGGGGGCTGGCGGAGATCGGGCGGCTGGCGGTGAAGCGGGGCGCCAATCCGCTGACCCTCGCCGGCCTGGCGGGCATGGGGGACCTCGTGCTGACCTGCACGGGGGACCTCTCGCGCAACCGGCGCGTGGGCCTGGCGCTCGGTCAGGGCCGCACCCTGGACGACATCTGCGAAGAGCTCGGCCAGGTGGCGGAAGGGGTGGCGACGGCCCGGTCGGCGCGGGATCTCGGTCGGCGGGAGGGCGTGGACATGCCGATCACCGAGCAGGTGTACGCGGTGCTCTACGAGGGCGTCTCCCCCCAGGAGAGCCTCTTCCGGCTCCTGGGCCGGGCTCGCAAGGCCGAACGCGACTGAATCTCTTCCGACTTGATAGGATCCTCGCCCATGTCCCCCGACGAGCGTCACCTCGAGCTCCTGCTGGGCAACCGGATCTTCGCCAGCCTGTCCTCGACCGATGCCCAGGCGCTCTACAGCGCCGGCAGCCTGGTCACGGTCCCGGCTGGCAGGATCCTGTTCCAGCGGGGCGACGTGGCCGATGGCTTCTACCTGGTGCTCCAGGGCTACTTCGGCGTCACCCTGGTGGGCGACGACGGCCGCGAGGTGCCCCTGGCCGGCGTCGGGCCCGGCGAGGTGCTCGGGGAGATGGGCATCGTCACCATCGCGCCCCGGTCCGCCACCGTCACCGCGGTGATGGAGTCCGTGGCCTGGCACCTGCCCGCAGAGGTCTTCGAAGGCCTGGTGGCCCGGGGGGATCCCATGGGCACCGCCATCCTGCGCAGCATGGGGCGGGACCTCTGCCGCCGCTTCCGTCGCTCGGTGTCCGACGGCGCGAACCTCGTCGCCCGCCTCGCGCGGGGCGACGAGCGCCAGATCTACGTCGATTCCCTCGGTTGGGAGGTCTAGGAGCTTGGTCGACCCCCGCATGCTCGACGGCGTCAGCAGCCTCACGGTGCTGTCGGCCGAGGAACGGGACGCGCTGGCACGGTCGCTGGACGCCGTGCGCTTCATGCCGGGCGACGTGCTCATCCACGAGGGGCGGCGCTCCCCGGGGGCCTTCCTGCTCCTGGAGGGCCAGATCGACGTGCACAAGAAGGTGCCGGGTCCGGACGAGCGCACCCTGACCAGCCCGATCCCGGTGGGGGAGTGGTTCGGCCTGGTCTCGCTGCTCGACGGTCTCCCGGCGACCGCCACCGTGATGGCCCAGGCCGAGTCCCTGGTGGTGGCGATGGGGCGCGCCGACTTCTGGAAGGTGGTGGGTGCCGGCGACGCCTTCGGCGTGCACTTCCTCCGCGCCATGCTGCGCTGCACGGCCATCCAGCTCGCCCGCATCGACTACAACGTGCTCGCCCTGCGCAACCAGCTCAACCGGGTCGAGGCGGGCGAGGAGTTCGGCGAGCCGATCAGCGAACAACACCTCGAGGAGCTCTCCGGACCGGACGAGAGCCCGGGCGAGCCGACGACCTAGATGACCACGGCGGAAGTAATGTGCCGGTGCGCGAGGCAACTTCCGTCCCTGTTGGTCTGGGGTCGGCGCCGGCATGGCCGAGTCATTCCAAGCGCGACCCCGGGCCGACAGGGGCGGAAGGGGTCCGCGCAACGGTGCGTTACTTGTGCCGGGGGCATCTAGGAGCCTGCCGTGGCGTCCGAGCGCGAGCTCTCCGACCAGCTTGTCCGCTTCGGGCGGCTCTGCTACGAGCGGCACCTGCTGGTCGCCATGGACGGCAACCTGTCCGCTCGGCTCGACAACGGGCACGTCCTCTGCACCCAGGCCGGCTGCCACAAGGGCCTGCTGACGAAGGACCACCTGGTCGTCATCGACCTGGACGGCAACAAGGTGCGGGGCAGGGGGAGACCCACCTCCGAGATGGCGATGCACCTGACCTGCTACCGGGAGCGCCCGGACTGCCAGGCCGTCATCCACGCCCACCCGCCGCTGGCCATCGCCTTCACCATCGCCAACCAGACCCTGGCGAGCTGCGTGCTGCCCGAGGTCCTGCTGACCCTCGGGACCGTGCCCACCGTCGACTACGAGACCACCGGCACCCAGGCCCTGGCGGACAAGATCGGCCCCTACATCCGGGAGCACGACGCCATCTTGATGGACCGGCACGGGGCGGTCTGTCTCGGGACCTCGGTGCTGGAGGCCTTCTGCCGGCTGGAGACCGTGGAGCACACGGCGCTGATCACCAAGGCGGCCCGGGACATGGGGCACGTCAAGACCCTGCCGGCCGAGGAGGCGGTGCACCTGCGGTCGATGGGCCTCAAGCGCTACGGCGGTCCTCCGGCGGTGGTGGCCCGGGCCGACGAGCCGGGCGCCGGCCTGCCCGAGGCCTGCCTGGGCTGCGGCGGCTGCGCCAACCCCAAGCCCACCGGCATCGCGCCCCCGGGCGGCTTCAAGGTGCTGCGGGTCGTCTCCCCGGACCCCTCGGAGCGCCGCGCCCTCGAAGACATGGTCGAAGAGGAGGTCCTGAAGGCCCTGCGCCCCCGCGGCATGTGACCAACGTCCCTTCGTGTGACGAACGTCCGTACTTCGGACGTTCGTCCCCGCTTGGTCACCAACCCACGACAAAGGTCCGGAGTACGGACGTTTGTCACCCGGTGGCTCCTCCGAGGCGGTCGGCGTAGTCGTAGATCGCCTGCTCCTGCTCCTCGGTCTCGATGGAGCCGGGACGCAGCTCGCGCACGTGGGCGATGGCCTCTTCGGCGCCCATGCCCTCGTGCACGAACCAGGTCGCGAGCATCGTGCCGGTGCGTCCCAGGCCGCCCCAGCAGTGCACGCCGACCTTGTCGTCGACCTCGAGCCGGCGGGCGACCTCGGCGACGAACTCGTCGATCTGCTCGGGCTCAGGAGCCGTGTAGTCCTCGATGGGCAGGTGCATCGCGTCCATCTCGAAGGCCACCACCTGCTCCGGGTCGGTCGCCTCCTCGGTGAGGGAGATCAGCAGGTCCAGCCCCTCGTAGTGGAGGAAGCGGAGATCGTCGTCGAGGTCCCGGCGACCGCCCGGCAGGGGCAGGCCGGCCAGCGCTGCGTCGATGACCCAGGAGAAACCTTCCATCTCCGTCACCCAATACCAGCCCGGGGCCTGCGCGGCACCGGCCCGGAGGTCCGGCGGGCCGTGGAAGCCCACCCCGTCGATCAACGGCCCGGTGTCGACCTCGAGCACCTGGCCCTCGCACGCCACCAGGCCCAGTGAAAGCAAGAACGACAGACCCACGGCACGACCCCGGCGATCCGCAAGATAGCATCGCCTCCGGGAGGCAACATGCCCGTCTCGATGCTCCTGCTCGTCCTCTCCTGCACCACGGGGGTGGACGACTCGGCCTCGTCCCTGGACGACTCGGCCACCCCTGGGACGGTCGAGCTGGCGGGGAGCTGCGACCTGGCCGAGCGCTTCGGCGGCCTGGAGGTGGAGGTCTACGAGTCCTACACGGTCGCCGGCGGCACGGTCTACGAGGGGGTCATCCCGATCACGGTGCTGGAGTCGATCGGCACGAGCGGCGACTGCGTGCTCTTGCGCAAGCCCAACCCCTTCTGCGATCCCCCCTGCGCCGCGGCCGAGGTCTGTGACCTCCACGAGACCTGCATCGCCTACCCCAGCACCCAGGACCTGGGCACGGTGACGATCTCCGGCCTCGAGGTCGAGGTCGTGATGGAGCCGGTCCCTCCCGGCTTCACCTACTTCGACACCGCGCTGCCGCACCCGGGGGTCCTGCCAGGCTCGCTGGTGACCCTGCGGACCGGGGGAGACGTCTGGCCGGGGGTGACCCTGCACGGGGTGGGGGTCCACGACCTCGTCCCCGGCGAGGACGAGTGGGTGATCGCCGAGGGCACGGCCCTGTCGGTGAGCTGGGACGCTCCCACGGAGTCCGTGCGCTCGGAGGTGGTCCTGGCGGTCCAGGTCGATCAGCACGGCACCACGCCCGCCACCGTGGTGTGTGCCTTCGAGGACACCGGCGCCGGCGAGGTGCCGGTGGACATGGTCGACGCCCTGGTCCAGGCCGGCGTCACGGGCTTCCCCAACGGCACCCTGGAGCGCCGCACGGCGGACCGGGCCGCCCTCGGCGAGGGCTGCATCGACTTCACCGTGTCCAGCCCCCGCTTCATGTCGGTCGACGTCGAGGGCTTCATCCCCTGCACGTCGAACCGGGACTGCCCCAAGGGCAAGACCTGCAACCTCGAGATCCAGATCTGCGAGTAGCGCCTCAGCGCACCTGGGGGACCTGCGGCGTGCTGCCGACACCGACCTTCAGCGCGAAGAGCCGCCCCTGGTCCCGGTCGGAGACGTAGAGCACGTCCTCCTCGAAGCCGCCGACGCCCTTGCCCCAGTGGAGATTGGGGATCCAGGAGCTGTTCAGCTTGGCCATCATCTCCCCGTCGCCGCCCTGCTCCCGGAAGCGCCAGACCTTGCCGGCGATGTACTCGGTGACGTAGACGTTGCCGCAGGCATCGACGTTGAGGCCGTCCAGCGCCCCGCCCCAGCCGCCGCCGCCGGTGACGCGGGCCCAGACGTAGGGGTCCCCCCACTCGCCGTCGTCACCCCGGTCGATCGCGTAGATGCTGCCGTCGCCGAAGCTACAGGTGTAGATGCGCTGGCCGTCCGGGGAGAGGGCGATGCCGTTGGGGTAGAGCATGTCCCGCCCGACGGGGTTCACATCGTAGGTGTCCGGGTCGACCTCCAGCACGACGCCGCGGGAGTGCTCGGAGATGTAGAGGAAGCCGTCCTGGGAGACGGTGATGCCGTTGGGGTAGGAGAAGCCGGTGACCATCACCTCCTTGCCGCCCGCCTGGGTGACCCGGATGACCTGGCCGCGCCCGGTCTCGGCGATGGCGATGTCGCCGTTGCCGAGGATCGAGGTCCCGGCCGCCCCCTGGATCTGGTTGGCGATCACCTGCTGGGCGCCGTCGATGGTCTGCTTGACCAGGGTGCCGTTCCACTCGACGGACCAGAAGTAGCCGGCGTCGTCGAAGGTGAAGTCCTCGGCCTGGGTGAAGCCCGTCAGGGTGTCCCAGGTGACGGGGCCGGGCGCGAGGTCGTCGCAGTCCCACTCGATGGTGGACCCGGTCTCACCGGTGTGGGGGTCCGTGTCGGTCCCGGTGTCGGTCGTGTCCGAGTCGTCGGTGTCGGTGGTGTCCGGACCGGTGTCGGTGGTCCCCGTGTCGGGGAAGGGGTCCTCGAGCTCCACGCCTTCACAGGCGCTGAAGGCCGACAACAGGGAGACGAGCATCATGACGGCCGGACAATACACCCAACGAGTCGGGGCTCGACAGGGTCCGACCCCCCGGACCGTCTACCAGGTCGTGATCATGACGGAGTCCTGACCGGAGGCGTGGCAGCCGGTACAGGAGCTGGGCTGGCCGGCGTCGGCCAGGTCGCCCTCGGCGGTCCAGCTCGCCCAGAACCAGCCGTAGTCGGCGTCGACCTTGTGCATCACGGTCAGGTTGCGCTCGTCGGTGCCCTCCGCGTCGTTGTAGGCCTGCTTGGCGATCAGGGCGCCCACGGGCATGTCCTCGCCGGCGGCGGCGTCGATGGTCGCGATGGCGTCGGCGCTCAGCCAGATCTGGGCGTAGTCGCCGTGCACGCTCTCACTTGCCTGGATGCCGGTCCAGTCGGCGAGCTGGTCCCAGTCCTCGTAGCCCTCGAGGGCGGCCTCGGTCTCGTCCAGCCAGGCCTGGACCTCCGCGGAGAGTCCGGTGTCGCTCAGGTTGGCGGTGTCGTCGCCACCGTCGGAGCCGGTGGCACAGGCGAGGATGAACAGGGAGAACATGCGACCTCCTGGGTCCGCCCCGGATGCCTGTGGGCGTATCGGGTTTCAGGACGAGGTCAATGGGCCGGGTCAGGGCTCGCTGGTTGCAGCACGTAGTCGACGCGGACGACGACCCGGAAGGGGGTCAGCACGCCGTCGACCCGGTGCGGCCTGAAGCGCCACCGCTCCACCGCCTCCACCGTGGCCTCTTCGAAGCCCCGGTCGCAGTCGACCGGGACCACCGTGGTCGGTCGCCCCTTGGTGTCGACGGCGACGGCCACCGCGCAGTCGCCCTGGACACGCCTCCACTTCGGGTCCGGGGGGTAGACGGGCTCGACCCGCTCCCTCACCACCACCTCGTCCGCGTGCAGCTCGAGGTCCCCCCGGATGCCGCGGGGCAGGAGCGTGATCCGCACGCCCTCGCCCTCGGGCTCCAGGCCGAAGCGCAGCTCGGACCAGGAGAAGACGCCCCACCCCAGCTCCTCGAGGGGACGGGCCGTGGCGGTCCCCAGGGTGCGCTCGACGAGGACTCGGTCCTCGGCGGGGCAGGCGCTGGTGTTGAAGACCGCCTCGCCCTGGTCCTGGGACGTCACCGTCACGATGCAGGCGATCGGGTGGTCCGGGTCTGTCGCGAGGCGGGGCTGCTCGGGCCGCCAGCCTATCTTCAACGCCGACGGCTCCCCCAGGACGACCAGCCTGGGGGGGGGGGGGGCCCCCGCGAGGGAGGTGGCGACGAGCAGGCCGTGGAGCATCACGGCCCGGTCTGTATCACTCCGGGAACTCGACCTCGTCGAAGACGCACTCCTCGACGGTGCCGACGTCCGGGGCGTCGTTCCAGTTCTTCGTCTGGTAGACCATGTCGAAGTCGCTGTTCCAGCACTCGGTGGTCTCGCCGACGAAGTCGCCCAGGTCGCCGCCTTCGGCGTAGGCGTCGGAGCGCCCGGCACCCTCGGGAGCCCAGCGGCTGCGGATGGTGAGGGTCTCGGTCAGCGAGCCCGCGTCCTCGAAGTCGCCCTCCACCTGCAGGTCCATGAAGCCGGCACCGCCGTGGGCCTGCTCGTAGCGGTAGGCGGCGTCGACGCCCTGGCCGACGTTCTCGAAGCTGGCGTCGGCCTGGGCCGTCAGCATGTCGACCGCGTAGTCCACGGCGAAGACGCCGGTGGCCTCCTCGGTGGGGTCCATGGTGTTGATCGAGGAGAAGTCGATGGTGAAGCGACCGGAGTTCACGTCGTGGGTGGAGCCGGAGTCGACCTCGCCCTCGACGACGGCGACGGCGTCCTCGGGGGAGTTCTTCGGCCACATCTCGATCGCCCAGACGTAGGACGCGTCGTCGAGCTTCTGGACCACGAGCTGACCCTCGGTCGGGTCGAGGCCGTCACCGCCCCAGGGGCCCCAGGTGGCGATCTGGTTCTCGCTGTCGACCTCGGTGGGCTCGACCTCCCGGGCGATGGTGCTGACCGTGTAGAGCACGATGTGGACCAGGCGGTTGACGTCTTCGGTGACCTCGGCGGTCAACAGGTAGAGGTCCGACCACTGCTTCTCTTCGCCGGTGGCGTCCTTGGCGGCGCTGTTCTCCACGGGCATGTTGACCGCGATGCGGTCATCGGGGAGCACGTCGGCGAGCTCGTCGCCGATCCCGGCTGAGCATCCGGTGGCGAGGAGGGCGGCAGTGAGGGGGAGGATGGTGGTTCGCATGGGTTCTCCTGAAGTGCTGCCGGTTGGAACCCTATCGGACTCGGGACAGAAACACTTTCTCCAGATCGGGCTTCGGGGTCCGGAGCCCTCCCCCGGTTCACGTCTCGGGCCAGGCCCCCGTCGGCCCCCACCGGCCGCCGCGCCACCGCCAAGCGCCTGCAACGTGCGCCTGCTCGCGATCCGGGTGGTCCTCTCGGTGCCGTCCATGCGCCCCGACAGAGTCCCGCCGAGCTACCGCCTTCCACTCGTTGCCCGAACCCCACCATGGCCGTAAGCTCCCTATAGAACGTATGTAGGATGCAACGTGCGCGGCTCCCTCCCAGGTCCCAGGACCCGAGCCGACCGCAGCCACCGGCCGAGCACCGCGAAGACCTCCTCGCGCACCCCCAGGCAGCGCGCACGGGTCGAGGAGCAGGGCAGGCCGACGCGCGCCGCCAGATGGGCTCGTGGGGCTCTCGCGGTGGCCTGGCTGCTGTGGGTTGCCCTGTGCCCGTCCACCGCCGTCGCGCAGACCGATCCGGAAAACTGCCTGATGTGCCACCGCTACCCCACGATCGGTGTCGAGCTGGAGGACGGCACCGCCCGGTCCTACTACGTCAACCCGGACCGCTACCTGCACTCTCCCCACGGCCGGGTCAAGTGCTCCAATTGTCACCTGGGCTTCGACCGGATCCCCCACGAGGACGGGCCGAAGGTGGACTGTGCCACCAAGTGCCACCTGGTCGAGCCCTCCACGGAGGGGCCCTTCTCCCACGTCAACATGATCGAGGGCTACGAGGCGAGCGTCCACGGGCGAACCAAGCCCAGCGGCCAGCCCAAGGAGCACGCCGACGACCTGCCCACCTGCCTGGACTGCCACACCAACCGGGTCATCGGGGTTCCCGACGACGTGTTCGGGCGGTCGGCCGAGCTCACCAACGAGACCCTCGCCCGGTGCCAGGGCTGCCACACGGGCGAGGGGTGGGCCGAGGTCGCCTTCGCCCACGTCACCCACCGCATGCGCCGCCCGCGCCAGATGCGCGAGGTCATCTACCTGTGCACGAGGTGCCACGAGGACGGGCAGCGCATGGAGCGCCACGGGATCGAGAGCATCGAGACCTTCAAGGAGACCTACCACTGGAAGCTGGTCAAGTACAACGATCCAAACGCTCCCGACTGCATCAGCTGCCACGTCCCGATGGGGTACTCGGCCCACACCATCCGGCCGTCCGCGGACACGATCTCTCCGTTGAGCAGCTACAACCGCGTCCGCACCTGCGCCAACATCGGGGGGGTCCAGACCTGTCACCCCAACGCCACCGAGAAGTTCGCCAGGGGCCGTGTCCACGCCTATGGCGACAAGGTGGCGGCCGTGGACCGCGCCGAGCGCCACGCGGAGCTGCCCGGAGACGCGGTCCTGTTGGAGACCTCGGCCCACCGCGTGGCCAAGAAGGACCTGTTCCACTACCGGGTCCTGAAGTTCCTCACCCTGTTCTACAAGGTCCTCATCGGCCTGGTCGTCGGAGGCATGGTGATCCACCAGGGTCTCGACTACCTCCGGGCCAGCAAGGACCCTCACTAGGAGAAGGCGCCGACCGATGTCCGTCAGCCGGGCCAAGATCGCGGAGACCAGGAGGGTCTTCTACCGCCTCAGCCCCGACGAGGGAGGCCAGCACGTGGTCCTGGTGGTCGGCTTCACGCTGCTCACCATCACCGGCTTCCTGGTCTACATCCCCGACACCTGGCTGGAGCCTGTCGGGGCCGTGGGACTGGTCTCGGAAGCCCGGATGTTCCTGCACCGGGTGGGGGCGATGGTCCTCGGCGCGGTGAGCGCGTACCACCTCTACTACCTCGCCTTCAAGAAGGCGGGACGCCGGTTCTTCCGGGACATGCTGCCGCGGCTGCGCGACCTCGCCGAGGCCCGGGACAACCTGGCCTACTACCTCGGCCGGCGGGATCACCCACCGGACTTCCACCGCTTCAACTACCGGCACAAGTTCGAGTACTACGCGCTCTGGACGGGCAACCTGCTGATGGGCGCCACCGGAGTCGTGCTCTGGTCCGAGTCCTACTGGAACAAGTTCGTGCTGGACATCGCGCTGGTGGTCCACAGCATGGAGGCCATCCTCGCCTGCCTGGCCGTGATGGTGTGGCACCTCTACGAAGTCCACCTCGGCCCCCACAAGTACCCCCTCGACACCACCTGGGTCGTCCCGACCGTCAGCGAAGAGGAGATGAAGGCGCTCTACCCGGCCCACTACCGGGAGATCATGGCCGATCCAGCGCTGCGGAGGGCCTTTGTGAGGGACGTCCAGGTCGACCCTCCGGAGGACGGCACCCGATGAGACGCCTCTGGTCGCTCCTGGTGAAGGTCGCCTATCTCGCGCCGGTCCTCCTGTTCGCCGGCTTCCTGGTCTTCCGGGTGTACGGCCCGGGCACGGTCGAGGGCCGCCTGGCGAGCGGTGACTTCGTCGACCCGGGCCTGCATGGTCCCGGTGTGGGCGACGGCGAGAGCACGCGGGCCCACTTCCACCTCACCGACGAGTGGACCCGGCAGCCGGAGCCCTTTCCCGCCCAGTGCCTCGACTGCCACGGCCACTACCCCCACACCGAGGACGGCAAGGTCAACGCCATGCTGAACCTCCACGGCTTCGCGGGCTGCATCGTCTGCCACGTCCGCGGGGGAGTGGGGAAGGAGGACCCCGTCTTCCGCTGGGTGGACCGGACCACAGGGGAGCCCGTCGGGCGTCCGGAGGGCGGGTTCGGCATCTACCCGGCCAAGATCTTCCCGGTCTCGGCCACCGACGAGGTGCCGAGGGTCGTCGACGAGGTGGCCGCCAGCGAGTACCTGGCCAGGAAGGACTCCCTGTCCCCCGACGAGGACGAGCGGGAGCTGGAGGTCCTCCACGAGGCGCTGTCCGAGCCCGCCGTCACCTGCGAGGACTGCCACGTCGAGAACGGGTACCTGGACCTTGCGGCCCTCCGCTTCCCTCGCGAGCGCATCGCCCACCTGAGCTCGGCCGAGGCTGTGGGCGCCATGGAGGACTACGGCACCTTCTACCTGCCCTCCTTCCTGGACCCCGGCGGCCGCTGACAGGAGGTCGGGCCCGGGCTCACGAGCATCGTCGCCTCCGCAGGCTCACCAGGCCCAGGAGCCCGAGGGCCCACCCGACGCTCCCGCTCGCCGGTCCGCTCGCGCACCCGCACCCGCCCTCGTTCGTCTCCCCACCGGTGTCCACCGGGCCCTCACCCGTGTCGCCGCTGTCGGTGTCGGTGTCGGTGTCGGTGTCGGTGTCGGTGTCGGTGTCGGTGTC
>CAZCVP010000139.1:0-8626 GCA_964501915.1 uncultured Enterobacterales bacterium
CCCCCCCCCCCCCCCCCCCCCCCCCCCCCCCGCCCCCCCCCCCCCCCCCGCCCCCGCCCCCCCCGGGGGGTCGGGGGGTGGTCCAACAACCTCGGGCCAAGGATCTCCCGCGAGCGCAGTCTCTCGAGACGCCTGCGGAGAGCCACCGCTGGGGAACCACCCGGGCCCGGGGATCACGGCATGGGTGGGCGGGGCCTTCCGATCAGGGACACCCGCCGCCCGGTCGAGGCCCTCCCAACGGACAGCGGGTGATCTCCGAGAGCACGCCCCCCTCTGCGTCGAGGTGACAGAACACCACGTGATCGAAGAAGAGCGGCCTGCTGGGCGGGGAGGCACCCCTCAGTCGTGTCCCGGCATCGGGTGAGCCGGCGCGACAGAGCGTCACGTGGGGGGAGAACGCCTCTCCGGCGCCCAGGAAGCCGTGGGTCGCGAGGCGGGCCAAGGCGTCCTCGGAGAGCAACCCCTGCCTGGAGGCACGCTCCAGGTGGGGCAGTAGTAGGGGCCCAGAGAGTGGTCGGAGGCCCCCGTTGACAGCTTCGTGGAGGTCCTGCAGGGCTGTCGTCGGCTCGATGAGCCAGAAGACGTTGCCGAGGGCGGAGAGGGTCACGGTGGTGGTCTCGAGGGTGACCGGGGATCGGTGGAGGACCAGCCGGCCGAGCTCCTCGGCAGCCGCCTCGAGCGCCAGCGCGGGCAGTCGGCCCTGGTGGAGCGTGACGTGGGGGAGCAGCCCCGGACCGAGCACCCGGACGCCGTCCACGAGTCCTGCCAGCCGTATGGCGAGGTCTCGGGCGACTTCAGCCGCCTGGTCCTCCAGCAGGAGGACCGCCCCCACGTCCACCACGGTGCTCACTCGTCGGGGAGGAGGGACAGGCGGAGGTAGGCCCGATCGTCGAACGAGTCGGCGTCGAGCGCTCTGCCCTTGGTCGAGCGGTGGACGCGGAAGAGCATCGGGTCGGACTCCAGGAGGAAGTGCAGCGCCGCTTCGCTCTCTTCGAGGGTGGGGTGCAGCACGGGGTAGCCATCCGAGGCGAGGACGACCTCCCTGTCTTCTCTGCCCAGCGGCACCACGCGGATGGCCTCCTCAGGTACGGGGAAGCCGTCCAAGGCGGGATACCAGCAGGGGCCGGCGTCTGGTCCGTTCTGGAGCAGGGCTTGCCGTTCGAGCAACGGATCCTCGCCCTCCAGCCCTCCTCTCTCCTACGGCGCCAACCCCAGCGTCGTCTCACAGATCCGCGCGTCCGTCAGGTCCGCCTGGGTGAGGTTCGCCCCCCGCAGGTCCGCCCCGCAGAGCCGCGCCCCCCGGAGATTCGCCCGGCTCAGGTCGGCGTCGGTGAGCACGGCGTCCTCGAGGATCGCCTGGCGGAGGTCGGCTCGGGACAGGTTGGCGCCGGTGAGCACCGCCTCTCGTAGGTCGGCGTTGGTCAGGGTGGCCTTGAAGAGCTGGGCGCCCGGCAGGAGCGCCAGGCGCAGCTCGGCGCTGTCCAGGTGGGCGTCCCGCAGGTCGATCGCCTCCCCCCTGGCCCGGGTCAGCTCGGCGGCGAAGAGGCTGGCCCCCTGCAGCGCGGCGTGGGAGAGGTCGGTCCCGGACAGGTCCATGTAGTCCAGGTTCGTCGAACGGAGCTTCAGGTGCCTCAGGGAGCGTCCCGGCGCCCGGCCACCGGGTCCCAGAGCCCCTTCCGGCGGTCCCTGCGAGCCCCAGTCCGTGTCGGCGTCGAAGACCGCCCCGGTCCAGTCGACGTCTCGCGGGTCGACGTGCACGATGGCCTGCTGGAGCAGGGTCCCGCTGAGGTCGGCGCCGGCGAGCTGGGCCCCGGTGAGGTCGGCCCCGAAGAGCCGGGCGCCGGAGAGGTCGGCCCCCCTCAGGTCGGCCCCCACCAGGCGGGCCTGCTCGAGATCGGCCCCCGAGAGGTCCGTCAGCGCAAGCTGGGCGCCGGAGAGGTCCGCCGCGAGCAGGGAGATCCCGGCCAGGTCCGACATCATCAGGGGCGCACCGGCCAGGTCGGGGGACACGGCACCGAAGGCGGAGAGCGCCTTGGCCTGGAGCACCCGGAGGGAGCGCATCTCCACCGGCACCTGGCCGAACACGAAGCCGCAGGTCAGCAGCACCAGCGGCACGAAGATCCGGGAGAGCCGCAGCATGCGACGGGTTCGCCGCTCGTCCTCGTAGCGCTGGAGCCAGCCCTCGTTGTGCAGCTCCTGGCAGGCGAGGAAGAAGGTCCGCTCGGCCGGCGTGCGCAGCACGAGGTCCGGAGAATTGCCCATGACCAGGTCGAAGTGGGCCTCCTGGAGCAGGTCCTCCTCCCGGCGGCCGTTCTGGAGCCACAGGTCGAGGCCCTGGAGGAAGATCTGGCGGGCCCGGTTGTGCTCGGTGGACTCCTCGCCGTAGCGCTGGATGCGGGAGATCAGGGCCTCGTGGGCCAGGCGGTAGGTCCGGCGGTCGGGCCAGCGGGGATCGGCGTAGCCGTGCAGCACCCGCCAGCGGGACTCCAGCTCCTCCAGGATCTGCTCTCGTCGCTCGCGGTCCTCGGTGGAGCCGAGCAGGTCGCTGTCGGGGGCTGGCCGGGAGGTGGGGGACCCGGGCAGGTGGGTCAGGGCCCGCAGCAGCTCCTTGGCAACGCCGCGGTCCCCCGGCTCCAGGGCTTCGACGGCCTCGTCCAGGGTCCGGCCGACGATCGAGCGGGCCCCGCCCAGGCGCTCACCATAGTGCTGGGCCCGGATGATCGGCACGGGGTCGGCGCGCACCATCTCCCAGAGACGATGACCGACCGCCTGGACCCGGGGCCCGACCTCCCCGGAGCGGTCGTCCATCAGGTCCGCCACGATGCGCTGGGCGAGACCCTCCTCGAAGGAGAAGGGGGCGTAGGCCACCGGCAGCCCGGGGCGGCCCGGGCCGACCAGCGCCTCGTGGACGTCGCTGTGGCTCAGGGCCCGCAGGGGCACCACCCGGGCCAGGGACTCCAGCGGCAGGGGGAAGAGGGTGCGCATCAGGGGACCGAGGTAGTCCTCGCGCAGGGCGAGGATGAAGCGCACCGGGAGGTGGCTGCCGGTGACGATGGCGGCGATCTCCGACTGGAAGGCCGCCTGCTGCTCCTCGGTGCCCGAGGTGAAGAGCTCCTCGAGCTGGTCGAGCACCACCGCCGCCGGACGCTCCAGGTGCCGCTCCAGTGCGTCCAGGCACTCCAGCAGGGAGTCGGGCACCGGCTCGCTGGGGTTGGACCGGGCGAGCATGCGGGAGGCCTCCCGGGACAGCGCCTCCATCGGGTTGTCGCCGCCCCGGATCACGATGACCTCGTGGCCTGTGTCGCCGAGCCCGGGCACTACCCGGGCATAGAGGAAGGAGGTCTTGCCGACCCCCGAGGCCCCGGTGAGCAACACCAGGGGAGGGTGGTCGGGGTGCTCCCACTCCGCCCGGAAGCGGCGGGCGTCCTCGTCGCGACCGAAGAAGATCGCACGCGTCGCGCCGGAGAAAGGCTGGAGGAAGCGGTAGGGCTCGGTCGGGGGCAGCTCCTTGAGCCCCTCGGGACGGCCGAGCGGCACGATGCTGTCGGTGCTCCCGAGGGCGAGCCGCAGCTCGTTGGCCACCGCCGGCCAGTCGTCGGGTCGCCCGGCCGGGTCCTTGGACAGCAGCCGGCGCACCAGCTCGCTCAGCGCCGAGGGCACGCCCGGCTGGAGCTCGACCAGCTCCTCCGGGGGGGTGTGGACGTGGTGGGCCAGGTAGACCGCGGGCGAGTCGGCCTCGAAGGGCGCCCGCCCCGTCACCATCTCGAAGAGGATGCAGCCGAAGGCGTAGAGATCGGCGCGGTGGTCGACCGTCCAGCCCAGGGCCTGCTCGGGGGCCATGTAGCGGGGCGTGCCCAGCAGCGAGCCGGGTCGGGTCAGGCGGCCGTCGGAGTTGATGATCGACTCGGTCGCGGCGAGGCTGGGATCGCCCCAGGTGATCCGGGGGTCGCCCTCGGCGGGCGCCTCCATCGGGACCTCCTCCGCGGGCCGGGTCACGCCCTCCCACAGGATCGCCAGCCCGAAGTCCAGGATCTTGACCCGGTCCCCTTCGAGCAGCATCAGGTTGTCGGGCTTCAGGTCCCGGTGGACCAGGCCGACGCCCTGGCCGGCGCCCATGCCGCGGGCGACCTGGGTGGCGATGTCGAGGGCGGTCGCCAGGGGCAGGGCACCCTCCCCGCGCAGCTCATGGGCCAGGGTGCGGCCCTCCAGCAGCTCCATGACCAGGAAGTGATCGCCTTCGGGCGTGCGGCCCACGTCGAATACGGTCACCACGTTGGGGTGGCTCAGCCGCGAGGTCGTGCGCGCTTCGAGCTGGAAGCGGGAGACCAGGCCGGGGTGGGTGGTGTACTCGGGACGCAGGATCTTGATCGCCACCCGCCGATCGAGGGCGAGCTGCACCCCCTCGAAGACGTCTCCCATGCCCCCGCGGCCGATGCGCCGGACGAGCTGGTAGCGACCGTCGAGCTCCCGCATGGCCGGGAGCGTACCTCGTTCCCATGGGAGACCGCGTCGGACCCGGCCGCGGTATCGTGCGCTCTCCTGCGAGAGGTGCAGCCATCGGTCGCCGGGCACGTCGCCGTCTCCGCCGCCTCGAGGAGGCGCTGCGGCGCATGCGCGAGCGCCCCCGCCGGGCGCTGTTCGCCCTGCTGCCCCTGGTGGCGCTGCTGGGCGTGTCCGAAGGCCTGGCGCGCCTGCTCACGAGCGCCCCGCAGGAGGCTCCGGCCGACTTCGAGGGCCGACCGGGCATCCTGATGCGGGACCACCCCACCCGCATGTGGGCCCTGCGGCCCGGGGTGTCGACGGGGCTGGGGGTCACGACCCGCGTCGGCGAGGACGGGCTGCGGTCGGTGACCGGGAGCAGCGCCCCGCTGCGCCTGCTCACGACCGGGGACTCGAGCGTGTTCGGCCACGCCCTCGAGCACGAGGACACCCTGCACGAGCGGCTGCGCCTGGCGCTGGTCGCGCAGGGCCTCGAGGCCGAGGTCCGCTGCGGGGCCGTGCCCGGCTACTCCACCGAGCAGACGCTCCAGCTCATGGCGGAGGTGGGCTGGGACCTGGAGCCCGACCTGCTGGTCGTCGGCAACCTCTGGAGCGACAACAACGTCGACGGCTTCGTCGACCGGGAGTGGATGGAGCAGCTCGCCTCTCCGGCGCAGCGGGCCGAGGGAGTGCTGAGCCGCTCGCGGCTGTGGCAGCTCCTCCGGGGAGGGCCCCGGGCCCATCCCCTTCCCGTGACCTGGATCCGCTCCCCGGACCTCCGAGGTCGGCGGCGGGTGCCGCTGGACGAGTACGCCGCCAACCTCGACGCGCTGCTCGCCGAGGCGGCCCGGAGGGAGATCGGCGCCGTGCTGCTGGCTCCCTGCAACGCGATCCGCCTCGCTCGCAGCCGCTCCGAGGCCGACTGGGACGTCTACTTCGAGGCCATGGCCCGGGTCGCGGCCCACCGCGGCGTGCCGCTCGTCGACGCCCGGGCCGTGCTCGACGCGGTGGCCATGAGGCCCCCGGAGGCCTTCCTGGACGACATGCACCCCACCGGCCTGGCCAACGGCGCCTATGCCCAGGCCCTGGCGAGGAGCCTCGTCGAGGCCGGCTGGCCCCAGCACCGCCTGGTCCCGCGGGAGGTGCCGCCCTTCGCCGAGGTCCTGGACGACACCTGGTGGGAGTGAGCTGGGTCGCGCGACCCGACCGCCGGTTGGAGATACCTGGGCTGCCTCGGAGGAGGTCCCGATGGCTGCCTGGTGGATGTTGTTGGCCGTGGCGTCGGCCCAGGACGAGGGTGTGGCGCCTGTGGAGGTGATCGAGGCCGAGGAGGAGGCGCCGCTCGCCCTGCCCGTGGCGGCGCCACCGGCCACCGTGCGGCTCGTCTACAGCGGAGCCTCGGGCGGCGTCGCGTCGGCAGGCTACCGGTTCACGGGCCTGGCCGAGCTGGGCGCGGCCGTGACGGCGGACGGCGGTGAGCTGAGCTCGCTGGCGGCCTTCCAGGGCCTGCTCGCCCAGGGGCCGTGGGTCCTGCACGCACCCGGCTGGACCGTCTCCGAGCTCGTCGCCTTCTTCGAGGGGCCGGAGATCACCTGCGAGGCGCCCGGCCCGGTCGTCGCCCACCCCCTGGCGGGAGCCACCTGGGTCCTCGAAGAAGGGGCCTGGCCCGAGGGGCTGGAGGCTGGCGAGACGGAGGCCTGGTCCCGCCGCGACTGCGTCAACGCTGCTGGTGGCACGGCGCGGCTGCTCGGCCCCGACCACCTGATCGACCTGCCGGACTGGACCCAGGCCTCCTGGGAGTTCCGTCAGGGCCTGCACGCCGACGTGGTGACGGGAGACCAGAGCTCGCCGCTGCTCGTGATC
This sequence comes from uncultured Enterobacterales bacterium, assembly GCA_964501915.1. GTDB lineage: Bacteria > Myxococcota_A > UBA796 > UBA796 > CAJQPC01 > CAYFPX01. The sequence continues at coordinate 6,343 of CAZCVP010000139.1, forward strand.
GGGGAGCCCGACCAGGAGCGCTCGCGCACGGTCCACCTGCTCCGGGAGCTGCTGGCGGCGGGCGGGCCGACGGTCTTCGTCGACGCCGGGGACTTCGTCGACGGCGCGAGCAGCGTGGCGGACGGCGAGCTCTCCCTGCATCGCCCCCTCGGCTTCGAGCTGCTGGGTGCGCTGGCCCCCACGGCGCTGGCGCCGGGGCAGAACGAGCTGTTGGCCGGTCCGCGGGCCTTCCTGGCGGAGATCGAGGGGCTGGAGCTGCCGTACGTGGCGACCAACTGGGCGGCCGAGGACCCGGCGCTGGAGCTGCCGGACGCCCTCGTCGAGGAGGTCGCCACGCCGAGCGGACCGGTGAAGCTCGCCTTCATCGGCGTGCTCGACCCGGCCTGGAACGTGCTCCTGCCCGCGCTCGGCCTCGACGGCGTGACCCTCACCGACCCCGTGGAGGCCGTGCAGGAGGTCGTGGACCGGGTCCACGCCGAGCACCACCCCGACGCGGTGGTCGCCCTGGCCAGCAGCCCGTCGGTGCTGACCGCGCTGCGCTACCGGGCCCGCGGCATCGACCTCGTGGCCGGGGACCCCACCATGGCCACCCTGCGTGTCGAGGAGCGCCACGTGCGGCTCCGCGACCTGCCGGTGGACGCCAAGGGCGCCCCGCTGACGCTGGCCATGGACGGTGTCGCCACGGCGGAGCTGACCTTCGGAGCATCCGATGGGGGGCTCTCGGGCGTGGTCGTGAGGCCTCACCTCGTGCCGGCGTCGCTCCCGATCGATCCGCTCGTCACCTCCCGCATCACCGAGGTCCGGGCGGCCACCTACCCGGCCCTGGAGCGACAGCTCCTGCCGGCCCCCCCGGCGGGACCCACGGCGGCCTGGACCCAGGAGCAGTGGGACAAGGTGGTCTGCGAGACGGTGCTCGAGGCCACCGGTGCCGACGCCGTGCTGCTGCGGGAGCTGCCGCCGGTGACGCCGCTCCCGGGGCCCCTGACCGAGCTGCAGGTCGTCGACCAGCTCGCCCTGCTCGACGTCGTCGAGCTGCACCGGGTCCCCGGGGATCGCCTCACGGAGCTGCTGTTGAAGGCCCGCGGCCTGGCGCCGGTGACCTGTGGTGCCCCGGTCGGGGAGCGCAAGCCCAAGGCCCACGGTCGCAGCATCGAGGGGGACCGCAGCTACCTCGTCGCCACCACGGACCGCACCCGCCTCGGCTCACCGCTGGACGCCATGCTCCAGGGCGTGGCTTCGAGTCGCTGGCTGGACCAGCCGGCGATGGAGGTGCCCAACGACGCCGCCGGTCGCCCCCTGACCCTGCGCAAGGCGGCCCTGGACGGCCTGCGCACCCAGCTCACCACCGATCCGGCGGGCGGTGCCGAGGCGCTGCTGGCCCGCTCCCACAAGGACAAGCCCGGCCAGTGGCTGCTGCGTGTCCGCCAGCTCTCGCTCAAGGGCGAGGTCTTCCGCGGCACCGACAACGAGGCCTTCGCCTCGGTCCCCGAGACCCTCGCCACCAGCCCGTCGAGCTACACCCTGGGCTCCTCGGTGGACGTGGCGCTGGACTACACCTCGAAGCCCGCCAACTGGGACCTGCGCTTCCGCAGCGCCTATGCCCGCCTCAAGACCCTGGACAGCGAGCCCCAGGAGACCGCCGACGACTGGCGGCTGTCGACCTCCGCGGCGCTGCCGCGCCTCACCTTCCCCGGGAACGCGCCGCTGCGGGCGATGCCCTACGGCGAGCTGGCCTTCGACAGCGAGTACACGCCGACGGAGCTCGAGGACGGGGGGCTGAACCCGCGCCAGGCGGACCTCTCCCTGGTGCTGGGCCTGTCGCTGCTCAAGTACCGGGGACTGCGCGCCCTGCGCGCCGGTCTGCTCGTCAACCGGGACCTGGCGCGGCTCCAGGACAAGACCTGGGAGCTGGGCGGTCGGGTGGACTTCGAGACCCTGAAGGTCTTCGGGCCCTCGGCGCGGCTCTCGACCTACGGGGCCCTCGACTTCTACGGCAACACCTCCGACGACGACGCCAGCGACCTGCGCTTCAAGGCCCTCGGCGAGATCCGGCTGGCCCTGCCCCTGGCCCGCTACCTGGACATCGCGCTCTACGCCCAGGGCTTCGCCCTCCAGGGACGGGTGACCGACAACGACGACATCGGGGCGGCCTGGACCCTCGGCGTCGCCCTGGACATGGCCGAGGCCTTCGAGGTGCTCCGCTGATGCTCTGGGCCCTGCTGGCGGCCTGCGGGCCCCGGCGCGCGGGCGCCCGCGGCCCCCGGCGGGCCACCCCCCCCCGCCC
>CAZCVP010000139.1:8636-21781 GCA_964501915.1 uncultured Enterobacterales bacterium
CGGGGGGCGGGCGGGGGGGCCCGGGCGGGCGGCCGCCCGCCCGCGGGGTCGCTTCACCCTCGAGGCCGAGGGCGTGCTGGGGTTCCTGGAGCTCGGGACCTCCTGTCGCATCGCCCTGGCGGGGCCCACCTGGAAGACGCTCTCCGAGGAGCCCGTGCCCTGCGGGGTCGAGGTCGAGGGAGACGCCCACTGGCTGAGCTTCCCCTTCGAGACGGCGGCCGGGGAGGGGGAGGCGTCGCTGCGCATCCAGGGCGAGCCCCCGGAGCTGGTGCTGCCCCTGGGGGCGCGGGAGGGAGAGCACGACCAGGGGCTGACGGCACGCCGTGCGCCCCAGTCTCCAGGGGTCCTGGCCCAGGCCCTCGCCACCAGCAGCGCCGAGGTCGACCGCTGGCGGGCGGCCTGGAAGGCGGGGGTCTTCCGGCTCCGGTCCGGCGACGACCTGGTGGGAGGCCTCCAGTTCCGGGGGGAGGCGCGGCCGGTGGTCGACCTCTACGACGTGAGCTGGATGACCTCGGGGCCCGTCGAGGCGATGCAGCTCGACCAGGGCCCGGACCTCGTGCTGCTCTTCGACGCCGAGCCCAGCTTCGGCGAGGACCCCTTCGTGCTCCGGGTCAACCGCCCGACGAACGGGGCCGTCGTGCCCCTGGGGGTCACGCCCAGTCCCGTCGAGCGCACCTACCGGCTCGTGCCGGGCACCGTGTCGCCGGAGGAGCGGGAGGAGGCCCGGGCCCTGGCCACGATGGGGGCCGGCCAGCGGGAGCTGACGGTGAGCCTCCAGCTCGCGGCGGGTCTCGCGGAGGCCCTGACGGACCGGTGGTTCCTCTCGGAGGGAGACACCTGCCCGGCGCTCTCCGAGCTGAGCGAGGACTGGCAGGCGCTCTTGGTGGGGTACCGGATCGAGGTGGTGCGGGAGGAGCGGGGCTGCGGCGTGGAGCTGGAGCCGGTGGTGGTCCAGCACGGTCGCCGCCTGGCGGCGCGGATCGGGGCGGACGGGATGCCGCGGGAGTCGGTGCTGCGGGGGCTCTGACTCCGACACGGAGCCGCGGTCGTCGCTACCCGGCGGCTGCTACCCCGGAGGGGTTCCGTTCAACGAGGACGAGAGCGAGAACGAGACCGACCACGAGCACGGGAGGTTGGAATCCGGCAAGGGAGTCCGGGCTTCCCAACGCCCCGTGCGACGGCGTGGCTCCCATCCTCTGGGTGGTAGCCTCGGTGCTCCACCACCCGTGGAGAAGGGCACATGACGCCCTGGTTGGCAGAGCTACCCGCGGTCTGGCTGCTGTGGACAGCCGCCTGCTCAGGTGCGACCTCCACGGTGGACAGCGGCCTGGTCCCAGGCACCCGGCGCGCAGACGAAGGTCCCGAGCACGGGGCCACGCCACCTCCACGACAGGCCCTATTGGGAGAGCACTCGCTGGCCGACATCAGCGCCATGGTCCACGGCAACGAGGACTACCCCTACGTGGGTCGACAGCTCGCGGGGGCGGGGGACCTGGACGGAGACGGTCGGACCGAGGTGCTGGTCCCCTTCGGTAGGCTCAGCTCCAGGAACGGAGTCCTCGCCTACTCCAGGCTGGAGGACACCCGGGGGCCCCGCGGCGCCACGGCGTCGCTGGTGCTCCAGGACGACGACCCCTACGCGATGCTCGAAGGGGTGAGAGCGGATGCCCGGGGGGACATGAACGGGGACGGCCTGGACGACCTCCTGGTGGCGCTCACCGGCTGGACCCGAGCCGTCTACCTGGACGACGTGGGGCCATGCGAGACCGGCGAGCCCGCGTACGCGACCTTCGCCGCCGCCAAGCTCCTCCGTGGAGATCCGGGTGGCACGATCGGGCCCGAGGCCGAGCCGGTGGCCACCTTCCACCAGGAGAGGGACTCCTGCCACTTCCAGTCCAACGGCCTGAGCTACAACATGGCCATGCCCGGAGACGTCGACGGCGACGCCCTGGGCGACCTCTTGCTCGCGACCCGGACGGGACTCGACGAGACCCACGACGGCCCGGCCGTCGCCTGGCTCTTCCGGAGCCCTGTGACGGGCACCCTCGAGCTGAACACCGACGCCGACGCCTGGATCGTGGGGACCTCGGAGAGCGACTACAACACCGCCAAGATCACCGGCGCGGGAGATCTGGACGGGGACGGGCTGCAGGACATGCTCGTCACAGGGCCCTGGCAGGACGAGGCCACCGCGTGGCTGCTCTCCGGCGAGACCGTCGGCGAGGTCCGCTTCGGAGCCTCCGATGCAGGCATCAGCGGCATCGAGTCGATCGGTGGCTCCCTGTCGGCGAAGGGCGGCAGAGACCTGGACCAGGACGGCTACGCGGATGTCCTCTACCGTGCGAAGTCAGAGGACGGAGACGGCGCAGCGGAGGACATCTACGTGGTCCCCGGCCCGATCGACGGCCTCCTCCCCCACCCCGAGGCCCACGTGCTCGCCCTGGTCGGCGGAGTCGGGCCCGATGGGCGAGCCGGCAGCCACGTCGCCAGCGTCGGCGACATGGACGGAGACGGCCTGCCGGAGCTGGCGATCGGCGCCCCGTCCGGACAGGACGCCTACCCCGGTGGCGCCGCCGTCCTGCTCTACGGTCCTCTGGAGGGGGTGGTCGACCTGTCGACCGCAGACGCCGTCTTCTACAGCGAGGACTCGGGAGCCAGGGCCGGGTACCGCGTCGCTGGCGCCGGAGACGTGGACGGAGACGGGCTCGGCGACCTGCTGATCGCCGCGCGAGGAGACTACGTGGACGACGGCGCCGTCTACCTGGTGTTCGGGGGGCTGCGGCCCTGATCCAGCGGCGGGCCCGGTCGCTCCGGCGATACGTTCCCACCCCTCGCTGGCTGCAAGAGGTCGGACCATCGACGGCCAGACCGCCGTGCCCTGAGCGCGGGCCACACCGGCCCCGTCACCCCGCCGCGGTCACAGCGGAGACGTAGGGAAGACCCCGAGTCCGGTGTCCGAGCTCCGGAATCCCTCAATGCGCCCGTCCCCCGTCCGATCCGGGCAGGCCCCGGAGGTTCCCATGGCCGCTCCTTCCCTCTCCCTCTGTCTCATCGCGCGAGACGAGGAGCGCTTCCTGCCCGGCTGCCTGGCGTCGGTCGACGGCGTGGTGGACGAGGTCATCGTGGTCGACACCGGCAGCCGCGACGACACCCCGGCCCTCGCCGAGGCCGCCGGGGCCCGCGTCGTGCGCTTTCCCTGGGTCGAGGACTTCGCCGCGGCGCGCAACGCGGCCCTGGACGCCGCCACCGGCGACTACGTCCTGATCCTGGACGCCGACGAGCGCCTCGGACCCGGCGCGGCCGGGGCCCTGCGCCGAGCCGTGTCCCAGGGCGCCATCGACTGCGGCATGCTGCCCCTCCACAACGCCACCGACCTGGACGCCGACCCGGAGGCGGTGGTCGCCGGCGCCTCCCGCCAGGGCGAGCCGGTCCTGCTGCCCCGGCTGCTCCGGCGCACCGAAGACCTGCGCTACGAAGGAGCGGTCCACGAGACCGTCGCCGGCTGGCTCACGGCCCAGGACCGGGTGGTGTCCCGGGTCGACGCCGACCTGGTCCACTACGGCTACGTCCCCGAGGTGCGACAGGCCCGGGACAAGGACGCCCGCAACCTGCGCCTGCTGGAGCGCCGCTGCGAGCAGGAGCCGACCGACCCCGTGGCCCGCGGCTACCTGGCTCGCGAGGTGCTGCGATCCGGCGACGAGGAGCGGGCCCTGGTGGAGGCCGAGCGGGCCTGGGGGGATGCGCTGGCGCAGCTCGAGGCCGGCGGACCGCGACCGGCCGTGGTGAGCCTCGCCTCGCTGCTCGCCCACGGCCGCATCCGTCGCGGCGAGCCGGAGGAGGCGCTGTCGGTGCTGGAGACGGCCGCTGTCTGGGGCTTCGCCCACCCGAACCTCGACCTGCTCAAGGGCTGGGCCCTGGAGGCCCAGGCGCCGGCCCAGGACCCCGAGCAGGACCTGTTGGCCGCCTGGTCCTGCTACGAGGCCTGCCTGGGGTTCGCGGGCCGGGACTTCGCCGAGGAGCCGATGCCCGGCGCGACCTCGTTCACGGCCGCCACCCGGGCCGGCACCGTCGCCCTGCGCCTCGGGGAGCCCGAGCGGGCCCTGGAGGCCTTCGAAGCGGCTCTGGAGTGTCACGCCGGGCTCTCGGAGGCCGCGCTCGGCCGGGCCGAGGCCCTGGTGGAGCTGGGGCGGGCCGAGCAGGCCCTCGAGGTCCTGGAGCCGCTGCTCGTCGAGGAGGTCCCCGATGGCTGGACCCTCGCGGCGGCCGCGGCGGGGGCTCTCGGACACGGCGCCGACGCCGCGGTGCTGCTCAAGCGGGCGACGGACCTCGCCCCTCGTGGCTTCGTCGCCCCCCATCGGCGGGCCCGCTTCCACGCCCTCCGCTGCACGACGGGGCTCTTGGAGGGCCGTCCGGTGGCCGGACCCGGCCTGGCCGGGCTGCTGGGAGCGCTCGCGGCGCGGGTGCCGGTCGAGCGGCACCCGCTGAAGGGCCAGCCGGCGCCGGACCACGAGGTGGCCCCGGTGGTCGAGCGCTGGCTCGTCACGGGCCGCACCGATCTCCTGGAGACCTGGCTGGAGCCGCGGGCCGAGGACCTCGTGCCCGGACTCAAGGGCCAGGTCGAGGCCATCCTCGGCGGCTTCGGCATCGACGTGGAGGACGACGGCGAGCCGGACTTCGTCTTCCTCGGTGGCGCTGGCCGCAGCGGCACGACGCTGTTGCGGGCGATGCTCGACGCCCACCCCCGCGTGGCCTGTGGTCCCGAGCTCAAGCTGGTCCCCGCCATCTGCACGCTGAGGGACCAGTGGTGGCAGGCGATGGCGCCGGACCTCCAGGCGGCCGGACTCGACGAGGGGCACCTCGACGCCGCCCTGCGGGCCTTCGTGACCACCCTGCTCGAGGGCATGGTGGAGGACCCGCGTGCGGTCCGGGTGGCCGAGAAGACCCCCCACAACCTGCTCCACATGGCGACCCTGGGCCGGCTCTACCCGCGGGCTCGCTTCGTCCACGTCGTGCGGGACGGACGCGCCGTCGCCGCCAGCCTGGTGCGTCAGGCCTGGATCGATCCGGCCTCGGGAGAGCCCATCTGGTACTGCAAGGACGCCGGCAGTGGAGCGCGCTACTGGGCCGAGGTCGTGCGCACGGTGAGAGAGCAGGCCCGGGCGGTGCCGGGTCGCTATCTGGAGGTCCGCTACGAGGACCTGGTCCACGACCCGCGCCCGGTCATGGAGACCCTGCTGGCCTTCCTCGGGGAGGCCTGGGACGAGGCGGTCCTGAGCCACCAGGAGGGCGTGCGCGTCTCGGAGCGGGAGTCCAGCAGCGCGGCGGTGGTCGAGCCGATCGCCACCGCAGCCGTCGACCGCTGGCGGTCCGAGCTGAGCGAGGCGGACCTGGAGGCCGTGCTGCGGGAGGGGGGCGAGCTGCTACAGGAGTTCGTCTCGCCCGACAGAAGCTGACAACCAGAGACCCGACCCGACCGGGTGAGCTGCTGTGATCTCTCTGCACAGGGAGGTTCCATGCAGCCCACGCTCGCCGAGCTGAGAGCCTTCGAGCTGTTCGCGGACCTCCCCGAGGGAGAGCTCGAGCAGGCGCTGGAGGCCTTCCACCTGGTGGTGGTGGCCGAGGACGAGGTCCTGATGGGCCAGGACCAGGCGGCGACCTGGATGGGCCTGGTGCTCGAGGGGGAGCTGCGCGTCACGCGGGGGCACGCGGGCTCGGGGCGCCTCGACGAGGAGGAGGTCTACGTCGCCACCATCGCCGCGGGGCAGGTCGTGGGGGAGATGGGGCTGCTGGGGGGCATGTCGCGTCGCCAGGCCACCATCCGGACCTGTCGCCCGACGCGGCTGCTCGTGCTCGATAGCTGGGGGCTCGCCCGGCTGCGTGTCGGCTGCCCGGTCCTGCTCGATCGGCTCGAGTGCGGGGTGGCCGAGATCCTCGTCGAGCGCCTGCGGGACACCACGGACGCGATCGCGGCGATGTCCGTCGGTCAGCTCCTGCATCGTCCCCAGTGGCGGGCCGCGGCCCCGCTGCGCTGGTGGGACGGGGCGCGGCTTCGCCTCCAGGCCCGCGTGCCGAAGGTGGCCGAGGTGGTGGAGCAGGCGCCCGTCTTCGTGGCCCTCAGTCCGCGGCAGCGCCAGCAGCTCGTGAGGACGGCTGTCCTGGAGCCCGTGCCACGAGGCACGGTGCTGCTGGCGGAGGGGGAGGCGGCCGAGTGCGGGTTCCTCCTGGTAGCCGGCCGGGTGGAGGTCACCTGCCACGCATCGACGGGCCGGGACTCCGCTGTCGCCAGCCTGTCGGCGGGCACGGCGTTCGGGTTCGCCTCCCTGATCGATGGTGGCCGGTGCAGCGCGACCTGCACCACGATCGCCCCGAGCTGGGTCCTGCGGCTCCGGGCCAGGACCTTCCGGGACGCCGGCATCGAGACGGTGCTGCGCAAGGTGGCCATCGGCTCGGTGACCCGGCGTCTCGGAGTCGCCGACCGCGCACTGGGCCGCCTGGTGCGCCAGAGGAGGGCCGATGCGGGTCCGTGCTGAGAGCCTCGTCTCGCTGCGGCTGTTCGACGGCCTCAACCGCGTCCAGCTCGGCCAGGCGGCCGGCGCCTTCCAGCGGGCGAGCTACACCGCGGGCGAGATCGCGGTGTTCGAGGGCCAGACGGTGGACTGGCTCGCCCTGGTCACCCGCGGGCGCTTCCGGGTGGTGCGCGGAGACCCCGAGGTCGAGCTGGCCCACCTCGAGCCGGGGCAGCTCATCGGCGAGCCCGCGCTGGTGGACGGGAGCTGGCGTCGCTCGGCCACCGTGCAGGCCCTCGAGCCGTCCGAGGTGCTGCTGCTCCACCCCTGGGGCCTGGAGACCCTGAGGGACTGCGGCAGTCCGGTCGCCGAGCGACTCGAGGCCTGGGCGCTGCGGCTGCTGGCCGGGCAGCTCTCACGGACGCGGGAGGCCATCAGCCGGGTGGTGGGGACCGGCTGCCCGCGGGCGGTGATGCCGTCTCCGTGGCAGGCCCTCGGCCGGCAGCTCGCGGTGGAGGCCATCGGACGGCCGTCCGCGCCCGGCTCGGCCCTGGACGCCCTGTGTTCGGCGCCCACCCTCGCCGGCACCGGCCTGGGGGATCTCACGCAGCTCGCGGTCCGGGGGCACCTCTGCCCGCACCCGCGAGGAGGCGTGGTCATCGCTGAGCGGGCGGTGCCGGACCGGGTCGGCGTCGTGCTCCAGGGCGGGCTCGAGCTGCGGCGGGCCTGTCCGTCGGGCGGCGAGGTCCAGGTGGGCCGGCTGCGGGCCGGCGAGCTCGTCTCGCCGGAGGCCCTCGCCCCGGGGGCCGCGGCGTCGGCCTCGGTGGTCGCGACGGCGACGACCTGGATCTTCCACTTCGCCGCTCACGCGGTCCAGGAGGGCCCGCCGACGCTGTGGGCAGCGGTCCGCCGTGCCGGGCTGGTCAGCCTCGTCGAGCGACTGGCCGCGGCCAACCAGGCCCTGGGCGAGCTCGTGCGACGGCGGGGAGGCGACCCGAGATCTCACCCGGAGGTGATCGAGTCCCTGCACTGAAAGTAGGCTTGGATCATGAAGTGCCTCCTCCCCTGTCTCGCCCCGCTCTGCCTGGCTCCCGGGCCCCTCGGAACCGGGGAGCGGAGACCGGGGCGCCGGGTGGACAGTCGGGGTCCCGATGCCCCGGTCTGCGGGCGGCGTACGGCGTCTGGACGTGGCATCGATCTTGCTCCTGGAACGGGGTGAGGTGCCGCCATGTCTCGTCGACCACCGGACTCGTTCGTCGGGGCGCCCTGGAGCCGGGCGCGTCGCAAGGGAGAGCTCGAGGCCCCCGAGGCCGCGGACTCCACCAGCGCCGAGGACGCGGAGTCCTCGACGCCTCCTGCCGAGCCGGTCCGACCGCCGGCCTGGCTGGTGACCGGTCAGGGGCACGCCCGCGAGCAGTACCCCTTCGTCTCGCCGGGCCTCACCTTCGGGCGCTCCAAGGGGTGCTCGGTGACGGTGGGCGGGCGGGGGACCTCGCGGCTCCACGCGGTCATCGTCTGGACCGGCACGTCCTACGAGATCCGGGACCGGGACTCGACCAATGGCGTCTTCGTCAACGGGGAGCGGGTGCGGGCCGGGGACCTGGCCCACGGCGACGTGATCGAGGCGGGAGGCCACACCTTCGAGTGGGTGTGTCCGGGCTCAGAACCGCGGTGAGGTGAGGTGGTCCCGGCCGGCGGTCGCGACCTCGTCCGGCCCCTGCTGCCAGGTGACGTCGTCCAGCACCCACTTGCAGCCCACCTCCTCGGAGGTCCACTCGCTGATCACCACCTCCCAGGTGCCGTCGTCGCGCTGGCGGGCCGGCCAGCCCCAGTCCCAGCTCAGCGGCGCGGTGTCGCCTCGGAGGTAGGGGTGGTGGCCGCTGTCGAGGTCCCCTTCGGCGACGAAGCGGGTGAGGGTGGCCGCGGGGGCTGTCCGGGGGCTCACGTCGACGGCGATGCCCGGGTGGTCGCTGACCCGGGGACCGTCGGTCCCGTCGAAGAGGCGGCGTGCGCCGTCCACGGTGAGCGGTCCGTCCCGGTGGTGGAGGACATGGTCGATGCCGCTGTCGTCCAGGGCTGCGGTCGGGACCTCGAAGCCCATCGACTGGAAGGCGTCGTGGGTGGAGGAGTCGGGGGGGGCGTTGAGATCCCCCGCCACGAGCACGCCCAGGTCGTCGGCCGTGGTCGCCAGGGCGTGCACGGCACTCTCCCGTGCCTGGCGGACCCGGTTGTCGGCGTCGGCGTGGTCGAGGTGGACCACGTGGACCCGCAGCCCGCCGAGCACCTCCGGCAGGCGGGCGGACAGGGCGGTGCGCTGGAGGCCGTCCTGGCTCTGGTAGGTGAGGGCGGTCGCGTCGTCGAGGGCGCCTCCACGGGCCAGCAGGCCGACACCCTCCAGGGCCTCCTCGTCCGTGCCCTCCCAGGCGAGGTGGGTGGGGGTCCAGGCGGTGTGCCAGTCCGCGCCCGTAGCGTCCTCCAGGGCACCGGCGAGGGTCTCGATCGCCGCGCCATCGGCGGTCCGCTCGCAGGCCTCCTGGACGGCGATCACCCGGACGGACTCGGCGGCGACGGTGGTGGCGATGGCGTCGAAGCGGTCCGGGTTGGAGCCGAAGTCCGTGCCGTCGAGCCGGAAGCAGTGGAGGTTGAGGGTGAGCAGGGACAGGGGGCCGCCGTCGGTCGTGGCGGAGCCGGAGTCGGGTGCGCTGGCCGAGTCGGGCCCAGTCGAGGTGGTGCAGGCGAGCAAGAGCAGGAGCATGGGTGGTGGATCTGTAGCGCGGGAGGACCGAGCCGGATGCTGATGAGGCGCCGAGGTGTAGCGGTTAGGAACAGGGCCACCGGGAGGAGGTTCCATGAGACGCCGCGGCTGCACCGGAGCGCTCGCCACCTGGCTCGTCACCGGGCTCGCCGTGGGCTTCACGGCCTGGCTCCTGCCCGGCGTCCACGTCGACGCCCTCTGGCCCGATGCCTTCCTCGCGGCGATCGGCATCGGCCTGGCCAACGCCCTGGTCCGACCGGTGCTGGTCGTGCTGACCTTCCCGATCACCGTGCTGACGCTCGGTCTCTTCCTCCTCGTCGTGAACGGCCTGATGTTCATGCTGGCGGCCTGGGTCCTGCCGGGCTTCGCCGTGGCCGGGTTGGTGCCGGCGATCCTCGGCGCGCTGGTGCTGTCGGTGTCGGCCAGCGTGCTGGAGGGTCTGTTGTTCGGTCGCCGAGGGTGAGCCGGCCCCCCGTCAGGCGCTCGGGTAGAGCTTCGTCAGCACGAACTCCCGGTGACCGAGCACCTCGGCCGCCGTCCTGCGCCCGTTGGCTGTCCGCACGGTCATGTCGATCAGCGCGTCCCCGGCCTGGTCGAGGGTGAGCTGTCGCTGGAGCAGGCCCGACACGTCCAGGTCGATGTGCTCCGCCATCTCCCGGGCGGTGCGAGGGTTCGCGGTGAGCTTGATGACCGGCATGATCGGGTGGCCGACCACGTTGCCCTGGCCCGTGGGGAAGAGGTGGACGGCGGCGCCTGACGCCGCCTGCAGCGTCACGCACTCCGCCGCCGCCGAGCTGGTGTCCATGAAGTAGAGCCCCGGGCCCTTCGTCGGCGCGGCGGCCGGCTCGAGCACGTCGACGAAGCGGGAGACCCTGCCGATCTTCTGCAGGTTGCCGAAGGCCTTCTCCTCGATGGTCGAGAGACCGCCTTCGATGTTGCCCTTGGTGGGCTGACTGTCCGAGAGGTCGTCGGTCTTGTGGGCCAGGATCATGTCGTTGTAGCGGCTCCAGGTCTCCAGGAAGCGCTGGGCCACCTCGGGTGTGGCGGCGCGGCTGGCGCAGACCTGCTCGGTGCCGGTGATCTCGGAGGTCTCGCCGAAGCAGACGGTCGTGCCCCCCGGCACCAGCTTGTCCACGAGGTCGCCCACGGTGGGGTTGGAGGCCAGGCCGCTGGTGGTGTCGGACTCGCCGCACTTCACGCCGATGTAGAGCTCGGACAGCTCGCACGCCTCCCGGCGGAGCTCGCTGGCGTCGTGAACGAAGGTCTTGGCGACCCGCGAGGCCCGGGCGACGGTGTCGATGTCACCGTGGCGCTCGATCGAGAGGCCCTCCACGGGCTTGCCCGTGGCCGCGATGCCCTCGACCACCCGCCGGGTCCAGCCGGGCTCGATGCCCACGACCACCACCGCGGCCACGTTGGGGTTGGAGCCGGTGCCGATCAGGGTGCGGAAGAAGAGCTCCAGGTCGGCACCGAACTGGAGCCGTCCGTAGGGGTGGGGGATCGCCAGGGTGCCCTGGATGTGACCGGCCACGGCCTCGACGGCTGCGTTGGAGATGTCGTCCAGGGGCAGGACGACGACGTGGTTGCGGATGCCGACCCGTCCGTCGGCGCGGCGGTAGCCCCAGAAGGTTCGCCCGGACATGTTCACCACCTGCGGGTCTTGAGGTTGTGCACGTGGACGTGGCCGCCACGGGGCACGTCGGCCACCGCGACGCCGATGTCGGCGCCGTACTTGATCACCCCGGCGCCGTCGGCGATGGGGTCCAGGGCCAGCTTGTGGCCGATGGGGATCGCGTCCAGCGCGGTCAGCGTCAGGGTCTCGTCGCTGTCCATCACCCACCCGGTGAGCTGCGCACCGGCGGCGACGTCTTCGACGACCACCACGCCGACCGTGTCGGTGTGGTCGTGCACGAGGAAGTGAGTCATGGGAACTCCTGGAGGGGGGATCAGGGGCGCAGGACGACCTTGGCCGCCGGCAGCCTCCCGGCGAGCAGGTCCTCGAAGGCTCGAGCGCCGTCGGCCAGGGGACGCTCCTCGACCCAGGCCAGGTCGCCGAGCTCACCGGAGGCCAGGGCCGCCAGGGCCACCTCCAGGTCCTGGTGGCTGTAGGTGTAGCAGCCCAGCAGGGCGACCTCGGCCAGGGTGAGGCGGCGCATGTCGAGGCCTCCGCGGTCCTCGGCGAGCCCGATGTGGACGATCACGCCCCCTGGACGCACGGCCTCGCAGGCCGTCGTGCGGGTGGCGGTGGCTCCGACCGCGTCGACCACGAGGTCGAAGGCCGCGCCCCCAGGCGCCTCCGCGGCTGGATCGAGGACCCTCAGCCCGGGCTGGGTCGCCGCGGAGGCCCGGCGAGCCGGGATGAGCTCGGACAGGACCACCTCGGGCCAGCCGCGGGCCGCCAGCAGCAGGGCGGTCAGCAGGCCCACCGAGCCGGCTCCGAGCACCAGGGCTCGCCCGGCCGAGGGCTCTCTGAGCGCCCGGTCCGCGAGTCCCAGCGCGTGCACGGCTGTGCCACAGGGCTCGGTCAGCGCCGCGTGGGCCGACGAGAGCCCCTCGGGCACGTCGAGGAGGTTGTGCTCGGGCAGGCTGATGCGCTCCGCGAAGGCGCCGGGCCGGGCCATCCCGATGAGCTGTCGACCCGGGCAGAGGTTGGTGCGGCCGGACACACAGGCTGCGCACCGACCGCAGACGACCAGGGGGTTCAGGACCACCCTTCGACCCGCCCGGGGACCGTCCAGGATCCGACCGCAGGCCTCGTGGCCCAGGATCAGCGGCGGGACCCGGCGGGCGTCGTGGCCCAGCCAGCCGTGCAGGTCGCTGCCACAGATGCCCACGGCTTCGACCGCGACCCGCGCCTCGCCCGGGCGGGGAGAGGGCTCCGGTTCCTGCCGCCAGGCCAGCGCGCGGGGTGCGGTGTAGACGAGCGCCTTCACGAGCCCCTATCCTAGCTGTGCGCTCGGCCTGCGTCCATTCGACCCGGAGGTCCACTGTGTGGGATGACCCAGCGGTGTGTGTGCTTCCCACCCATGCCCGGACCCCTCGATCTCAACAGATGTCGATGTGGGCTGATTTCTCGATCTGGCCCGCCACTTGCAGTGGTCCGCGCGGAGTCGGCGCGGTCCTTCGGCCGGCCCTGCCCAGCGTCCCATCGAGGTGAGAAGCTCACATGTCGGGTTCCCTTGCACCCTCCTCCTCTCGCAAGCTCAGCCTCCTTTGGCTGTTGGCCGTCCTCGGGGCGGCCCTGATCGTCTTCACGCTGCTCGACCAGGAGTCGGCCGAGGCGGCGCAGACCCCCACCGAATTCTCGGACCAGACCAGGGAGTGCGTGGACTGCCACAAGAAGGAGTCCCCTTCGGTGGTCCAGCAGTGGGGCCTCTCCAAGCACTACCGCGGCAACGTGGGCTGCTACGAGTGCCACGCCGCCAACGCCAACGACTCCGATGCCTTCATGCACTACAAGCAGCGCATCGCGATCATCGTCTCCCCAAAGGACTGCGAGGAGTGCCACGAGAAGGAGGTCAAGGAGTTCACCGAGAGTCACCACGCCCAGGCCGGGCGGATCCTCGGCTCGCTGGACAACGTGCTCGCCGAGGTCGTCGAGGGCAACAACGGGCTGGTGACCCCCGGCTTCCCGGGTGGGGTCTCCGCCGCGGCGGTCAACGGCTGCTGGCAGTGCCACGGCGCCGAGGTCGTGGTGCTCGAGGACGGCAAGCTCGACCCGGCCACCTGGCCCAACACCGGCATGGGGCGGCTGAACCCCGACGGCTCCCGCGGCTCCTGCACCGCCTGCCACAGCCGCCACCAGTTCTCCGTCGAGCAGGCGCGGCACCCGGAGAACTGCGGCAAGTGCCACATGGGCCCGGACCACCCGCAGATCGAGATCT
>CAZCVP010000140.1:0-21703 GCA_964501915.1 uncultured Enterobacterales bacterium
GGGGAGCGTTCGCGGTGAGGGTGGATCTGATCACGCGGCCTCCGTTTTCGGCGTCCCACCGACCCTCTCGGTCTGCGTGAGCCAGTGCCGTCCGCGGAGGTTGGCGATCATGAACTCGTCCCAGCGGCCAGCCTTGAGTGCGCAGCGGAGGTAGAGCAGGGCGGCGAGATGGTCCTCCCGCCAGAAGGTGCTCGGCGCCTTGAACCGCAGGTTGATCACGCGCCGGATGGCGCTCTCCACGACCCCCGAGCCGATGGGGACGTTGGCGGCCTTCCAGCGGGCGTATCGCATGTGGGCGGCGTGCTTGCGAAGGTAGCGGATCTCCTTGTTGACCCGCTTCCCGCGGCGACCCCGAGCCAGGGCCGACAACTCGCGGATCACTTCCTCGATGCCATCGGGCTCCAGCATCTTCCGGCACAGCGCCCCGTGCCGGGCCCGGCGCTCCTTCTCCGAGAGGTTCTTGCACGCCTTCAGCGCATCCGAGATGTGCTCGGAGGCATGGTAGAAGTCGAGGATCTTGTGGACCCGCTTCGGGTCGAGGCCCGCGCGCTGGACGAGCCGGTCCACTCGGTCCCAGATCCAGTCGGCTCCATCGGACACGAAGACGACCTCGCGGGCCCCGTGCGCACCGATCAGGCGCAGCAGGCCGGCGAGGAGGTCGAAGACCCGGTCGGCGTTGCCGAGGTCGACTTCGTAGATGGGCGGCACCGTGGGATCGAGCTTGCCTTCTTCGGTCAGCACGTCGACCGTGATCAGGCGGGGCTCCCTCCAGGGCACCTCGAAGGCCCGCCGCCCGTTCTTCTTCTTCCGCCGCTTGGCGTACGTGTTGCGGATGCGGGACCGGCCACCGTCGATCGAGACGCGAAGGCGCTGGCCTTCGACCAGGGACCGCTCCGGGAGCGGCTCTTCCAGCGCCCGGGCGACCTCCCGGTCCCGATTCTCCAGCGCGGCGCTGCCGGTGGCGACGGCCACCCGGACCAGCGTCGACACGTTCACGTCGAGGCCCTCGCTGCGGAGCTGGTCCAGCGCCTCCGCGTAGCTGCCGCACTGGACGATCTGGCGACAGAGCTTCGAGCGCGTCAGCGGAGTTACGCCATCTCGGATCCCGAGCCTCTCCAGCACGGGGTAGCACCCGGAGCCGTCGGGGCCGCGCTTGGTGCGGGGTCGGCCCACGAGGCCCTTGCGGCTGGGCCGGAGGTAGGGCGTCTGCAGGCGGAGCACCCCCCCGCCCGACAGGCGCACACTGGCCGGTCGGGGTCCCAGGTTGTCGATGCGGCGCGTCTCTCCGGCCTCCCGGAACCGCTCCCGCGCCTCGTTGCACGCCACCCGACGCTCGGTGGTGTCCACGTGGGCACCGAGGATCCTCGCCTCGACGAGGCTGTCCGACAGCTTGCGGCCCAGCGCTTCCGCCAACCGCTCGAACGCGAGGAACTCCTCGGCATTGCGGGCGGGAAGAGCGAGCACTGCGAGCGCGTCCTCATCGAAGTCGGCGAGCGCGCTTTCGAGCGCGCGGGTCATTGCGGTGCGGGAAAGGTGGGTCGGGAGAGGGGTCATGGGGAAGGCACTCGTTTCGGGAGAGAGAACCCCGATCACCGGCTACCACTCCTCCGTCAAGAGCAGGCCCTCACTTCACGATATCCACCCTGTCCGCGATCAGGCCCCCCATCGAGGGCTTCGAGCAGGTGGCGCTGCTGGTGCGCTGGCACCACGAGCGCATGGACGGGTCCGGCTACCCCGACGGCCTCAGCGGCGATCAGATCCCCCTGGCGGCGCGCGTCCTCTGTGCCGCCGACGCCTACGACGCGATGACCTCCGACCGTCCCTACCGGGCGGGCATGACCCCGGAGGTCGCCGTGGCCGAGCTGCGGCGCTGCGCCGGGCTCGACCACGATTCGTCCCTGCTGCCGACCCGGGACCACCGGGTCCGCGACCACTTCGACGCCCGCGTGGTCCGGGTCCTGACCTCCTTGATCCTGTCGGGAGCGCTCGGCGAGGACGAGGGCCTCTCCCCCCGGGCGCAGATCGCAGGATCCCTCTGGCCCCAGTTCTCGGGCGGGGTCCAGGCCCAGGGCGCCCCGCCGACGCGGGCCAATTGCTGGGAGATCAACGGCTGTGGCCAGGAGAGGGGCGTGCGCAAGGGTTGCGCCGTGCCGTTCGCCAGGGAGCTCGACGGCGTGAACGGGGGCCACAACGGTGGACGGGTCTGCTGGGCGCACCCAGGCGCCCTGTGTCGCCATGGAGAGGGTGAGATCGCGGCCGTTCCCGAGCGCTGCATGAGCTGCCTGGTGCTGGCCCGGGTGCGCCGTGAAGAGGGGCTGGCGGCCTTCGTGTTGATCCCCGGTCGTCCGGAGCCCGAGGTCGAGCCGGCAGAGGAGGGGGCCCAGGGGGCCTGAGTCGCCCGATCAGGGTCGAGGACCGCCCGCCTCGCGAGCCGCTCGCCACTGGTCCTCGGGTCCGCCCCCGTTCCAGGCGCAGTCCATGACCCGCTGCAGGGCATCGCCCACGCCGGGGCCGGCCTCGAACCCGGCGGCGATCAGGTCGTGTCCGCTGAGCGCGGGCTTGATGTGGCGACCGTGGCGGATCCACCACTGGAGGGCGCCCTCGGACTCCGGTCCGCCCACGCCGAGCACGCAGACCAGCTCGGCCGGCTCCAGGCCCTTCAGCACCCGGGCCTGGTGCGAGCGCTGAGGTGCCCTCGCGAGGCGCCTCAGCGCCTTGCGGACCCGGGCGGGTCCGGAGACCCACTGGCGACTGGTCCCGACGCCCTGGGCTCGGAGGCGGGCCCGCTCTTCTCGCGACGTGCGGGTCAGCTCGTAGCCGACGGCGATCCAGAGGGCCGCGCTGGGATCCGGCGCCCGCTCGCCTTCGACCAGCTCCAGCGCCACCCAGGCCTCGCGCACGGCCTGGAGCCTCGGCAGCAGCTCGTGGTCGGTGGCCAGGGCGGGATGCACCAGGCCCAGCAGCCCCCAGTCCCGGGCCAGGCCCACGGCCCGGATGGCGACGCGCTCCCGGAGGATCCGGGTGATGCAGGCGCCGAGGCGCTCGCGACTGAGCTGGGTGAAGCTGCCCGCGGCCAGGGCCTGGCGCATCAGCTCCCGGGTCCCCGGGGCCAGGACGAGGTCGAACCGCGCCGCGAACCGTGCCGCGCGGAAGGCCCGCGTCGGGTCGTCGTGGAAGCTCAGGCCGTGCAGCACCCGCAGGGTCCTGCGCTTCAGATCCGCCTGGCCGCCGAATGGATCGACCAGGCGACCGCGGGTCTGGGGGTCCAGGGACATCGCCATGGCGTTGATCGTGAAGTCCCGGCGACGAAGGTCCCGGTGCAGGGACCCCGGCACCACCTGGGGCAGGGCACCGGGTCGGGGGTAGGACTCGGCGCGGGCCTGGGCCAGGTCGATGCGGATGCCGTCGGGCAGCGACAGGGTCGCCGTGCCGAAGTCCTGGTGGGGCTCGACCCGACCCCCGAGGGCCGCCACCATCGCCCCGGAGAGCCCCGTGATGTCCCCTTCGACGACCACGTCGAGGTCCTGGAGGGGCGTGTCGAGGAGCAGGTCCCGGACCGAGCCTCCGACCAGCCACACGCGCAGGCCGAGGTCCCGGCCGAGGGTGCCGAGGCGCTCCAGGTGGGGCGTGGCGGCCGCGGTCAGGCGCTCGGCGCGTTTCCAGAGGAAGCGCGCCGGGGGCGGCTGGCCGCTGCGCGTCAGGGGCGGGTCGATGCAGGGGACCCGGAACAGGTCGCTGCGGGAGATCACGCCCACGGCCTGGGAGGGAGGGCTGCCGACCATCACGAGGCGGCCGGCGTTGGCGATCAGGGTCTCCTGGACCGCCTTGAGGTCGGCGTCCGGCCCCACCCAGTCGGGTGGCTCGGCGCTGATGCTGCGCACGGGCTGTTCCTCCAGACCGTGCCGCATCGCGTCGTCGATCTCCCGGTGGCTCACCAGGCCCGCGTAGCGCCCCTCGTCGACCACGGGCAGCGACGAGATGCGGTGACGCTGGAGCACCTGGGCCGCTCGGGCCACCGTGTCGTCCATCGAGATGTCGACGATCTCCCGGGTCGCCAGGTCGCCGGCCGAGCGGCACTGGCCGGCGAGGACCTCGATCAGGTGGTCTCGCACGTCGGCCAGCGCCCAGGAGCGCAGGCTGGCGCTGCCCGCGGAGGGGTGGCCGCCGCCACCGAAGGGGGCGAGGAAGGGGCGCACGTCGACGCCCTCGACCGAGCGCGCGATCAGGCTGATCCGGCGCGGGTCGGACAGGAGCAGGAAGCCGATGTCGCAGCCCTCCGCGGCGCGCAGCTCGTCGAGCAGTCCGGCGAGCCCCTGGATCTCCTCCTGGAGCTCGAGGGTGGCCAACAGCACGCTGCGGCCCTCGACCACCAGGTTCTGGGCCGACTCCGCCATGCCGGAGAGCAGGCGGAGCCGCTCCCGGGAGAGGTGGCGGCGCAGATAGGTCGCGATCCAGTCCTGCGAGGCTCCCCAGCGCAGGCAGAGCGCCGCGGCTTCGTGGTCGACGCGGGTGGTGCCCGGGTGGGTGAGGTTGCCGGTGTCGTCGTGGATGGCGAGCAGGAAGAGGCCGGCTTCGACGGGGCTCGGCTGTTGTCCCGCGTCGGCGAGCCTCAGCACGAGGGGGGAGGTGGTGGCGGCCGCCGCCGGCAGGACCTCGCTCGGCAGGTCTCGGGGCTGGGTCTCGTGGGTGTCCCAGACCCGCACCGAGGCGAAGCGGCCCACGTGGTCCGCCACCATCCCGATGCGCTCGGTCCGGGCGGTGTCGACGATGTGCAGTGTCCCCAGGTCGTCCCGCTCCAGCCACTCCTCCAGGGCCTGGGCGCTGAGCAAGGGTCCGAGCTCGGCGCCGTGGTCACGCCAGAACCGGGCCGCGGGTGGGTCCATGCCCCCGGGCACGCTGAGCACCAGCTCGCCGATGAGCCGGCGGATCGCCACCATCGCCCCCAGCCCGTCCAGATCGGCGCCCACGTGGGTGGTGGCGAGATCGGCGCGAGGGGGGGGCACGGTGTTCCTGGAGACTATTCGATGTAGCCCAGGGCTCGGAGCTGCTCCTCCGCGGCTGCGTCGAGCTCCGGCACCTCGCCTCCGCCGAGCTCGCCGTCGAGGGCCGGCAGGCCGATGGCGCGTCCGACGACCTCCAGCTCGGACACCAGGCGCTGGGCCTCGGGGTGGTCCTCGCCGAGGTCGTGGTCCTCGCCGGGATCGGCCACCAGGTCGAAGAACAGGGTGCCGCGGGCGGTGGTCTGGACCAGCTTGTAGTGGTCGGAGCGGAAGACCCGGTGACGTCCACGCGGGGTGAGCATCGGGTCCATGGCGTCGACCACCTCGTCGCCGTAGCGGGTCAGCAGCATCGACTCCTCGAAGTGCTCGGAGATCACGGGCTGACCGGCCACGCGGCCCGCCAGGGCGGGCAGCAGGGTGTCCACCTGGGTCTTCTTGGAGGGCCTGGTGCCCAGCAGGTCCATCAGGGTGGCGTAGACCCCGACGGTGCTGATCGGGGGGCTGACCCGGGCTCCTGCGGCGATGTGACCGGGGTAGCGGATGGCCAGCGGCACGTGGAGGTTCTCCTCGTACATGCCCGTGGCGTGGCCGTGGCCGCCGTGCTCGCCGGTCATCTCGCCGTGGTCGCCGAGCACGACCACGATGGCGTCGTCCAGCCGTCCCGCGCTCCGGTAGGCCTCCATCACCCGACCGAAGAGGTGGTCGGAGTACTTCACGCCCGAGTCGTACATGTCGAGGATCGGCTGGTGGATCTGCTCCAGCTCGTCGTGGTCCAGGGCCCGGCCGAACATCGCGCCGAAGGCGATCTGGCTCGCGTCCCGCAGCGCGCTCTCGGGCTCGTCGGTGTAGGCGTAGAGGAAGTCGTCGGGGAGCTGGTGGAAGGGGAAGTGGGCTTCGAGGAAGTTCACGAACACGAAGGCCGGGGTGTCGTCGGCGGGCCGCTCCGCCAGCCAGGACTCGATGTTGCGGGCCACCTGGCCGCCGCCCTTGTCCTCCGCGGCGAAGCCCAGGGCGTCGATGAAGCGGTAGATGAAGGTGAAGCCCCGCCCCCCGGCGCCGGTGATCCAGGCCTGGTCCGTCCAGTCGAAGCCGCGGGTCAGGCCGAAGCTGTCGGAGATGTGGGTGTTCGCCGTGAACGCCAGGGTCTGGTAGCCCTGGGCCTGCATGTCCTGGGCGAGGGTCGGCAGGCGGTCGTCCAGGTAGCGGTGCTCGAGGTTGGTGCCGTGGGAGCTGGGGAAGTGGCCCGTGAACAGCGAGGCGTGGGCCGGCAGGGACCAGGTGGCCCCGGCGACGGCCTTCTCGAAGAGCACGCCCTCGGCGGCGAAGGCGTCGAAGTGCGGCGTGGTCTCCCGCTCGTAGCCATAGGCCGACACGCTCTTGGCCCGGACCGTGTCCAGGACCACGAAGACCACGTCCGGGGCGCCTGCCTTGGGGGCCGCCCGGCCGCTGGTGTCGACCGCGCCCATGCCGCCGGCCATCGCCTGGCGGGCGATGGGCACCGACAGCAGCAGCGCCGGCAGCACGACGGCGCCGACGATCGGGGCGATGAAGTGGCGCCGCGCCAGCCAGGTCCCGATGCCGTACAGCAGCAGGCCGACGAGGGTCGGGGCGGCCCACATCGCCACGGCACCCGGATCGATGGAGACGTGGAGCTCCATCGCCAGCCAACAGAGCACCATCGCCCCGACGTGGAGGCGCTTGCCGTGGCTCAGCTTCAGCAGCGGGGAGAAGAGGAGACCGAGCGCCAGCCCGAGGGGTAGCTCCAGCAGCACCGACCGGGCGGCGAAGCCCGTCAGCGGCGGCATGTTCATCGCCATGATCAGGCCCACGCCCCAGGCGAGGTGTGCGGAGCCCGTGGCGGCGGCGAAGCCGAGGCCGTTGAGCAGGCCATCCCGGGCGAGACGGGCGGGGGAGTCGTCGGTCATGTCTCTCTCGATGAGGGGCGCGGTGCCGGTCCTACCCCGGCGAGGGCGGGGCGTCAGCCGGCTTCCACCAGGTAGGGACCGATGGCGAGGGCATCGAGTTCCCCCTGTCTCCAGGCCCGGATCGCGTCGAAGGGCGAGCAGACGATCGGCTCCTCGTGGAGGTTGAAGCTCGTGTTGATGACCGCGGGCAGCCCGGTCAGGGCCTTGAAGTGGCGCAGGATGTGCCAGTACTCGGGGTTGTCGTGCTCGTGGACGACCTGGGGTCGCGCCGTGCCGTCGATGTGCACCACGCCGCGGCCCAGGGACGCCATCTCGGGCAGGGCGTCGAAGCAGACGGTCATGTAGCGGGCGGCCTGGGGCGCCTTGTCGTAGCCGCGGAAGAGCCGCGGGGCGTCCTCGGCCATCACGGCGGGTGCGAAGGGCATGAACTCGGTCCGCGACAGCCGCTGGTTCAGCCAGTCGTTCACCGTGGGGTCGTCGGGTCGGTAGAGGATCGAGCGGTTGCCGAGGGCCCTTGGACCCCACTCCATGGCGCCGGAGAACCGGGCCACGACCTTGCCCGCGGCGAGTCTCGTGGCGACCTCCCGCGCCAGGTCGGCGGGCTTGTCGGGGCGCAGACCGGCGATGTTGAGCTCCCGGGCGATCGCGCTGTCGGAGTAGGTGGGGCCCAGGTACAGCGTGGAGAGCGCCGAGGGCTCAGGGGCCGCGGTCGCGAGGGCGCCACCCGCCGCCAGGCCGCCGTCCCCCATGTTCGGGTAGACCCACAGGGAGTCGACGGTGTCCAGCTCGGCGATGCGCTGGTTGAGCTTGACGTTGGCGAAGACCCCGCCACAGAGCGCCACGTGCGACACCCCGGTGGACCCGACCCAGTGGGCCACGAGCGCGGTCAGGGCCTCCTCGAGGACCCGCTGCAGCGCGGCGGCGATCTCCTCCCGGGAGTACGACTCCAGGACACCCCAGAAGCGGTCGGTCGGGCTCTGCCGCGCGAGCACGTTCTGGACCGAGACCCCGGGGCCCACGAAGCGCAGCAGGCCGCGGAAGTGGGTCAGCAGGGCCTCGGGGGGCTCGGCATAGGCCGCCAGGCCGGTCACCTTGCCCTCGTGGCGGTTGGGGCGGAAGCCCAGGTACTCGGTGGCCCGGGAGTAGTAGGTGTTGATGGCGGCGAGACCGGACTGGCCGAAGCGCTGGGTGAGGTCGCCGTCCCGGCCCTCCCACACGGTGACCGACTGGCCGTCGCCCATGGCGTCGACGGTGACCACCAGGCAGCGACTCCGGGGCTGGGTCCGATAGGCGGCTTCGGCGTGGGCGGCGTGGTGGTCGACCATGTCGACCCGGTCGATCTCGAAGGGCCGCTCCTCCAGCCGATCGGTCAAGAGCCTGCGGCAGGCCTCGACCTCCAGCCCGTGCAGGCCCGCGGCCCGCAGGCCGGACTGGTAGGCCAGGTAGAGGTTCAGGGCATAGCTGAACTGGCCCCCGCCGTGCTTGCGTTCCTGGTGGAACGCGGGGAAGCGACGCAGCAGGAAGCTCGGTGTGAACGCGGTACCGCAGACCACCCGGTCGATGTCCCGGTACCGCAGCCCCGCCCGGTCCACGACCGCGTCGATGGCCCCCCACGGAAACGCCGAGCTGTTCTTGACCCGGTCGATGCGCTCCTGGCCGCAGGCGGCCACGATCTCCCCATCCACGGCGATCGCCGCGCTGGAGTCGTGGTTGTCCGCAAATCCCAGGATCCTCACGAGGGGAGGCTATCTCAGCCGATGACCTCCATGCCCGTCGCGTCCTCGCCGAGGTCCGCCTGCTTGAGCATCTGCCAGGCGGTCTGCATCGAGCGCTTGAGCTCCGGCCAGGACTTCACGTTGCGGAGCTGCCGCCGGATCATCGACGGGCGGTAGTAGAAGCGCAGGTACCCCAGTCGGGCCCAGCGCTGGATCTCGGTGTCGGTCATGTCGCAGCGCGGTCGCGGCACCAGGCGGTCGTGGGGCTCGAGCACGAACTCGCGCCAGTAGTCGACGCCGGTCTCCTCGATCATCATCTGGTACATCTCGGTGGCCGGCATCGGCGTGACCTTGGAGAACTGGGCGTAGTCGAAGTCCAGCTCGATGGCGAGACGGATGGTCTGGCGCACGGTGGCCGGGGTGTCGTAGGGGTTGCCGACCATGAAGTAGCCGAAGGTGTCGATCCCGGCGGCCTGGGTGTCCCTCACGACCTGCCGGATCACGTCCATCGAGGTGGACTTCTTCAGGACCTTGAGGATCTCCCGGTTGCCGGACTCGATGCCGTAGTAGATCCGGGCGCAGCCGGCGTCGCGCATCGACGCGAGCACCTCCTTGTTGATGCAGTCGACCCGGGTGCGGGCCGCCCAGACGATGTCCAGCTTGCGGCGCCTGATCTCCTCGCAGATCTCGATCACCCGCTTCTTGCGGATGGTGAAGCTGGAGTCGAAGAAGTCCAGCTCCCGCACACCGAACTCCTTCACGCAGAGCTCCAGCTCGTCGACCACGTTCTTCGGTGAGCGGGCCCGGAAGGCCTTGGAGCCCTGCTCGCAGAAGATGCACTTGTAGGGGCAGCCTCTGCTCGTGAGGAAGCAGGTGAAGTTCTGGTACTTGCTGATGAAGGAGTAGTAGAGGCTGTTGTCGATCAGGTGGCGGGCGGGGAAGGGGGCCTCGTCGACCTCGCAGGTCCGCCCGGGGGGCGTCACGACGACCTCCTGGGCCGGCACGCCGCCGACCCGGAAGGCGATGCCGTCGACGTCACGGAGGTCCCGGCCGGTGACGAGGGCCTCCATCAGCTCCGGCAGGGAGTGCTCGGCCTCTCCGGTCACGGCGTAGTCGATGGCGGCGTGGGTCAGCGTCTCCCGCGGGTAGATGCTGAGGTGGACGCCGCCGACGATGGTGGGGACGTCGAGTCGCTCCTTGATGGCCTTGATCCAGTCCAGGGTCTGGAAGAAGAGGTAGGTGGTGATCGTGTAGCCGATGTACGCGGGCCCGAAGGCCTCGAGCCGGGCCATGGTCTGGTCCAGCGACAGCTCCTCGGCGTGGGCGTCCAGCAGCAGCACCTCACAGCCGGCCCGCTCCAGGATCCCGGCCACGTAGAGCAGCGACAGGCTGGGGAAGATGCCGTAGTTCTCCTTGACCGCCTTGATTCCAGGCTCGTTCTTCACCGGTCCGTAGGGGGGATAGACGAGCGCGACCTTGAGGCCATCCAGGCGCGGGTGCGTCATGCATCCTCCATATGGACCACTATAGCGATGCGGGCACGGGGCCGTGGTCGCGAGACTATGCTCACGGGCGGGAGGTAGCCCCATCGCTGTCCTGCTACGAAGCCTCCGGGCTGCGGCGCCCCTGCTGCTCGGGCTCGGTCTGCTGGGGGTCGTGGGTTGGATCGCCACGGTGTGGGTGGGTCGCAACGGCCTGATGGACGGGTACCAGAACGAGTACCTCCACGTGGGCAACGCCCTGGACCTCTGGCAGGCCTGGGGGGACCGGGACCGTCACCTGCTCAGCTACCTGCTGAGGGAGAACTACTGGCCCCCGGGCTTCTACGTCGCTCCCTGGCCGGTCTTCGCCGTGTTCGGTGCCGGGCACCTCCAGATGGTGTGGACCAACGTGCTGCACCTGGCCGTGCTGCTCTACGCCGTCTACCACCTGGGCCTGGCGCTCAGGGACCGGGCCACGGGGCTGGTGGCCATGGGGCTCGTGGTCCTGCTGCCGTCGATCGTCGGCAACGCGCTGCGCTACGAGCCCAACGTGGCCGCCTGTGCCTGGGTGAGCCTGGCGACCCTGTGCCTGGTGCGCTCCCGGAGCTTCGCCGACCGGCGCTGGAGCGTGGCCTTCGGCCTGGCCTGCGCCGTCGGCTTGTTGATGGATCGCATCTCCCTGGCGCTGTTCCTGGGGCTTCCCACCGTGGTCGAGATCGGGGTCGCGCTGAGGGGCGCGGATCGACGGCGGCGACTGGGCCACCTCGCCCTGGCGACGGTCGCGCTGGTCGTGGTCAGCGGCTGGTGGCACGCGGAGTTCGTGCAGCACCACCTGGCCGAGCTCACGAGCCAGGGGGGGGTGGGCGAGATCGACAGCACCGGGGAGCAGACGGAGATCCGGGATCCCTGGGCCCTGCGGACGGTGCTCTACTACCCGGCGGTGCTGCTGGACGAGCAGGCCGGCCTGGTCCCCGGGGCGGCGTTGCTGGTGGCGCTCGTGCTCGCCCTGCCCGGCCTGCGGGACCGCCGTCGGATCCCGCTGCTGGTGGTGCTGTCGGGCCTGGCGTTGTTCACCGTGATCCAGAAGAAGCAGGCCTTCTACACCATTCCCCTGCTCGGGTGCCTGGTCGTGCTGGGTGCCGAGCGGCTGGGCGCGGCTCGCCGGCTCGGCCCGCTCCTGGGGATCCTGGTCTTCGCCGCCGGGATCCACCAGCTCGGCTGGAGGCTCTGGGGTCAGGGCCTGCCGCTGCCGGAGCCCGCCGCGAGCGCCCTCGGTGACCCCGCCCTGCCGGCCGCGTGGGCCGATCGGCGCTTCACCCAGGTCCGGCCCCCGAACCGGCTGGACCTCCCCGTCGACGACATGCTGGCCGCGCTCCCCGAAGGGGACCTGGTGGTCTTCTCCGACGACCACGCCTGGTTCGAGACCTACCTCGTCCTCCAGCTCCGCGAGCGGCGCCCCGGGGATCGCATCCGAGGGCTGATCAGCGACCCGCACGGCACCTACGAGTGGTTCCGGGCCGCCAGCGCCTTCGTGGTGGTCTCGGGCGCCGAGCGCGAGGTCTACCCAACCCGCGCCACCATGGCTTCTGCCCTCGAGCGGCGGGACTACGCCCTCGCCGATCTCCCGCCGGTGCTCGACGTCATCGCCGACGCCGGGGGACGGCTCGATCTCACGGCCTCCTGGACCCTCGTCCACGGCCCCACGCTGCGGGTGTTCGAGCCTTGATCAGTGGCGTCCGCGCTTGGCTTCGTCGATGCGCCGCATGGCCTCCAGGAGGATGAAGTCGGTGTCGCCCTCGATGTTGAAGCTGGTGGGGCGGGCTCCCAGCTTGACCTCGAAGCGCCCCTGGGTCAGCTCCATCAGGCGGTCCAGGGCCGGCTCTCCGCGGAGCTCGCCCCAGGCGGCGCTCACGATGCGCCCGTCCACCAGGTGGGCCGTGCCGGCGCCTTCGGTCCCCGACACCGTGATCTGGGCGGTCTTGTCGGCCATGTAGAGGGTCTGGATCAGGTCGGGCAGGGACAGGTCCGAGAGCTGACCGGTCAGGCCCGCGGAGGCCGCCTTGGTGGATCGACCGACCGCTCGGCGGAGCCGGGCCACCAGCACGTTGAGGTTGACCGGCTTCTCCAGGACCTCCTCGGCTCCCAGCTCGAGGCCGCGGGCCACGTCCAGGCTGCTGGAGCGGTTGCTGAGCAGCAGGACGGGGACGTCCTTGGTCGCGTCGTCGGCCTTGAGGTCCAGCAGCAGGGAGAAGCCGTCCTTGCGGGGCAGGCGGAGGTTGGCGATGACCGCCGAGGGCCGCAGGGTCTTGACGCGGCTCAGGGCCTCCTCGCCGTCGGAGACCAGCACGACCTCGAAGCCGAGCTGTCCGAGGCGAGCCTCGATCGCCGTGGCCAGGGAGCCGTCCCGCTCCGCGAGCACGATGGCGTTGGTGGCGAGCTCGGTCTGCTCGGACTGGGTCAGGCGTCCGCGGAGCACGTCCCGACGCAGCACGGCGGTCAGGGCGCGGAGCACCTCGGGATCGTGCAGGGAGGCGTCGTCGCCCAGCAGACGCGCGGCGTCCGTCTCGGCGCTGGCGCCGGACTGCACCACGGCGCGCACGGTGAACAGGATCTCGGCGCCGAGGTGGCCGGAGTGCTCGATGGAGCCGAGCAGGCGCCGCTCGAGAGCCGCGTAGACCGCCTCGAGGTCGTAGGGGGGATCCATCGGCCGCAACATCGCCAGGGCCAGCTCGAAGCGCTTGACCTTCTTCCGGTCCGTCGTGTCGTCGGTCACCAGGCCCTGGACCACCGACATGCTCTCCAGGTCGGCGAAGAGCGCCGCGATGACCAGCGCGTCGCGGTCCTCGATGGGCTGCCGGAGCTCGGCGGAGACCTGCTTGGCCAGGTTCACCGTTCGCCGGACCTTGGCGCGGACCTGGATGTTGCGCGTCTCCGAGGCGAGCAGCAGGAACTCCACGATCTGCTGGTAGAAGTCCCGCGCGGCCCGGTAGGGCACCGCGGCTCGGCGGCTGGGGCTGTAGCCCTCGACCTCCGCCACCAGCAGCCCGGGCTGCAGCCGTCGCCAGGTCTGGCTGTAGGCCTCTGTCATCGAGCGGAGCTCGCTGCGGAAGTAGACGCGCTGGAAGTCGCCCGTCTCCAGCAGGGCGGAGACCTGGTCCGGGTCGTGGGCGTACTCGGAGGTCTCTCCTTCGGCGGCGTCGAGGCTCCTCAGTGCCCCGACCATCTCCAGGTCGGGCTCCAGGATGATCGATCGATTGAGCCGTCCGGGTGCCGCCGCCACCGGGTCCGGGCCGACTTCGGGGAGGACGGTGGTCTCGCTCTCGTCGTCGCGGGTGGCCTCGTCGGGGAGCAGGCGGTCGATCAGCTTGTTGATCGCGCCTCCCGGTCCGACGAAGAGCCGCATCCGCTCGGCACCCGAGGCCTCCTGGGCGGCCCGCAGGGCCGGCACATCGGTCGGGTCCGACGTGATGAGCGACAGGATGCGCCGCTCCGGGTCGTAGTAGGTCGGCACCATCTGGCAGTTGCGGATCAGGTCGTTCGGGAGCAGCTCGAGGGTCTCCGGGGGCACCGTGAGACGCGCGAGCCGCTCCTCGGCGACGACCTGGAGTCGGAACTGGTGGGCGACGGCACGGGCGACGGCGATCTCGTCGAGGAAGCCGAGGGTCATGGCGACCTCGCCGAAGCGGTGGCCCTCGTTGTCGCGCAGCTTGCGCAGGACCTTGTCGACTTCCAGGGGCGTCATGAGCTTGAGCTCGACGCAGACCTCCCCCAGCGGTGGACGGGCCATCCAGGACCTCCAGATCGCGGAAGCATAGTCCAACCGCCGCCCGTCGGACACCGCGGAGTGGCCTGTCCGTTTGGTAGACTGCCGCGCGTGTCGGAGCACGACCACAGCGCGGGCCCAGAGTCCATCGACGATCACCAGCGCCACATCAAGGCGCAGGGCCTCGTGCGCGAGGTGTTCCTCAACCTCGTGAAGCACAGCCGGACCTCGCGGCTCTACGGGACCGGCCATCACCACGCCCGTCGCTTCCTGGATGCCTACGTCAACGCGATGAACGCCTACCTGGAGGACTTCGAGCTGCTCCACGTGGAGATCGCGCCCGACGACATCCTCTGGCAGGGGCAGCTCGTGCTCTCCAAGGGCACCAGCGCGGAGCAGATGACCTACGGGCTCTACGCCGAAGGGGCGCGGGGGCTGGCGGTGGAGCGGGGTGCGGAGACCAAGGAGCTGGTGCGCCTCGCCAAGCTCTTGTCCCGGGACTGGCTGCACCGGACCGCCTTCGACGACGACCTCATCGCAGCGGCCTGGCGCGCGGACTTCTCGCACGTCCACGTCGACGTCGCTGATCGCTTCACCGAGGACTCCGGGGAGGGGGGCGATGCCTCGCTGCGCGACGACCTCGCCCTGGGGCGGTCGGCCGGAGCGGAGCTCCACCGTCTCACGGGCGACTCGGTGCTGGTGCCCCAGATCCAGGGCCTGCTGAAGGAGCTCGAGGCCAACGCGATCCGCCGCGAGGACTTCGTGGTGATGAAGCAGGACGAGGCCGAGGTCTTCCTGCGCCTCAAGGACGAGCTCGACCTGGCGACCGGGGGGGACTCGACGGACGAGGAGGAGGACGAGCTGCTGCGCCTCGACGCCGGCGCTCGGGCGGCGCTGGACCAGGAGGTGGCGCAGGTCGAGGCCGGGGAGGATGCGGACTTCGAGACCATCTCCCGGGTGTTGTTCGAGCTCGTTCGGCTCGAGACCGACGACGACAAGATGATCGAGATCGGCAAGGACTGCGCCCTGCACCTGGTCGCCCTCTTCGAGCGCGGCGAGAGCGACAACGGCTCGGCCCTGGTGCGGCGCGTGATGCACCTCTCCCACGGCGACCTCTTTCCCGGTGAGGACGTCTCCCGCTTCCTCGATGGCTTCTCGGCCTTCGTGGACGAGGACCACATCGCCCGGCTCGTTCCGGCGCTGCACCGGCAGGGCGAGGTCGGCCTGGATCGGGGACCCCTGTTCACGGTCCTCGGCTCCCTGCCCCGCAGCGCCGTTCCCGGCCTGCTGCGGCTGGCGGAGACCCTCAAGACCACGGAGCTGCGCCAGGTGGTGGCCGACGCGCTGGTCGTGGTGCTGGAGCACGACGTCGACGCCCTGCTCCAGCTCCTGAGCCAGGTGAGGGGAGATGCGTCCATCGCGCCGCTCCTGGCGCTCGGGCGGCTCGACGCTGTCCAGGCGCTGGACGTCTGCATGGGGCGCGTCGGCGATCCGGTCCCCGCCGCCCGGGAGGCTGCCCTGCGCTCCCTGCGCCGCTACCAGTCCAAGCGCATCAAGGACGAGATGCTCCGCGGTCTGGACGACGAGGACGAGGGCGTGCGGGTCGAGGCCCTGCGCTACATGGCCGTGTACCGCGACAGCAGCCACCTCTCGGTCCTCGAGAGCAAGCTCCGCGGCGGCGTGCTTCGCGACGCCGGGCCCCGGGAGGTCCGTGCCTGGATGCGGTGCTATGCCCTCGTCGGTCGCCTCAACGCCGTGCCGATGCTCCGGTCGGTGGCGATCGGCGAGCTCGACGTGGGTGCGTCCTCCCAGGTGGCCGAGCAGGCCCTGCGCGCCCTCATCGTCACCGGCGCCCCCGAGGCCCGACGCGCGGTCGACGAAGTCGCCCGGAGACGCCCCGAATTCCGCGAGATCGTGCGCGAGATCGCTTCCGAACAGCGCCGGAAGAGGTCACAGGGCCGCTCATGAGCATCGAGACCCCCGACAAGGCCCAGACCCACGCCGACGTCAAGAGCAGCCAGGCGGTGCTCCGCCGGCTCAACGAAGACGGGAAGCGCTTCGTCTACCGAGCCGCAACGCTGCTGAGGACCGCTCGGATCTACAACATCGACAACCAGGCGATGGGCTACTCCCTCAACGTCGCCACCACGGCCGCCAACCGCCTCGCGGACCGCCTGAACGAAGTGAACCTCCTCGGCGAGGGGGACACCGTCCACATCAACGACTACCGCATCCGGGTGGATCGGGGCATGGTCCCCCAGATCCGCTTCTTCAACGAGTTCCTCCACCAGCGCGGCCTCGGAGGCTTCCGGATCGACGGCCCGACCACGGTCGAGGACTGGAAGCGGACGCTGGGCGTCCTGATGAGCCTCGCCGAGATCAACGACGAGGAGGGGGAGCAGGACGGCGCCGCGGCGGCCAATGCCCGCGTCGGCGATGCCGGTGTGCAGAACCTGCGCTTCGCCCCGGTCATGCGCCTCCAGCGCGGCACGCTCGGCAACGTCGGCGGCGGGGAGGGGGAGTCCATCCGCGTGGCCGCGAGCCGGGCGCTGCACACCTACGTGCGGGCCGTGCGGGCGGTGGACGCCCTGCACCGCAGGCTGGGTAGCGGCAAGGGCCACCTGGGACTGTCTCGCATCGTCCAGCACCTCGTCGAGCTGGCCTTCGAGGAGCCCCGCTACCACCTGGCGCTCGTCCAGCTCAAGGACCAGGGGGACTACGACCTCCAGCACCCGGTCAACGCGACCATCCTCTCGATCGCCATGGGCCAGCGGCTCGGGCTGTCCCGCGGGGCCCTGCTCGACCTGGGCATGGCGACGGTGGCCTGCGACCTGGGCATGACCCTGGTCGAGGAGTCCCTGCGGGAGAAGAAGGACCCGCTCTCCCGCACCGAGCGCAAGGAGATCGAGCGCCACCCGCTCGACTCGGCCCGGCTCACCCTGCGCGGCTCTCGCATGGACCTCGCCGTCCAGCGCCGCGTGCGCGTCGTGTTCGAGCACCACATGGGCTTCGACCACGGGGGCTATCCCCGGGTGCTGGAGTGGGGAGAGCTCCACCTCTTCACCCGCATCTACGCGGTCGCGGAGTCCTACGACGCCCTCACCACCACGACCACCTGGCGGGACGGCCTGCTGCCGGACGAGGCCCTGGCGCAGATGATGGAAGACGCGGGGACCCGGCTCGATCCGGCCCTGGTGTCGGTCTTCGTGAACATGATCGGTCGCTACCCCCTCGGCTCGACCGTGCTGCTGAGCACGGGCGAGGTCGGCGTGGTCTACCTGACGCCCTCGGAGCCCAGCGCCGTGCGGCGACCCGTGGTCAAGCTGCTGCTCGATCGTTCCGGCAGCCGCATCGCAGAACCCGTGCTCGTGGACCTCCGCGACAAGGACGCCGCCGGTCGCTTCGAGCGCTCGGTCGCCAAGGCGGTGGATCCGGCCTCGCTCGGCGTCGACGTCCACCGGGCGCTCTACGGCTGACGCCGTCACTCCCGGCGGGCTCAGCCCGGTCGGAATAGCTGGTGGCGATGCAAGCTGCCCCGCTCGATCGGCTTCGCCTGTTGATGGAAGAGGCGGGCGCCGTCCTGGTCGCCTTCTCCGGTGGTGTCGACTCGGCGCTGGTGGCCCGAGTGGCCCACGAGGTCCTCGGGGATCGGGCCGTGGCCCTGACCGCCAACAGCCCGACATTTCCGGCCGAGGAGCAGGCCATCGCGGTGGCGATGACGGCAGAGCTGGGCATGCGCCACGTCCAGGTCGACAGCCACGAGCTGGACGACGAGGGCTATGCGCGCAACGCCGGCGACCGGTGCTACTTCTGCAAGAGCGAGCTCTTCGAGCTGGCGGGGCAGACGGCGACGGCGCTCGGGCTGTCCTGGGTGATGGACGGCACCGTGCTGGACGACCTCGGCGACCACCGACCGGGGCTCCAGGCGGCCGGGGAGCACGCGGTGCGCCACCCCCTCGTGGAGGCGGGCTTCGACAAGGCGGCTGTGCGCGAGGCGGCCCGCGAGCTGGGCATCCCGGTCTGGGACAAGCCTTCCTTCGCCTGCCTGGGTTCCCGGTTCCCGCCGGGCACCCGGGTCACGGCCGAGCGCGTGGAGATGGTCGGCCGGATCGAGAGCCTGCTGCGGGTCTACGGACTGCGGCAGTTCCGGGTGCGCTACCACCTGGTCGAGGATCGACCCCTGGCGCGGATCGAGGTCGATCCGGCAGAGATGGGGGTGCTGGTCCAGGAGGGCATCCGCGATGGCCTCGTCGAGCTGGGTCGCCAGCTCGGCTTCGCCTGGGTGACCCTCGACCTGGTGGGCTACCGCTCGGGGGGCGCTTCGTGAGCACCCCGCCCGAGCTGCCGCTCGGGGATCGCGCCAGCGACACCTCGCGAGCCGCCCGCCTGAAGGTCCTCCGGGAGCTGGCCGTCCTCTGGCTCTTCACCCTGCTGTGCATCCGCGGCGTGGTCACGCTCCAGCGCACGGCCGCGATGCCCGAGTGGGTGCTGGCCGCCGTGCCCTGCCTGTTCATCTACATGCCGGTGCTGCTGTGCCGGCTGAGGCGGGCGGACTCCTACGCCTACCGGCTCTCGATCCCGGCCTTCCGGGACGGGGAGAGCTGGCGCAAGGCGCTGAGGCTGGCCGGGCTGATGTGCCTGCTGGTGCTCGTCCCCTGGCTGCCGCTCTACCACCTCTACCAGACGCTGCTCTTCGGCTTCGAGCCGGAGGTCTCCAACCTCATCGTCCAGGAGTGGCCCGAGACCAGCGTGGTCTCCCGGTTCTTCGAGGAGGGCAGTCGACACGTGGTCGCGGTCGCGACCAGCGAGAAGTACCTCACGCTGGTCGCCTACCAGCTCTTCTTCGTCGCCATCCCGGAGGAGTTCTTCTACCGCGGCTACGTCCAGACCCGGCTCAACGAGGTCTTCGAGCGCCGGTTGCTGCTCTTCGGGATCCCCTTTGGCCACAGCCTCTGGATCTCGAACCTGCTCTTCGCCTTCGGTCACTCCCTGGTGGAGCTGCGCTGGTGGCACTTCGCCACCTTCTTCCCCGGGCTGCTCTTCGGCCTGGCGCGCGAGCGCAGCGGGGGTGTGCTCGCGGGCGCCTTCTTCCACGCCGCCTGCAACATCCTCGTGGTCACGCTCGACACCGGGTACGGCGTGGTCGCCCCCTGATCGCCGCTGTCAGCTCGCCTTCTTCTTCTTGGCCGGGGACTTCTTCGACGACGAGCTCTTCTTGCGCCCCGAGGCCTTCTTCGGGGTCGACGTGGCCTGGACCTGGGCGGTGAGCGAGGCGATGGCCTGCTCCAGCGCGATCACCCGCTCCTCGAGCCGGCGCGCCGAGGACGTGGCGCTGGAGACCGGGCCCCGCATGCCGTTGACGAGATCCCGGAGCTCGCGGAAGTCGGTGCGGGTGGGCACCTGGCGCTCGTTGAGGATCTCGAAGACGACGTCCTCGAGCATCGGCCTGGCGATCGGAAGGAGGGCGTCGGAGAAGGACGAGTAGACGAAGTCGCGCATCCAGCCCATGGTTCTCCCGGGGTTGGTTGTAGGCCGGCCGCGAGACCCCTGTCAAGACGGCGCGTCGCCTTGCCGATGAGAAGGTCAGGGTGCTAACGTGGCTGTCCCCGGGCCCCGTACCCGTTCGGGTACCTCTCCGGTTGCTGCATGCCTCGCTGTCCGTTTTGCCGCTCGACCATCACCGAGGAACTCGATCGATTCGGTGGCTCCTGCCCTCAGTGCTTCAACCACGTCCCGGGTGAAGAGGCGGCGACCGATCCCGGCGTCGACGCCGTGCCCGCCGAGGACGACAAGAAGGGCGGCGGCCTGGCACCGGTGCTGCTGTTGGTGCTGGTCCTGCTCGGAGCGGGGTTCTGGTTCACCATCGGGCCGGGTGCGCCCAAGCCGGAGATCGTCGCCAGCGCGACGGACACCGAAGGCGCCGAGTTCTACGCCATCGACCTCGACGAGCTCGACGCCACCAGCGTGATCCCCCAGATCGCGGGCCGGGAGAAGCCCGTGGCGCCCACGACGTCCTCGTCATCGGCGAGCAGCGGTCGCAGGTCGACACCCGCCTCCAGCGGATCTACGACCTCCAGCAGCTCGTCCTCCGACGCGTCGACCAGCCAGCCGGTCGCGGAGACCCCGCCGCCTGAGGAGCCCCAGGCCGAGGAGCCCAAGGCCGAGCCCAAGGCCTCGGGCGCCAGCGCCGGCGGCGGCATCAGCGTGCGCCGCCGCGCAGCGACCTCCAGCGCCCTCTCCGATCCCGCCGAGATCGCGGCCATGGTGCGCGAGGGCATGGGCCGCTACTCCGAGCAGTTCGCCCAGTGCGTCACCCAGCAGCTCAACCAGGACGAGTCCTTCGGGGGCGTGTGGGAGCTGAGCCTGGTCGTGCACGAGAACGGCACGACGGATCGCGTCACCGCCCGGGCCAAGGACGGCACGGAGCCGAGCGAGGTCTTCGAGGCCTGCATGATCGCCAAGGTCGAGCGCTGGCGGTTCAAGACCACGACGGAGGCGATGGCCTTCAAGAAGCGCTACACCTTCGGGCGCTGAGCGCGCGAGCGGCTCTCGGGATCCCAAGACTGCGGGACCGAGCCGGTGAGACCCAGGGGCGCGCCTCCGGTCTGATCTGGGAGGACTCGACCCGGTGAGTCAGGTTCTGGGGGATGGAGGGGGGAGAGCACCACCTCGTCCGCCCTCCACCACGCCGTCGAGGTCTCGCCACCGGCCGCCCGCGCTGGCCGGTCCAGGGATCTCGGCGCAGGCGACCGCGGGCATCCCCACGGAGCCGACGCAGCCGCTTGGAGCGGGACGCAGCGCGACTCCCCACTGGCGGTCCGTGGTGGCCGACCTCCCCGAGGCACAGGTCCCCCCCAGGCGGCTCGAGGCGCAGGGGGGAAAATGGTGCTCCCGACGAGGTGGCCGAAGCGGCGTCTGGGTTGATGAGGCCGAGCTCAAACGTCGCTGCTGAGGTGGCCCCATGTCCCGAGCTTATGACGACACTGCGAGATCCCATGCCCCCACTGGTACAGGGGGGGCGGTCACGTGCCGGCTCGCTTCGGCTCCATGAAACCGACGGAGAGGCCCACGGGCGGCCGGCCCCACGAGGGCCGCCGCTTCTCCCGCCGCGATGTGCACCGACGCGCCCCTGATCAAAGGCTTGTCGCCGTGGGCGACCGTGACGCTCTGGAGCCTGAACACCCGGTCCTCCCTGGACATCCGGTCCTCGGAGTCGACGCTACCTCCCGACGGCGAGAGGTCCTGGAGCTCTGCTCTACTGGGGTGCCTCTGCGGTGATCGACTCCTCCACGGTTTCGTTGAAGACGAACAAGCACAGCGCCGCCGGCCAGATCGCGAGCGCGCTCAGCACTGCGGCCAGCGGTATCGGCAACAGGACCGAGGACGGCCAGAGCATCCGTATGAAATGGGAGGTCGCGTGCCTGCCACCACACCAGGAAGGGGCCAGCGATCCCGGGCGCCAGCTCGCCGAGCGGCACCTCGATGACGTCCCGGTGGCCGAACCAGCTCCGCCTCGTGCTCGGGAGCGTGGTTCGGGGACCGGGGGGTGTGCTCGTGCTCGGGAGCGTGGATCGGGGACCGGGGGGCGTGCTCGTGCTCGGGAGCGTGGTTCGGGGACCGGGGGGCGGAGTTCGTGCTCGGGAGCGTGGTTCGGGGACCGGGGGGCGGAGCTCGGGAGTCCTCTTCAACGCTCGCGAGAACTGACCCCCTCCTGCTCGTGAGAAGTGACCCCCTTGCCGTGGCGGCGTAGCCGCGCCGACCCGGTCTGCGCGCGCCTGGGGTGCCACAGATGCCGTTGGCACGGCGCCAACGCGATCTG
>CAZCVP010000141.1:0-2298 GCA_964501915.1 uncultured Enterobacterales bacterium
GCGTCGATGCAGCTTTCACCGAGTTCGTGCAGGTCTGGGCCGGCGTCAACACGAGGAGGGCTTCCTCACGGTCAGCGGCGAGGAGCTCGACTACGACTGGGTGCACGGCCAGGGCTTCATCCACGCCCCCGTCGACGCGGTCTGGGAGGCCTTCCAGGACCTGGAGGTCGTGGTCGACCGGGCCGCGGTCAGCGAGTACTCGATGACGCCGGACACGGACCCGCGCTTCGACGTCAGCTTCCAGGTCCGCAACCTGGTCGAGGACATCGTCACGGTCGAGTACGTGCGGGAGTGGCGGGAGAGCCTGCTCCACAGCGACGATGACGGGGCCGAGCTGGTGGCGATCCGCTTCGAGAAGATCGAGGGCGCCGAGGTGATCGAGCTGATGGTGGGCTCAGTGATCCTGACGGGGACCGAGGAGGGCCACACCCACCTGGACGTCGTCGAGCACCTCGTGGCGCTCCAGCGGGGAGCGGAGCCGATCCTGGCCTGCGTGGAGGACCTCTACGAGGACGCGCGGGCCTTCTCACATGGAGAGGCGCTGCCGGAGCGGGGTCCAGAGTCGGAGTAGCTAAACGATCCGAAGCTTGTAGGGATTGTGCCCATCCTTCGCCGCGTCGTCCGCCGCCGCCTGGGCCTTGTCCAGCCACTCCTTGAAGACCAGGTTGTCCGGCTCGAAGGTCATCGCGAACTTGATCTGCATGACCGCGCCGGCGAAGTCCTTGTGCTGCCAGTTCTGCAGCGCCATCTTCCAGTACTTGCCGCCCTTCTCGGTCCGGGCCGCGTGGACGGGATCGTCCTTGGCCTGGTTGGCCTCGGCTTCCTTCTTGGCCTGCTCACCGCGACGCTCGGCGTCGTAGAGGGCTCGCTGGTCCGGGTCCTTGAGGACCTTCCAGGCGTCGGTGAGCGCCTTGTAGATCTGGTTCACCTTGCGCTTCAGCGTCGCGTCGTTGATCGAGACGTACCGGTCCGGGTGCAGCCGCCGCGCCTCCACCCGGTAGGCCGGATCGATGTCCCCCTGGGCCACGTCGGGCCCGAGCCGCAGGAGCTGGTAGTGGTCGAGCTCTCTCAGCAGCTCGTGGGTGGCCTCGATCTCGATCTTCGTCCGCACCTGGGGATCCATGCCGACCTCGCTTCGTGACGAAGTCTACACGCCGAAGGGCGTCTAAAAGTCCAGCTCGTCGAAGCGGAGGTTCTGGACCTCTTCCTCCGTCAGGCCGCTGCTGGCCTCGATGGTGAGGTCCTTGAGGTGACCCGTCTCCCGGTCCTCGGCCACCACCTGCACGATGCCGTCGGCGTCGATCTCGAAGGAGATGGCCACCTTGACCTCGCCGCGCGGAGCCGGACGCAGGTTCTTGAGCACGAACTGGCCCAGCAGCTCGTTGTCGGCCGCCATGCGGCTCTCCCCCTGGTAGACCTCGATGCGCACCTCGGTCTGGTTGTCCTGGGCGGTGTGGAAGATCTTCGTCGCCTCGGTGGGGATCGACGTGTTGCGGGTGATGAGCACCTCGCAGAAGCCGCCGACCGTCTTCACGCCGAGGCTCTGGGGGGTCACGTCGAGCAGGACCGACCCGGGAGCCTCTTCGGTGGCGGTGAGGTTGTACGCCTGGATCGCGGCGCCGATGGCCACGACCTCGTCGGGGTTGACGTCGGTGTAGGGTCGCTTGCCGAAGTACTGGGCCACGGCCTCCCGGATCAGCGGGTAGCGCGTCATGCCGCCGACCAGCAGCACGTGGTCGATCTGGCTGGCCGCCATGCCGGCCTCGCTGAGGGCGTCGTCGCAGGTGAGGAAGGTCTTCTGGACGATGGGCAGGGTGATGCGGGCGTACTGCATCCGATCGAGGCGCGTGCGCAGCTCCAGCTCGTTGCCCTCGACGTCGCGAGCGAGGTTGGGCACGTGGACCTCGACCTCGCTGGCGCTGGACAGGGCGATCTTGGTGCGCTCGGCCGCCTCGCGCAGCTTGAGGCGGGCGGTGCGGTTCTCCGCGAGGTCGACGCCGGACTGGCGCTCGAAGACGTCCTTGAGCCAGGCGCCGACCTCGGCGTCGAAGTCGGCGCCGCCGAGGAAGGTGTCGCCGCTGGTCGAGATGACCTCGAAGAGCTCGTCGTCCAGGCGCAGCACCGAGATGTCGAAGGTGCCGCCGCCGAGGTCGTAGACGGCGATGAACTGGCGACGGCCCTTGCCGAAGCCATAGGCGAGGGCGGCGGCCGTGGGCTCGTTGATGATGCGCAGGCACTCCAGGCCGGCGATCGAGGCGGCGTCGCGGGTCGCCTGGCGCTGGGCGTCGTTGAAGTAGG
>CAZCVP010000141.1:2308-4359 GCA_964501915.1 uncultured Enterobacterales bacterium
CGCCCGTCGCGTCCTCGGCCACACGGCGCATGTGCTGGAGCACGTAGGCGGAGACCTCGGGCAGGGTGTAGACCTTGCCCTGGACCCGCACCCGGGCGTCGCCGTGAGGGCCTTCGACGATCCCGTAGGCGGTGGACTGGAGCAGCCGCTTGACCTGCTCGGAGCTGAAGCGGCGACCGATGAAGCGCTTGGCCGAGGCGACGGTGTTCTGGGGGGCGTGGATGAGCTGACGCCGGGCCTTGTGGCCGCTGACGACCGACCGACCGTGGCCGAAGGCCACCACCGAGGGCTGGGTCGTGCGGCCATCGCGATCGGCCAGCACCCGGGCCTTGCCGTCTTCGACGAGGGCCACACAGGAGTTCGAGGTGCCGAGG
The DNA here is from genome assembly GCA_964501915.1 of uncultured Enterobacterales bacterium. GTDB lineage: Bacteria > Myxococcota_A > UBA796 > UBA796 > CAJQPC01 > CAYFPX01. The sequence goes on from CAZCVP010000141.1 coordinate 2,683, forward strand.
TCGATGCCTACGGAGATGCCCATCCGCGTCCTCCCAACAGGGGGGTCAGCTTAGCAGGGGCCCGATCACCGAAGCCATCTCGGCATGCAGGGCCGTGCCGTTGGTGGCCAGGACCCTCGGCGCCGTGAGGTCCAGTGGCGCGCCCGTCATGTCCGTGATCGCGCCGCCCGCCTCCTGGATGAGCAGGGCTCCCGCGGCGACGTCCCACGGATTGAGCCCGAACTCCCAGAAGCCGTCGAGCCGGCCGGACGCCAGTCGTGCGAGGTCGATGCCCGCGGCTCCGGCTCGGCGCAGCCCCTGGACACGGGTCAGGAAGGCCCGCACGTACTTCAGGTAGAAGTCGGGCCGCTCGCGGCGATCGTAGGAGAAGCCGCTGGCCACGAGCGCCTGGCCGAGGTCGTCGCAGCGGCTCACTCGGAGGCGCTGGTCGTTGCACCAGGCACCGCCGCCACGGGAGGCGCGGTAGAGCTCCTCAGCGATGGGCTCGTAGACCACCCCGACCTCCAGCACCCCGTCGACCTCGAGGGCGATGCAGGTGCAGTACGGGGGGAAGTCGTGCACGAAGTTGGTGGTGCCGTCCAGCGGGTCGACGATCCATCGGGTCCGGGCCTGCGCCGGACCGCCGCCCTCCTCGGCGTAGACCGGGATCGAGGGCGTGTGCCGGGCCAGGACCTCCCGGATGACCGACTCCGCCGCCAGGTCGACCTCGGTCACCAGGTCCACCGCACCCTTGTGCTCCACGGCCCCCCGCTCCAGCGGCCGCCGGCCGGCACGGATGATGGCCCCGGCGGCCCGGGCGGCCTCTTCGGCGACGCGGATCACGGGGTGTCGAGGACCAGGGTGACGGGGCCGTCGTTGACCAGGCTCACGTCCATCATGGCGCCGAAGACGCCACGACCGACCGCCGGGCCCTGCGCTTCGAGCAGCTCACAGAAGCGCTCGTACAGGGGCTCGGCCTGCTCGGGGCGTGCCGAGCGCACGTACGAGGGCCGCCGCCCCTTGCGGCAGTCGCCGTAGAGGGTGAACTGGGAGACCACCACGGCGTCGCCGCCCACTTCGCACAGGCTGCGGTTCATCTTGCCCGCCTCGTCGGCGAAGATGCGCAGGCCGGCGATCTTGCGGGCCAGCCAGGCGGCCTGGTCTTCGGTGTCCTCGTGGGTGACCGCGAGCAGGACGAGCACGCCGGTCCTGCAGGCCCCGACGATTCGGTCCTCGACCCGAACGGTCGCCGAGCGGACCCGCTGGACCACGGCACGCAAGCGGGCGCTACCGGCGGCAGGCGACGGCGGTGTCGCTGACCGTGCAGGTGTAGGTGGCGGAGGCGTCGACGTAGAGCAGGCCCTTCACGCTGCCCGCCTGGACGCGGCAGGACTGGACCCCGTTGAAGGTCATGTTCGTGCTGCCCGAGAACGACCGCTGCTGGCCATCGCCGCACATGACCGTGGCGTCGTCGGCCCCGGACAGGTTGATGCGGGCGTTGTGGCGGGCGTTGGTGGGAGCCGCTGTGGGGGTCGTGGACCCGGAGGACGACCCGCTGCTCTCGGTGGTCGACGCGCTGCTGCCTGACGATGAGGACCCGCTGCCCGAGCTGGAGCTCTCGCCGCCGGAGCTCTTCGAGGACGAGGAGCTGGAGCCGGAGCTCTTGGACGAAGACGAGCCGGAGGACGAGCTGCTGCC
>CAZCVP010000141.1:4459-21610 GCA_964501915.1 uncultured Enterobacterales bacterium
GGAGCTCTTGGAGCTGGAGCTGCTGCCGGAGCTCTTGGAGCTGGAGCTGCTGCCGGAGCTCTTGGAGCTGGAGCTGCTGCCGCTGCTCTTCGAGGAGGACGATCCGGATGAGGATCCGCTGGACCTGGGCGGCGGCTCCTCCTCCTCGGGCTCCACCTCGGCGACCTCCTCGGCGGTGTCGACCGCTTCCTCGGGCGGGGGCGGAGGGGGCGCGACGACGGGGGTGGCGACGGTCTCGGCCGTGGTCTCGGCGGGGGCGGCGTCCTCGTCGCCTCCCAGCATCACGGCCAGTCCACCGGCGATGCCCAGCAGCGCCAGGATGCCGACGCCGATGAAGATCATCTTGGACTTGCCACCGCCCGTGGTCGCGGGCTCCATCGGCGGTGGCGGTGGCGCCCGGTGGGCCCCGCCAGCGGTGATGGGCGGCGGCGGAGCCGGCTGGGCTCCGCCCGCGGTGATGACGGGCATGATCTCGGGCGGACCGGCTGGGGGCGGTGCGACGCCGAGCGGGGGCGCGATGGGCGGGGGTGCCGACGGCGGGGGCGGCGGTGCCATGGCCGGAGGGGGCGGCGCTGCCGCTGGGGGTGGCGGCGCTGCTGGCGGGGGCGGCGGCGGCGCGGCGGCGGGCGGCGGCGGCGCGGCCGGCGGTGGCTGGGGGGCCGGCGGTGGCGCGGCGGGCTCGGGCGGGCGGGCCGTCTGCAGCGGCGGCGCGATGACCGGCGCCACGGGCTCGGGACCGGGGAGGTCCTCGGACGGCGGATCGTCGTCGTCGTCCACCATCAGCATCTCGGCGATCTTCTCCTTGCTCCAGAAGGCCGTGGCCTGGCCCTTGGAGGCCGGGGCGATGCGGATGCTGGGCTGGGGCTTGCCCTCGCCGAAGGGGCTGGAGACGGCGGCGGGACCGTCGAGGTCCTCCTCGACCGGGGCGTGCTCCTCGGCCGACTTGCCGCCGGCACCGGGGACCGCCCGGCGGGCCCACTCCTCGAGGGTCTCGCCAGGGCACTCCCCGGCGACGTGGGCCAGCACGTTGGCGGCGTCGAGGGGCTCGGGACGCTCCGTCGGCTCGTGGGCCAGGATGGTGCACAGGAAGCGGCGGACCTCCTCGACCCACTTGCGGCCCTCGACGGCGCTGAAGTCCATCTCCAGGACCCGATCGACGACCTCCTCGTCGTGGGCGTCCGGGTCGCGGGCGAGGCGTCCCAGGGGCTCGGGGCTGAGCAGGGAGTGCAGCACGACGCCGAGGCCGTAGACGTCGGTGTGGTGCCCGGTGGGCTTGCCTTCGGGGGCCCGGGTGACCCGGCGGGCCTCGCCGTAGCCGTCGATGGAGACCGAGCCCGTCGCGTCGATCCTCACGTGGCCGGGCTTGATGTCGCCGTGCAGGGCTTCGTCTTCCTCGGCGATCGTGAGGATGTCCGCCAGGGCGGAGCCGACCTCCAGGGCCGCCTTCAGGGCGGGCGCTTCGTGGTCCAGCAGCTCCGGGAGGGAGAGGCCTTCGGCCTCTCCGTCGTTGGTCAGGATGCCGCCTTCTTCGCCCGACTCTCTCGTGTAGTGCCAGCTCACCGAACCTTCTCCTCATCCTACGAGCGGGTCTGACCCGCTGCACCGGGATCGGTTCGCTCCCGGTCGTGTCCGTGGAATGACCCACGAAGACTCGCACGAGTGGCCTATTGCCCTGCCGCTGCCGATGCACCTGACAGGGGTCCGCGTCGGGCGGAGACGAGGTGCGGCGAGGCCACGCAGCGGTCGGGTTAGAGGCCGTCGCTGCCCAGGAGTCCCCATGAAGGTCCACCTCGCCAAGGGCGCACGCGATCACCTCCCAGCGGCCATGCACCGGCGCAACCAGGTGATGGACACGGTGCGCAGGGTCTTCACCCGCTACGGCTTCGAGCCCCTGGAGACCCCGGCCTTCGAGCGCATCGAGACCCTGATGGGCAAGTACGGCGACGAGGGAGAGAAGCTCATCTACCGGATCCTGAAGCGCGGGCAGGGTGGTCAGCGGGGCGAGGTCGACCTGGCGCTGCGCTACGACCTCACGGTGCCCCTGGCGCGGGTGGTGGCGATGCACCCGGAGGTCCCGCTGCCGTTCAAGCGGTACCAGATGCAGCCGGTGTGGCGGGCCGACCGGCCCCAGCGCGGGCGCTTCCGGGAGTTCTACCAGTGCGACGTCGACACGGTCGGCAGCACCAGCCTCGTGGCCGACGCCGAGTGTGTGGCGGTCTTCCACGACTGCCTGGTGGAGCTGGGCTTCACCGACTTCACCATCCGGCTCAACCACCGCAAGCTGCTGTGGTCGATGGCGGCGCTGGTGGGGGCCCTGGACCAGGAGGCCGCGCTGCTCACGGTGGTCGACAAGCTCGACAAGCTGGGGCTCGACGCGGTGCTGCAGATGCTGCGGGACCAGCTCGACTTCGACGACGAGGGCTGCGACCTCATCCGGGCCTTCCTCGCCGGTCGCGGCGAGGAGGCGCTGGAGCGCAACAGCATGCACGAGCCCATCGCGGCCGCCGAGCTGCGCGAGGTCCACGCCCACGCCGTGGCGCTGGGCGTGGAGCCCTCGCGACTCGTCTATGACCCCACCCTGGCCCGTGGCCTGGACTACTACACTGGTCCGGTGTTCGAGGCGGTCGTCACCGAGCCCAAGATCGGCTCGATCGGCGGCGGCGGTCGCTACGACGGCCTGATCGGCATGTTCGGCAAGCAGCAGGTGCCGGCGGTCGGCATCAGCGTCGGCCTGGAGCGCATCCTGGTGGTGATGGAGGAGCTGGGCATGCTGCCCGAGGTCCAGACCCGCACCGAGGTCTTCGTGACGGTGTTCTCCGAGGAGCTGCTGGGGGCGAGCATGGCGGCCACCACGGCCTTCCGCGCCGCCGGGGTCAACGCCCAGGTCACCCTCGGGGCCCGGGGCAAGCTGGGCAAGCAGCTCAAGCGCATCCACCGGCTGGGGGTGCGCTACGCGGTCGTCATCGGGCCCGACGAGGTCGCGGCGGGGCAGGTGGTGCTGCGGGATCTCTTCGCCGGGGAGCAGCACGTGCTGAGCCTGGTGGAGGCGGTGGAGCGGGTCGGCGGGGGGTGAGCGGGCCTCCACCCGCCGAGTGGTCGCGAGGTGGGCGTCTCTCTCGAGGGGGAGTGTCGCTGCGTCCGGTGAGCCACCGAGGGGATGCCGAGGTGGGGGAGGGGTCGACGGGCCGTGTGCGCTGGACCGGTCGATCGGCGATGGAACGGGAGCGGCCGCGAGGCCGGTCGACCCCTGCTCCCCCTGGGACCCGGAGCCCTCAGCTCGGCGGCAACCACACCCCGATCTCCAGCCCACCCCCCTCCCGGTTCCGCGCCTCGACCCTCCCTCCGTGGGCCTCGACGACCTGGCGCACCAGCATCAGCCCCAGCCCCAGGCCCTTGCCCTGGTGGGTGCTGGACTTGGAGCCCCGGTAGAAGGGGGTGAAGAGGCGCTCGAGCTCACCGGGGGGCACACCGCCTCCCTGGTCCTGGACCCGGAGGCCCGTGCCCTCGAGGACGACGGTGATCGGCGTGCCGGCCGGCGCGTACTTGCCGGCGTTCTGGATCAGGTTGCCCAGGACGCGCAGCAGCCGCTTCGGGTCGCCCCGCACCGGAGCGGCCTCGCCCGGACCGTGACCGGGTGGTCGGGTGTCGGCCAGCGCCGCACCGCCTCCGCCGCCAGGGCCGCCAGGTCCACGTCCTCCAGGGCACCGAGCCCGGTGCCCAGCTCCAGCCGCGAGATCTCCAGCAGGTCCCCGACCAGGCCGTCCAGCTCGGCGAGGTCACCCTCCATGGCCAGCACCCGCTTCTCCGGCAGCCCGCGGTCCCGCAGCAGCTCCGCCTCCAGGCGCAGCCGTGCCAGGGGCGTGCGCAGCTCGTGGCTGATGCCGGCCATCAGCTCCTGCTGGGTGCGCAGCATGCCCTGGACGCGGTCGGCCATCGCGTTGAAGGCGCCGGCGGCCTGCCGCAGCTCCGGTGGCCCCCCCTCGCCCAGCCGGTGGCTGAGGTCGCCCGCCGACATGCGCTCCATCGCCTGGCGGGTGTCGTCGAGCGGCCGGGTCGCCACCCCCGAGCTCCAGATCGCCAGCACGGCGACGGCGACCAGCAGCAGGCCGAGCCACAGAGCGACGCGGCGACTGGGGCCGGCCAGGTCCACCTCCCGGGAGATCATCACCCAGCCCGCCCGGGTGCCGATGGCGACGGCGGGCTCCGGTCCCCCGCGGACCCACATCTTGCGGCCAGCCGCCTGCTTGGGCTTCCACCCGCGCCGTCGCTTGCCTTCGACCGGCGGCCCGGGGCGCACCTTGATGTCGACCCCGTGGTCTTCGGAGAGCCGCACCGGGTCGGCTCCGGCCTCGATGCGGTTGGCGAGCCTCATCGACGAGCGGGCGTGCTGGCGCATCAGGTCCTGCTCCAGCGGTCGCAGGCCGGCACGCTGGACGGCGGTCCACGACAGGAGCACGGTGATCGCCGCGGTGAGCACCACCAGCAGCGCCAGGCGCCAGCGCAGCCTCAACCAGGATCCCGAGGCATCGTGTAGCCGACGCCGCGCACGGTCTTGATGAACACCGGCTGGCGGGGGTCGTCGCCCAGCTTGCGACGGAGGTGGCTGACGTGCACGTCGACGCTGCGCTCGAAGGCCGCCCACTCCTCGCCCCGCGCCAGCTCCATGAGGCGCTCTCGCGGGATGACACGTCCGGCGTTCGCCACCAGGGTGCGCAGGATCTCGAACTCCGTGGTGGTGAGCTGCAGGCTCTCCCCCTCCAGGACCGCGAGCCGGCGATCGACGTCGACGGTGAGGGGACCGGCCCGCAGCGGTGCCCCCGGGTCCGGCGTGGCCTCGCTGCGGCGCAGCACGGCCTGGATGCGGGCCAGCAGCTCGCGGGGGTTGAAGGGCTTGGGCAGGTAGTCGTCGGCGCCGATCTCCAGGCCCACGATCCGGTCCAGCTCGTCCCCGCGAGCGGTGAGCATGATCACCGGGACCTGGGAGAAGCTGCGGATCCGGCGACAGACCTCGAAGCCGTCGAGGTCGGGCATCACCACGTCGAGCACGACGAGGTCGATGCCGCCGCCGCGCAGCCGCTCCAGGCCGGTGCGGCCGTCGGGGGCCGTGACCACGGCGTGGCCGCGACCGGTCAGGTACTCGCTCAACAGGTCGCGGAGGCGCTCGTCGTCGTCGACGACGAGCAGTGTTCGATCTGCACCCATGCCGGGAGCCTAACGCTGCCCGGGGGGCCCCCCCTGCGGTCCCTGGCGCCCCCGCGCCTTGTGGCGGTGGGAGCGGCGACGCTCCATCAGCTCGTCGAACTCGGCCCGCTGTTCCGGCGTGAGCACCGAGCGGATCTCCAGCATGCCGTCCATCCGGGCGTGGACCATGACGCCCTGGACCTCCAGGCGCTCGTCGATGAGCCGGTGCACCTTGCGGGCGTCGGGCGCGTCGACCTCCAGCTCGGCCTCCATGGCCTCGGCGAGCTCCTGCATCCTCTCGCGGTTGCCCTCTCGCAGGGCTTCGAGGCCCTCGTGGACCCGGTCGAAGACCTCCTCCTGCTCCTCGGTCAGCTCCAGCTCCTGGGCCAGTCGCTGGGCCCGGTCGCGGGGGGGCTGGCCGAAGCCGTTGCCGGGGGCGGCGAGGGCCAGCCCGGCGGTGAGGGCGAAGGCGGTCACGAGGCCGCCGAGGCCGAGGGTCCTGAAGGACTGCTTCATGTCTGCTCCTGGGACGGCCGGTGCATCCGTGCGTCCACCCCACCAAACTCGGGAGTTGTTGCGTGGGCATCAGAGGCGTCCGAAGGAGCCCTGCGAAGTGTCAAGTTCTGTGTGATCGGCCCCAACGAAGACGCCCGGCGGCCTCTTGGAGCGGCGATCGACCTGGCTCCCTTCGCCCACCGGGGGGAAGGGAGCTGGGGCTGCTATCCCTCGCAGCCGCCCTTGACGGCGTAGTTGATCTCGATGGTGGAGCCACCCTCGGGCACGTAGTCGGACTCGAACTCCACCGCGTTGTCGGTGGCGTTGAAGGACCAGCCGACCGTGGTGGTGATGCCGTCGATCTTGACGACGATGGTCTCGGGCACCGGGGTGTCGCTGAGGCCGAAGGAGTTCAGGGCCTGGGCGGAGCCCTCGGCGAGGGTCTCGAGGTGGGAGCCGAAGTCGGTGGCGCAGATGCTGAGGAAGGTGCCACCCGTGGCCATGGCGGCCTCGTAGTAGCCGGCGCCGTAGTCGGCGCCGCCGCCGCCACCGCCGCAGCCGGACGGGTAGTCGCCGGCGATGGCGTGGATGACGAGGTCGTCCGTGTCGTCCTTGAGGCTCTGGAAGAGCGAGACGTAGTAGGCGTAGCCGTTGAGGCTCTGCTCGGGCTCGTCGGAGACCGCCGCCAGGTTCAGGGTGGCGTCTTCGCGGTAGAAGCCGCTGTTGCAGCCGGCGTCGCCTTCGCCGCCGTTCTTCAGGGCCGCCTCGAACACGGAGAAGAGGCGCTCGGTGTTGGCCCCGTAGCCACCCTTGTTGACCATGTCGGAGAAGATGCTCTTCTGCTGGTCCTCGCTGTAGCTGGTGTCGATGTAGGTCGGGCCGCCGTTGTAGACGCAGCCGTTGTCCGCCGTCACGCCGGTGACGTGGTAGTCGGCGTCCATCTTGGCCAGGGCGTTGATGAAGTCGTCGAAGTTGGTCAGGACGTTGCTGATGTTGTCGTACATCGAGCACGACCAGTCCATGGAGAACATGATGTCGGTCTGGCCCTCGATGGGCTGCTCGTAGACGTCGGTGTTCTCGCCGTAGAGCTCACCGCCGCCGGCCTGCTGGGCGAGCACCGTGGGGCTGAAGGGGTCGGAGCTGTTGACGGTGAGGTAGCCGACGTCCTGGTACTCGTCGATCGGGGCGTACTCGACCCAGACCTGGTAGGCGGCGCCGGGCACGACCTTCCAGGGCAGCGGTCCGTTGAGGTCCTCGCTGGCGTCGAAGAGCAGGTCGGTGGAGCCGGTGTTGTAGTCGAAGGAGTCGACGAAGAGATCGGCGTTGCCGATGTTGGAGATGGTGACCGGCTGGACGTTGTCGCAGCCGATGTAGAGGGTGCCGAAGTCGTAGTCGACGGGGTCGACGTCGATCACGGGGGCGATGCCCTCGCCGAGCAGGCTCACCGCCACGGTGGGCTCGTCTTCGTCGTCGGAGTCGATCAGCACCTTGGCGGTGTCGACCGCGGAGGTCTCCGGCGCATAGGTGACCGTGAACTGGGTGCTCTGCTCGGGTGGCACCAGGACCGAGCCGATGGCGCCGATGTCGAAGGGAGCGGTGGGGTCGTCCAGGAGCAGGTCGAGGATGTGGAGGTCGCCTTCGCCGACGTTGGAGATGGTCACCACGGCCGTCTGCTCGGCGCCGGTGCCGACCTCGAGCTGCAGGAAGTCGATCTCCAGCGGGTTGACCTCGATGTCCGGCTTGGCGTTGTCTTCCAGCTCGGCACGGGCGTCGGGATCCTGGATGATCTCGTAGTCGCTGCAGGCGACCGTGAGCAGGCCGAGAGCCGCGAGCAGGTGGATGTGGCGGTACATGTAGACCTCCGTCCTTGGGGCCGGGAGTGCAGAGAGACGATTCGCGGGGAGTATACGCGGCCCGCGCATGTCCTGTGACACTGTAATTGGGCGGCGGCCGGGTCGGTACGGATTCGCTGGACGTCGACGCGGCTCAGCGCACCACGGTGCCCGGCTCGATCCCGGCGGGCAGAGCGACCAGGTCGACGACCTTCTTGCCTCCTGCGGCCAGGATCACGCCCTGGGAGACCACGCCTCGGAGCTTCACCGGCTCGAGGTTGCAGACCACCACGACCGCTCGGCCGACGAGGTCCTGGGGGGAGAAGCGGTCGGCGATGCCCGCCACGACGGTCCGCGGCTGCTCCTCGCCGACGTCAACGGTCAGGACCAGCAGCCGGTCCGCGTTGGGGTGGCCTTCGGCCGTGACGACGCGGCCGGCCCGGAGGTCCAGCTTCGTGAAGTCGTCGAAGGTGATCGCGGGCTTGGTCTCGATCGGCTCCCGTGCGGTCTTCTTCGGCTCCTCCTCGGCCGGCGGCGCCACGGCCTGGGAGGCGACGACGGCGGCCGGCAGCTCTGAGAGGCGGGGGAAGAGGGGCTGGCCCAGCTCCAGGGGGCCGCCCTCGGTGAGCTGGTCCAGGCGGGCCAGGACGGTGAGCCCGTCGCCCGACAGGTCGGGGTCGCCCACGCCGAGCCGGCCCAGCAGGTCGGGTCCCTTGGTCGGGCAGACGCAGCTCAGCAGCGTCCCGGCGACCCGGCACAGCTCCAGCACCAGCCGCATCACGGTGCCCAGACGAGCGTGGTCGCCCGTGCGGTTCAGGGTCCAGGGCTCCTGGGTGTCGACGTACTTGTTGCCGGCCGCGGCCAGCTCCAGGCAGGCGCCGAGGGCGTCCTTGAAGCGCAGCTCGCCGACGGCCACGTCGAAGCGCTGGACCACGTCGGCGGCGAGGGTCTCCAGGGCCCGGTCGTCGTCGCCCAGCTCACCGAGGGGCGGCACGGTGCCGCCGAGCCACTTGCCGGTCATCGACAGGGTGCGATGGGCGAGGTTGCCGAGGTCGTTGGCCAGCTCGGCGTTGTAGCGGAGCAGGAAGCCCTCGTGGCTGAAGTCGCCGTCGGCTCCGAAGGCGATCTCGCGCAGGAAGAAGTAGCGGGTGGCGTCGACGCCATAGGCCTCCACCAGCAGGTGGGGATCGATGGCGTTGCCATAGGACTTGCTCATCTTGCGCCCACCGGCCGTCCACCAGCCGTGGGCGTAGAGGCAGTCCGCCGGCTCCAGGCCCATCGCGAAGAGCATCGTCGACCAGTACAGCGAGTGGGTGGTCAGGATGTCCTTGCCGACGAGGTGGTAGTCCGCGGGCCACAGCTCGGCGAAGCGGGCCTCGAGCGCCGGGTCCTCGGACCGGTAGCCCGGGGCGGAGATGTAGTTGATCAGGGCGTCGAACCACACGTACGTCACGAACCCGTCGTCCCAGGGGATCGGGATGCCCCAGGGCAGCCGGGTGATGGGGCGGGTGATGCAGAGGTCTCCGACCTCCTTGCGCAGCAGCCCCAGGACCTCGTTGCGGCGGGCCACCGGCTTGATGAAGCCGGGGTGATCCTCGATCCACTGGCGGAAGCGATCCGCGTACTTGCCCATGCGGAAGTAGTAGTTCTCCTCGGCGAGCCACTCGACGGGCAGGCCCGTGTCCGGGCACTTGCCGTCCACGAGCTCCTCCTCGGTCCAGAAGCGCTCGGCACCGGTGGAGTACCAGCCCTCGTAGGCGTCCTTGTAGATCTCCCCCCGGTCGTACAGCGACTGGAGGATGCGCTGGACGACGAGGGTGTGGCGGGGCTCGGTCGTGCGGATGAAGTCGTCGTAGGTGCAGAGCAGGCGGTCGAAGAGCTCGCGGAAGGGCACGGAGAGCTCGTCGCAGTGCTGCTGCGGTGTCAGGCCCCGGGCGAGGGCGCTCTGGTAGACCTTCTGGCCGTGCTCGTCGGTGCCGGTGAGGAAGAACACCTGGCGCCCCCTGAGGCGCTGCCAGCGAGCCACGGCGTCGGCGGCGACGGTGGTGTAGGCATGGCCCAGGTGGGGCTCGCCGTTCACGTAGTAGATGGGCGTGGTGATGAAGAAGGAGTCCTGGCTCATCGGAGGCCTCTGGGAGGAGCGGCGAGTAGCCCACCTTGGCGTCCCTGGCATGCTGCGATAGGCGCCGCGACATGATCCGCGCCGTCGGCTGGTCCACGACCTCCTTCTCCCCCGACAACCCGGGACGCCTCTGCCGGGGGCGCGAGCGCTGGATCGCGGGCTGGGAGGAGCAGGGCGTCCAGCAGATCACGCGGCTGGTGCTCTCCGGGGCCGTGTTCACCGACGACTCGGCCCGAGACGCCACCCGGGGGCTCACCTGCTGCCGCGTCGACGTGGGCTTGCTGCTCAAGGCGCTCTTCCCCGAAGCTCGCCTCGTGGCCTTCAAGGAAGAGGGAGAGCTGGCCCGGATCCCCGACTATGTCGACACCGAGGACTGGTGGTGGGCCGCCCGCTCCGGAGGCCGGCGGGTCGATCCCTGTCAGCGCTGGCGGGCCGAGGTCACCGACCCCGCCGAGCTGGGCCGGCTCGTCTCCGACGACCTCGTCGACGGCTTCCTCGTCACCGACGACGGCGCTCCGCTGAGCCCCGACGCCGAGGACGCCCTCTTCCTGCTCACCGGCCACGGCGATGGCTCGGCCTGGCCGGTGGAGCGCTTCCAGCCGCTGGCCTTCCACAGCCTGCTCCAGCACGTCCGGGCCGTCATCTGCGTGCACCTGGACAAGCACGGCCCGGCGATCGGCGTCTACACGCTGAAGCCCATCGATCGGAACGCGGCCATCGCCGCGGTCACCGAGACCTCGGGCTGCCTGCCCGTGCCCTTCGCCATCCCGCCGATGCTCGCCCGCTGGGACCGTGCGCTCCGGGAGCTTCGCGAGAGCTGGACCGCGGAGCGGGACGAGCCGTTCCCGGTGCCCGAGTCCAACGAGCCCGATCCCCGCTGGGGTCGTCGGCGCCGGCGGCGGAGCGCCAAGGAGGCCGAGCCGGTGGAGGCCGAGGTCGCGGAGGAGACGCCGCAGGAGGTCGCGGAGCCGCCTGTGGAGGTCGAGCCGGACCTCGCCGATGTCGGCGAAGAGCCCCAAGTGGTCGCGGGCGAGGAGTAGTGCGGCGGATCGCAGGGCTGCTCGGCGTGGCGCTGGTGGCCTGTTCGGAGCCGGTGGTCGACCCCGATCCGAACGCGGACTGCACCGAGGGCGTGGGCTGGGTCGGCATCCACGTCGACTATCGCCTCGTCGCCGACCAGGAGGTGGTCTCCGAGCTGGACCGGCCCTATGTCGTGTGCTTCGAGTCCCGGGAGCGCCCCTTCCGGCTGTTCCTGGGCTACGACGGCGACGGCGACCTGGCCACCTGGGAGCAGACCCTCGGCCAGGACCTGGGGCCCTACGACGTGGAGGACACGGGGACCTTCCCGGTCATCGACGCCGAGGCCGATCCGGGCTTCGACGCCTTCCTCTCCCGGATGGCGGCCGAGCCCGACCGGACCGTCTGGTCGGTGGTGATGGGCCGCAGCGGCCTCACGGAGGCGGCGCCCCTGGAGGCGGTCGAAGTGGTCGGCGTCGACGAGATCTGGCTCGAGCTGACGATCAAATAGGGCCGAGAAGGCCCGCCAGCAGCTCGCCATCGACGTCGATGGCCGCGTGGTCGGGCTCGGTGCCCCAGCCCTCGGCACCGGCGAGCCGGATCTCCAGCACGCCTCCGGTGGCTCGGGCGAGGTCGGCCCCGAAGAGGCCGTCCGCCTCCAGGAGCAGGTCGACGGAGGTGTCCAGGGTGGCCGTGGGGTCGGCGTCGCGGGCGAAGCGGAGCCCCTCCGAGCGCCAGGCGGCGACCTGGTCGTCGCCGATGCGCACCAGGTCGTCCCGACCGTCGGCGTCGACGTCGGCCACCGCCCACCGGCCGTCGAAGACCTCGGAGAGCGAGGAGTCGGTGATGTCGCCCAGGTCCACCGCCACGCCGGTCCCCGGCCAGACGTGGACGAGGTGGCTCTCCTCGACCCAGGCGGCGAGGTCACCGAGGCCGTCGCCGTCGAAGTCGCCGCCCACGACCTCGCGGACCTCGGAGATGTTCGTGAACCCGTCCCAGGCCGGGGTCTCGGCGAAGCCGCCCTCGGACTGCTGGAGCCAGACCGTGAGCGTCTTCTCCTCGACCCCGCGGACCCAGAGATCGTCCAGGCTGTCGCCGTCGAGGTCCGCCAGCCAGACGGGCCGGCCGTCGAGGTCGGGCAGGCTCCACTCGGCGGTCCCGTCGAACACACCCGCCGGGTTGAAGCTGACCGAGGCGGTGCCTCCGTCGCGGTCCACCGCCAGCACGCCCTGCGTCGGCGCCCGTGGGGGGGCGGTGTCGGTGGTCGCGCTCGTGTCGTCGGGGGGCTGCGTCGCCGTGTCCAGCGGGTCCCCCTCCACACCCTGGACGTAGACCTGGACCTCCACCGTCGTGGTGCGGCAGGCCGGCGAGGCGACCAGCGAGAGGGCGAGCCAGCCGATCACTCGATGTACCCCAGGGCTCGGAGCTTCTCGATGGTCTCCGGACCGGGAATGGCCACGGTGTCCGAGGCCGGCGTGGGGTCCAGGTTGCCCCGCAGGCCCTCCAGGCGCCGGGCGTGCTCGATGGCCAGGCCGCGGTTGGCCGGGTCCTGGGAGAGGTCCTCCCCCTCCCAGCCGCGCTCGTCCACGGCCCACAGGGTGGCGATCTTCTGGCCGCCGTCCGGCGGGAAGTAGATGGAGAGGCGGTGGCTGTCGGTGACCAGGCCCAGCTCCTGGGGACCGTAGAGGATGTCCTCCATCGCCACGGCGCGATCGGCGACGGTCTCGCCCGAGGTGGCGGCCTCCATCAGGGGCCCGGCACGGTGCTCCAGCGCCTGGACGAGGTCGGTGTGGCCGACGACCGTGTCGTTGCGTCCCGGGGTCACACCGGGAGCCCGCAGCAGCAGCGGGACCTGGGTCACGACCGAGCGCAGCGAGTGGCCGTGCTCGTAGCGGCCGAACTCCCAGAACTCCTCGCCGTGATCGGAGGTCATCGCCAGGACGGTGTGGGGCCACTCGGGACGCGCCCTCAGGCCCGTGACCAGGTCTGAGATGGCGGCGTCGGTCTGGAGGATCTCCTCGTCGTAGGCGGCCGAGATGAAGGCCTTGTCCGGGTCCGGTGGCACGACCTCGGCCATGATCATCCGGCTGATGAGGTCCTCGCCGAGGGGCACCTCCCGCTTGCGAGGCATGCCGGCCGTGAAGGTGCCGGCGAAGGGAGCGGCGACCTGGTAGTCGGCGTGGGGCTCCATCACGTGGAGCACGAGGAACGCGGGGGTGTCGTCCTGGGCCAGCCAGTCCAGTCCGGCGCGGAAGCTCTCGGCGGCGGTGCGGTGGTCCTGGAGGTGGGCGCCTTCGTAGTCGTAGAGATCGAAGCCCTGGTTGAGGCCGAACTCGGGGGCCAGGAAGGCGTTGTTGATCACGGCACCGGTGCGGTAGCCCCGGGCCTTGAAGCGCTCGGCGAGGGTCTCGATGTCCGGCGTGAGGCTGCCGAAGAGGTCGGGGTCCCGGTAGTCGTGGACCGCCCGGTGCTCCCAGGGCTGCAGCCCCGTGAGCAGCGTCGCGGTGGAGGCCAGGGTCCACGACGAGGAGGCATAGGCCCGGGAGAACCAGGTGGCCTCGGAGGTCAGGGCGTCGAGGTGCGGTGTGGTCGGCCGCTCGTAGCCGGTCCAGCTCATGCGGTCGGCCCGCAGGGTGTCCACGACCACGAGGACCACGTCGGGCATCTCGGGGCCCACCGTGGGCGCACCGCAGGAACACCCGAGCCAGGTGAGGAGCCACATGGCCTCCCCCTATCGCACTCCGCGCACGTTAGGCCTCTCCCAGGAGTGATGCGTGGGCGGACTCGCAGGCCTCATCCACTTTCGGGGCGACCCTCCCGAGTCGGAGGCCATCCACCGCATGTCTGCGGCTGTGGCCCACACGGGTCCCGACGAGGAGAGCATCTGGCTCAAGGGTCCGGCCGCCCTCGCCCAGCGCCGCTTCGCCGTCACGCCGGCCTTCCGGCGCGGCCACGCCACCGATCCCGCCCACCTGCTGATGCTGCACGGCCGGCTCTCCACGCCCGCTCTGGAGCAGGAGGTGCTCAGCCGCGGCGTCGAGCGCGAGGCCACCACCGAGGCCGACCTCGCCCTGGCCGCCTGGGAGGCGTTCGGGTCCGATGCCGTGGCTCGGTTCTCCGGGACCTATGCCCTCGCGGTCTGGAACACCCGCGATCGGGTGCTGCACCTCGTGCGGGACAAGGCCGGGGTCAAGCCGCTGTTCTACGCCTGGAGGCGCGGTCGGCTGGCCTTCGCCTCCGAGCTGCGGGCGCTGCTGACCCTGCCCTGGGTCTCGCGGGACGTCGCCCACGAGGAGCTCGCCGAGTACCTCTCCTTCCGCTACACCCACGCCCCACGCACGCTCCTGAGGGACGTGCAGCAGCTCCCCCCGGGGCAGATGGCCCGCATCGACGCCACCGGGGTGCGGCAGCTCCGCTGGTGGGCGCCCGGCTACTGCGCGGTGGGGGCCGAGGCACCGCCGGAGGACGAGGCGGCCGAGGCGCTGGAGTCCGCCCTGGCGCGGGCCGTGGACCGGGCCATCGTGCCGGGCGAGCCCCTCGGGGTGCTGCTCTCGGGCGGGGTCACCTCCTCGGCGCTCGTGGCGCTGGCGGACCGGCGGGGGGCCGACCTGCGCACCTTCAACGTCTCCTTCGCCGACGGCGGCGTCGACGAGGCGGCGGTCGCGGGCAGGGTCGCCAAGCTCTTCGGCACCCGGCACCACACCGTGCGCGTGGGTCGGGAGGACTTCATGGGGGCCCTGGAACACACCGTGGGGGCGCTGAGCCAGCCCGTCCCCAGCCCGGCCGCGGTGCTCCAGACCCTGCTGATGCGTCGCGCGGCCGAGGAGGTCAGGGTCACGCTCTCGGGCGAGGGCGCCGACGAGGTCCTGGGGGGGCGCACCGCCGCTCGCATGATGCAGGAGGTGCGGGCGGCCCGGGTGGCGGCCCACCTGCCGGGGCCGGGGCGCGCGGCCCTCGGGCGACTGGTCGCGGCGGTGGGCCGTCGCGGGGCTGTGGCATCGCCGGGGAGCTACGGGCTGGCTCGCCTGATCGGCGGCTCCCGCGTCTTCGGCATCGACGCCCGCATGGCGCTGCTGCGCGACCCGGCCCACGTGCGGCCAGGCATGCGCAAGATGATGCTGGAGCCGCTCTACAACGAGGTCCAGTCGGACCCGATCAACACCATCCTCCACGTCTACTTCCGCGGCTGGCTGGCCGAAGACGGACTCCCCCGCGTCGATCGCACCTCGGCTCTGGCGGGTGTGCTGGTGCGGCTGCCCCTGCTGGACGAGGACGTCGTGGCCCTGTGCGCCTCCTGGCCCTCCACCGCGAAGATCAAGCGTCGGCGCGGGCGCTGGTACGGCAAGTGGCCGCTGCGGGGGCTGGTCGAGAGCACGGTGCCACCCCAGCTCGTGTGGCGGCCCAAGCGGTCCATGCCCTACCCCCTCGGAGACTGGCTGCGCGGGGAGGGCGAAGGCTTCTTGTGGGACCGGACGGAGTCGGTCTGCCAGGACCCGATGGGGCTGTTCCAGCCCGACGCCATCCGGACCCTGGCCAGGCAGCACGCGCGCGGCCAGGCGGACCATGGACCGGGCCTCTGGACCCTGTTCTTCCTCGACATGTGGTGGCGCCAATTGCGCTGAGCGCGTCTTTTGGACTTGCCAGAACCTCCCGTGCGCGTAAGATTACAGGTAGCCCTTGGCTTACCCTGACGTGAACGTGAGGTTTTGAGATCGATGACGCAGGAAGCGTCCGGAACCCAGGCCCTGAAGGTCGGCGAGCTCGCGCGTCGAACGGGCAAGACCACGCGCACGCTGCACTTCTACGAGGAGCTCGGTCTGCTGCTCCCGGACCGCCGGACCAAGGGGGGCTTCCGGCTCTACACGGAGCAGGCCATCCTCCGCATTCGGTGGATCGAGCGTCTCCAGGAGCTCGGTTTCTCCCTCCAGGAGATCGCCACCTTCCTCAAGGACCTCCAGTCCCAGGACAGCGGACCGGCCAGCATGTCCAGGCTGCGGGAGTTCTACGCGGCCAAGGTGGTGGAGACCCGCGCCGCCATCGCCCGCCTCACGGCGCTCGAGAGCGACCTGCGCCAGTCCCTGATGTACCTCGACGGCTGCCGTGTCTGCGATCCGCTGACCCAGCGGAGCGTCTGTCCGAGCTGTGACGAGACCCCTCACGAGGGCGTCGCGGTGCCCGAGATGGTCGCCGCGGTCCAGGAAGCCCTCTGAACCCGGAGCACCACCCGTGTCGGTGAACCTGCCCATCTACCTCGACAACCACGCCACCACGCCCATCGACCCGGCGGTGTTGGAGGCGATGATGCCCTACCTGACCACCGTGTTCGGCAACCCGGCCAGCCGGAACCATCCCTTCGGGTGGCAGGCCGAGCAGGCGGTGGGCAAGGCCCGGGAGCAGGTGGCGCAGCTCATCGGCGCCAGCGCCAAGGAGATCGTCTGGACCTCGGGGGCGACCGAGTCCGACAACCTCGCCCTCATCGGCGGTGCCCGGTACAACCAGCGCAAGGGCAAGCACATCGTCACCACGGTCATCGAGCACAAGGCGGTGCTGGATGCCTGCCACGTGCTCGAGAAGGAGGGCTACGACGTCACCTTCGTCGGCGTCGGCCCCAGCGGGGTGGTGGACGTGGCCGACGTCCGGGCCGCGCTGCGCGACGACACCTCCCTGGTGAGCGTGATGCTCGCCAACAACGAGATCGGCACCATCCAGCCCATCGCCGAGATCGGCGCCCTGTGCCGCGAGCGCGGCGTCATCTTCCACTGCGATGCCGTCCAGGGGCTGGGCAAGATCCCGATCGACGTCGCGAAGATGAACGTCGACCTGATGTCCCTGTCGGCCCACAAGATGTACGGCCCCAAGGGCATCGGGGCGCTCTATGTGCGCCGCGGCCGACCGCGCATCCGCATCGAGCCGCTCATCCACGGCGGTGGCCACGAGCGGGGCATGCGCTCGGGCACCCTCGCCACCCACCAGATCGTCGGCTTCGGCCAGGCCGCCGAGCTGGCGCTGGCGGCGCTGAGCAACGGCGAGATCGTGCACACCCGCGCCCAGCGGGACCGCCTGTGGGCGGCGATCCAGGAAGGCCTGGACCACGTCTACCTCAACGGGGACCACGAGCGGCGGCTGCCCAACAACCTCAACGTCTCCTTCGCCTTCTGCGAGGGCGAGGCGATCATGATGGCGATCAAGGACGTGGCGGTCTCCTCCGGGTCCGCCTGCACCTCCGCCAGCCTCGAGCCCTCCTACGTGCTGCGGGCCCTCGGCGTCGAAGAAGAGCTCGCCCACACCTCGATCCGCTTCGGTCTCGGCCGCTTCAACACGGACGAGGAGATCGACTACGTGGCCGCCCTGGTCGTCGACAAGATCCGAGCCCTCCGCGAGATGAGCCCGCTCTACGAGATGGTGCGGGAAGGCATCGACATCAAGTCCATCCAGTGGGCTGCCCACTAAGATGACCTCGGCACGATTGGCAAGCCGTTGCGCGGACCCCTTCCGCCCCTGTCG
>CAZCVP010000142.1:0-21607 GCA_964501915.1 uncultured Enterobacterales bacterium
GAGGAGGGCGCAGCCCGACGCTGCAAGGTCGTGGGTTCCTCCCGAAGAAGGAAGAGGTCTCTGGAAAACCAAAGACCTCCTCCAAGAGACATGGTGGAGAAGATGGGACTTGAACCCTGAGGCCGTACGGGGACTTAGGCATGTGGCGAGCACTGCGAGCCGCAGGCCTTAGTCCCCGTAGGCCGTAAAGCGAGGAGGGCGCAGCCCGACGCTGCAAGGTCGTGGGTTCACGCTCGAAGAAGAAAGAGGCCCTTGCCTGAACAAGAACCTCTTCCAAGAGACATGGTGGAGAAGATGGGACTTGAACCCACGACCTCCGCGTTGCGAACGCGGCGCTCTCCCAGCTGAGCTACTTCCCCTCGGGGTCAGCGCCCATAACCGGTCTGCGCACTTCGTAGAACACCCACCCGTAGCCGGGCTCGCTGCGCAGCAGGTGCAGGGTCTTGTCGCCCAGGTCGTGGTCCCGGGGGTCCTCCAGCCAGGGCGCCACCACGGGCGCCTGGGTCCACTCCTCCTGGAACCACAGCACGTAGGCGATGCGCTCGCGGTCGAGCCAGGCGGAGAAGTCGTCGGATGTCCAGGGCGTGACCGCGCCGGTGTCCGGATCCCTCAGCTCCTCCACCACGTCCATCCAGGACCAGAGACGGCGCCGGTGCTCGCGCCGATCGATCCAGCAGCCCGGAATGTTGTCCACCAGGAGCACCCGGTCCTCGGGGACCTCCTCCTCGATCCAGCGAGCCAGGTCGAGCTGAGGGGCGTAGAGTTCCTGGGAGACCTCGAGCTGGCGGAAGGTCTCCCCCACCATGGCGTAGGACGCCTGGCCCAGGACCAGCACGGCAAGCGCCGTCGCCCCGGCCCCGCCCAGCAGACCGCGGAGACGATCGACGATCCGCCAGAGCGCGGGCGCCGCCACCAGCGCCAACAACGGCAGCACGCCGTGGAGCCACTTCCAGTAGAGGTTGTGCCCGGGGTCGTGCTGGGCGATGAAGCCCACTCCGAGCCAGAAGCCGAGCAGCCCCGCAGCCCCCACGCGCAGGGTGCGGCGGGGGTCGTGACGACGCCATGGCCCGACGAAGAGACCGACCAGGGCACAGGCCCACACCCCCCAGCCCAGACGGCTCGGCAGGACCTCGACGAGGAGACGCAGGCTCACGCCGAGGCCACCGATCACCCACTGCGAGAGGGGCACCGACTCCTCGGCGCCACCGGTCTCGATGTTCACGGCGACCGAGTGGCCCCAGAAGGCCCAGGTCCCGTGCTCGAACCGACAGTAGGCCGACCAGGCCAGGACCACGAGGGCGAAGGGCGAGATAGCCAGCAGCAGCCGCCGAAGCTGTGGACGGCGACCGATGGCGTGCAGGGCCAGCGCGGGTGACCAGGCCAGCAGCGCGTCCATGCGGGTCAGGAAGGCCAGCCCACCGAGCGCCGAAGCGCCCGGTAGCCGCTCCCGGATCACCAGGGCCAGAGACCCCAGCAGCAGCGCCGCATAGAGGGGCTCCCGGAGGCTGGAGGCGCTGTAGAGCGCCAGCTCCGGCTGCACGACGAGCACGAGGGCCACGGTCCAGGCCACCCGGCGGCCGTGGAGGCGATCGGCGATCCAGACCCCCAGGGCCACCGTCGCCAGACCGGCCGCCAGGGCCACCAGGCGGGCCGCCACCACGGCGTCGCCGACCACGGCCATCACCATCGCCGAGGCCGCGTAGTAGAGCGGCAGGTGGTTCATGTCGTAGTGGAGGAAGCCACCGTCCAGCACGCCACGGACCATCGCCAGGTTGCCGTAGTCGCTCTCCTCCCAGCCGGCGTAGCGAGTGGAGAGCCACAGACGCCAGGCCGCGGCCACTGCCACCGCCACGAGCATCAGGCTCCTGCGCGATCCCCGCACCCCCGCAGCTTACCCCCGCGCCTGGGGCGCTCCCCCCAGGGCCGCTCCGCGGCCGCGTGCCCGCAGGGGTCTTCGGGGTGGTCAGAGGCGCCCGATCACCACCGCTAGTTGTCGAGGTCGTAGAACAGCGGCTCGCGATCGAGGCGCCCCAGCAGCGTGCGCAGAGCGTCGACCTGGGCCTCACTGAGGTCCTTGAACTGGACCCCGCAGCCGCTCAGCTCCACGCCCTGGCCCCGGTGCCACACGACCTCGCCGGCCAGGACCATGGACTCGTGTTCGCTGATCTTGATCGCGACCTCGATCCGAGTGCCCACGAAGGGCGGGCAGTGGGTGGCGATGAAGATGCCACCCTCGGAGATGTCCTCGGTGAAGCCCGTGAAGAAGTTGCTCTCGGAGAACCCGGTGACCTCGGCCTCGAGACAGACCCGCTTGGAGGTCCGACGCTCCGCAGCCTCCTGCTGGCGCTGCTGGCGCTCGACCTCCATGGCCTCCCGCATCTCCTCGACCTCGTCCGCGGACGGACGAACCCAACGGCTCATGCCCTTGAAGAATTCCATTCGATTCCTCCTGGGTGGGGAGTGGCCCCCCCCTACATGCTCGTAGATCGGCGCACTTGACCCCGGGCGTTAGTGGTGGGGCGCCTTTTTCCGCTGGAGACGGCCAGGTGGACACAGAGAGGATCCGCTCCGGCAACCTCACCGGGTCCTCGGGCTACCGCCTCCGCTGGGACGCGGCAGGCGACGGAGCCGCGATCGTCTGCTGCAACGGACTCGGCGTCTCGACCTTCTTCTGGAAGTACGTCGTCGAGCACTTCTCGAAGACCCACACCGTCGTGACCTGGGACTACGTGGGCCACGGACGATCGGAGCACCCCGCCCGGGCGAGCGACGTCGACACCCGCATGGAGGCCTTCGCCGAGGACCTGGGCAGCGTGATCGCCCAGCTCGACCTGGGGCCGGCCGTGCTGCTGGGTCACTCCATGGGCTGCCAGGTCATCCTGGAGCGAGCCCTGCAGCAGCCCGACGACGTCGCGGCCGTGGTCCCGATCCTCGGCACCGCCGGCCGGATCCTGGACACGTTCCAGGACTCACCGATGTCCTACTACGTCTTCCGGGTCGTGCAGCGCCTCGCGAACCACACCGGGGCGCTGTTCACCGACGTCGTCCAGTTCCTGGTCAACAGTCCCCTGGCCTTCCCCTTCACCCGGTTCGCCGGTCAGCTCGATCGCCACTACGGCCAGCGCGACGACTTCGCCCCCTACCTGGAGCACCTGGGCCAGTTCGATCCACACCTCTTCCTCAGCCTGGTGTGGAGCGCCCACTGCCACGACCTCTTCCCGCGCCTGGGCGACGTCACCTGCCCGGCCCTGATCATCGCCGGCGAGAGAGACGACTTCACCCCCCTGTGGACCTCGCGGAAGATGGCGGCCACCCTTCCCGACGCCGAGCTGATGGTGCTCGCCCAGGCCACCCACGCCGCCCTCATCGAACAGCCCGAGGACATCAACTGCCGCCTGGAGCGCTTCCTCAGGGAGCGGGTCGAGACGCCTCCGCCCGAGCCTTGAAGGCCTCGAGCATCTCGTTCAGGGACCGACCCACGAGGGTGTTGACCAGGCTGCCGGGCATGAACACCCCGAGCTGCACGTCGATGGTGTAGGTCGCCCGGACCCGGGCGCCGTCGTCAAGCGCCTCGAGCTGCCAGCTCCCATCGTTGGAGCGGAAGAGACCCGAGACCAGCGACCAGGACAGGCCCGTCTCCCCCTGCCGTTCCAGTCGCAGCACGTAGCGGACCGGCCGGATCACCTGGAGCTCGAACTCCACCTCCCAGGCGTCCTCCTCGGTGCGCAACACCCGGGTCGAGCGCACCTCGGGCAGGAAGTCGGGGTAGCCGTGGAAGTCGACGATCACCGCCATCAGCCACTGGGGCGGCACGTCGACCTCGATGCTCCGGCAGGCGTTGGGCACTGTAGAGGTCCTATCCCCCCGAGGGCGGGGGGCGGAAGGCCTCGAGCGATCCAGGCATCCTCGCGGGCCGACCGTCGCTGTCCAGACAGGCGACCTCGACCCGGGCGACGGCCACCCGACGATCTCCGATCGACATGTGGTGGGCGAAGGTGATCGACGCCGATCGCATCTTCTCGACCCAGGTCCGGACCTCGAGGACGTCGTCGTACCGGGCCGGCGTGACGAACCGGATCCGCGCTTCGACGATCGGCGTCATGACGCCCTCTTCGATGAGCCCCTTCAGGCTGCAGCCCCCCTCGCGGAGGAACTCCCCGCGACCGTGCTCACACCAGCGCAGGTAGTTGGCGTGGTAGACGATGCCGGCCGCGTCGGTGTCCCCGAAGAGCACGCGGACACGGGTACGGTTGACGAGCTGCCCGTTGGTCGGTGCCGGGAGGGTCCTCACCTCCGTGAGCCTCTGCGGCGCCGCCTCCGGCGCCGGCGCCCCCCTTCCCCACCGGCCGGCGGATCGGGGAGGCCGGGCACCGCCCGGACGAGCTCCCGGTGGGAACGCTGCCGCAGCTCGGGGTCCTTGACGAGGATCGCGAAGGCCGCCCGTCGAGCCCGGATGAGCAGCTCGCGGTCGGCGACAGGGTCCGCCCAGCGGAAGGTCGGCAGGTCGGCGATGCGCTCGCCGATCAGGGCCTCGTCGCCCCGGGCCAGGCGGTCCTGCTCGGCGATGGCGAAGCCGTCCTCCTCCCCGGCGACCAGCTCGACGACGCCCACCCCCACGCTGTCCGGCTCCTTGGAGAGCACGAGGAAGCACTCTCCGGCGTACTGGCCGCGAGAGACGTGCCCCCGGAGCCTGTGCAGCCGCACCAGGTCGAAGCGGTCGGCGTTCTCGACCATCATGAAGGTCGCGTTGTCGACCTCCGGTCCGTCCTCGATGGAGGTGGTCGACAGCAGCACGTCGATGCGGCGATGGCGGAAGTCCTCGAAGACGCGCATGCGCTCTTCCCGACCCATGGCCCCGTGGTAGAGCGCGACCCTGGCGCCGCCGAAGGCCTCCTTGGCCAGGGCGGCCGCCAGGTTGGCACCGCGAGCTCGATCGACGACGTCGGTGCCGCGACTCAGGGGGAAGACCAGGTAGGCCTGGCGACCGCGCTCCAGGGCCGCCCGGGCCGCGGCGAAGGCGTCCTCCCGAGCGTCGGGCTGGACCACCGTGGTGGTGACCCGCCGCTCGGCGGTCGGGCGCAGCACGGTGAGATCGAAGTTGGAGAACAGCGTGAAGCTGAGACTGGTGGGGATCGGAACCGAGGTGACCACCAGCAGGTCGGCGTGGTGCTTCTTCTGGGCGAGGTCCTCCACCGACACCGTGCCGAAGGCCTCTCGCTCCTCGGCCACCACGAGGCCCAGGCGCTTGAACTCCGGTAGACCGCCCTCGCCTCGCAGCAGCTCGTGGCTGGCGAACACCAGGTGGGCCTCACCGCGACGCAGGGCATCGAGCTGGGCCTTGCTGGGCTCCTTCCCGAGCAGGTGGGGCACGAGCCCGATGCTGCGCAGCAGGGGCTCGGCGAACATGTAGCGGTGCTCCGCCGCCAGGGCGTCCGGGGCGAGGAAGAGGACCTGGGACCGGCCCTCGGCGACCACCACGGCGGCCATCAGGGCCACCAGCGCCTTGCCGGAGCCGACGTCGCCCTGGAGCAGGCGCACCATCGCCACCGGGCGCCTCAGGTCGCGGCGCACGTCGTCGAAGGCCCGGACCTGCTCGTCGTCCAGCTCGATGCCGTGCTGTACGCAGAGCTGCCCCAGCAGCTCGTGGGAGATGGCGTGGGAGAGGCCCTTGGGCCGCACGGTCCTGCGGGCCGACAGCGCCAGCCGGTACTGGAAGAACTCCTCGAACACGAGCCGGGCCCTTCCACGGCCGCGGTCGTCGATGGGGAGGTGGATGTCCCGGAAGGCCTCGCCCAGGCCGAGGACGCGGGAGGTCAAGAGCGCCTCCCGGGGCACGGGATCGAGCAGCCTCGGCAGGCTCTCGTCGATCACCCGGCGCACGAGCTCTCTCAGCTCGACGTCGTCGACGCCCTCCAGCCCGTAGTGCGGTCGCCGGACCCGACCCTTCTTGTCGGTCTTCCACGGCAGGCCCCGCTCGAGCTCCGCGCTCCCCTCCCCGGGCACCAGGCGGCCCGCCAGGGTGGCCTCGTCTCCCACAGACAGGCGCGTGATGGCGGCGGGGGGACCCTCTGGCCACCGGCAGCGGACGGTGCGTTCACCGACCCGGAGGGCCAGGGCCGCCCCCCGGGCGCCAGGACGCAGCACGTGCCAGCGGGCGATGACCGTGCCGGTGATCGCGGCCTGGAGACCGTCCACCGGCCAGTCCGCGTCGACCTCGAGCACGTCGAGCACCTCGCAGGACGGCGGCAGGCGCTGGAGGAGATCGGCGAGGGTCCGGATGCCCTGCCCGTCGAGGGCCTCGACCAGCGCCTCGTCCACGTCCGGGAGCTGGGAGAGTGTGCGGCCCGTGTGCTCGGGGTGGCCCAGCGGCACCGACGGAAGCTGGGGGCGAGGGGGGCGTGGTGGTGGTGGGGCCTTCTCCTCGACCGGCGGTGCCGGTGCCGGTTCCCTGGCGCTCGGACGCGCGGCCGAGCCGGTCACGAGCAGGGCGCGAGCCCGAAACCGAGCGGTCGCTGGCTCGCAGCGGTCCAGGGCCTCCTCCAGGATGGCGAGGCACTCGGACACCGGCTCGTGGCGCTCGGTCCAGGGCAGCGGGTCCACGCCAGCGAGCCGCTCACGGGCGCGCTCCAGCAGCCGCGACACCTCGCCGGAGGTCTCCTCGGCGAAGCGGGCCAGCCGGGGCCCACAGGTCTGATCGAGCCAGCGGGCCTGCCAGAGGCGGCTGCCCTCCTCGCGCAGCGCCCAGCTCAGGGTGTTGCGGACAGCCCGGATGCGGTCGGCCAGAGGCACGGTGGTCGGCAGCAGGACAGCGTCCCCCAGCTCGGGAGGTGCCAGCGCCGGCCCCGTCTGTGGGGCGGGGGTCTGTTCGTTCATGGGACGGCCTAGGCGTAGTGGACTTCGAGGATCTCGAAAGTGCGCACACCCCGGGGAGTCTGGACGTCGACGTCATCGCCGATCGAGCGTCCGATGAGGGCGCGACCGATGGGCGAGCTGAAGCTGATGAGACCGGCCTTGATGTCCACTTCCTCGGTGCCGACGATGCGGTACGCGAGCTCCTCGTCGGCGTCGACGTCGAGGAGCTCCACGCGTGTGCCGAAGATGACCTTGTCGGTCGGGGGCACCTCGGAGATGTCGATCACTTCCGCCAACGCCAGGTCGCTCTCGAGCTTGGCGATGCGGCCCTCCAGGAGGGCCTGGCGGTGCTTGGCGTCCTCGAACTCGGCGTTCTCGGAGATGTCGCCATGGGCACGGGCTTCTTCGATGTCCTTGACGATCCGGGGGCGGAGCACGGACTTGGAGCGCTTCAGCTCCTCGGTCAGTCGTGCGTACCCCTGCGGGGTCATGGGATGGCGCTGCATGGGGTGAAGACTCCTTCCCGCTCGGCGTTGCAGGCCCGGCTCGAGCGGCGGCGGCGGGGTGGGGTTCGCGGTGTGTGGCGGACCCGGATGGGTCAACCTATCACTGGCTCCGGCCCGTAGACCACCCGACCACGATGCACGGTGTTGACCACCGTGGCGGGGAGCTGCTGGCCGGCGAGCGGGGTGTTGCGGCCCTTGGTGTGGAAGGCGGTGGGCTCGACGGTCCAGGGCCGGTCCGGTGCACAGACCACGAGCTCGGCCGGGGCTCCAGCCGCGACGCGGCGCTCCAGCCCGAGGAGCTCGGCCGGACCGAGGGACAGGGCCCGGACCGTGGCGCGGAGGTCACCCGTGGCGGCCAGGGTGACGCCGAAGGTGGTCTCCAGGCCCACCGCCCCTGGACGGGCCCGCTCGAACTCCAGCTCCTTCTCCACGCGGGTCCAGGGGATGTGCTGGCTGGTGACGGCGGCCAGGGTCCCGTCGGTGACGGCGGCCCGCAGCGCCGCGCGGTCGTCGCCGCTCCTCAGGGGCGGCAGGAGCCGGAGGTTCGTGTCGTAGGAGGAGTCGAGCACGGCCTGGTCGGTCAGCAACAGGTGCAGGGCGTGCGTGGAGCCGCTGATCGGCACGCCGGCACGCTGGGCCCGCGCCAGGTCCCGCACCCCGCGGGCGGTGGTGATGCCGGTGACGTGGATCGGGGCCGAGGTGTCGCGGGCGAGGGCCACCAGCCGGGCCAGCCCCAGCTCCTCGGCGGCCTCGGGAATGCCACGCAGGCCCGCCCGACAACAGACGGGTCCTTCGTGCATCGAGCCGGGGGCCTCGAGGTCCAGATCTCCGGCCCTCAGCAGCACGGGCCGCCCATAGGGCCGCGCGTAGAGCAGGGCGTTGCGCAGGACCGCGGTGCTCCGCACCAGGGCGTCGCCGTTGCCGAGCGCCGAGGCGCCCGCCTCGAGCAGCAGCCCGACCTCGGCCAGGTCTTCGCCGTCGAGCTCTCGAGTCAGGGCGCCCGTCGCGAGCACCTCGATGGTGGCCTCCACCCGGGCCCGCTCCAGCAGCTCCCGGACGACGGCCGGGTCGTCGGTCACCGGGCGCGTCCGCGGACTCGCCAGCACGGCGGTGTAGCCGCCCGCGGCGGCCGCCGCGGAACCGGAGGCCAGGTCCTCACGCCAGGTGAGCCCCGGATCGCAGAGCTGGGCGTCGAGATCGACGAAGGCCGGGACCACCACCAGCCCGGTGCAGTCCAGGCGCGGTGCATCGACGGAACCGGCCTCGAAGCCGCCGACTGCGGCGATGCAGTCCCCGTCTACCAGCAGATCGGTCTCGGCGTCGAGGCCCGCGGCGGGACAGACGACGCGGCCACCCGTGAGGAGCAGGCGACTCATGCGTGGGCCTCCACGGGGGGCGGGGCCTGGCCGCCGCCGAGCAGGAGGAAGAGCAGCGCCATGCGCACGGCCAGCCCGTTGGTCACCTGCTCGAGGATGACCGAGTTGGCGCTGTCGGCGACCTCGGGGTCCAGCTCGACGCCCCGGTTGATCGGCCCCGGGTGCATCACCAGCACCTTGTCGCTGGCCCGGGTGAGGCGCTCGAGGTCCAGGCCGTAGTGGGCCGCGTACTCCCGGCTGCTGGGCAGGGTGGCCGGCGCGAGCCGCTCGCGCTGGATGCGCAGCATCATCAGCACGTCGGCTTCGGCGAGCACGTCGTCGATGCGGTGCCGGACCTCGACACCGAGGCTCTCCATCTCCGGACGGCACATGGTCCCGGGACCCGCCAGCAGCACCTTCGCCCCCATGGTGACGAGGCCGAAGATGTTGGAGCGAGCCACACGCGAGTGGTAGACGTCGCCGACGATCGCCACGGTGCGACCCGCGAGCTCGCCCAGGTGATCACGCATCGTGAGCATGTCGAGCAGGGCCTGGGAGGGGTGCTCGTTGATGCCGTCCCCGGCGTTGAGCACCGAGAACGGGAAGGACCGGGCGAGCATGTGGGGCGCCCCGGCCAGGGAGTGGCGCAGGATGACCGCGTCCGGGCTCATGGCGTTGAGATTCCGGGCGGTGTCCATCAGCGTCTCCCCCTTCGACGCCGAGGAGGTGCTGGCGCTGATCCCGACGGTGTCGGCGCTCAGCCGCTTGGCCGCGAGGTCGAAGGAGGTGCGGGTGCGGGTGCTGTTCTCGAAGAACAGGGTCACGACGGTGCGACCCCGCAGGGTCGGGACCTTCTTGATCCGACGCCGGGAGATCTCCCGGAAGTGGGCGGCGGTGTCCAGGACGCGCTGGATCTCCCAGGACTCCACGCCGCGGAGACCCAGCATGTCCTTGCGGTGCCAGCTCGGGGCGTCGGTCATCGGACCTCCAGGGACACGTGGTCCTCGTCCGCGCCCTGCTCCACGAGCTCCACGCGCACCCGGTCACCCTTGGCGGTCTCGAGGCGACGCCCGACGAAGTCTGCGGCGATGGGGAGCTCCCGGTGGCCTCGATCCACCAGCACGGCCAGCCGGATCGCGTCGGGGCGCCCGTAGTCCATCAGCATGTCCACGGCGGCCCGCACGGTGCGGCCCGTGAAGAGCACGTCGTCGACGAGCACCACCGTGGTGCCCGTGAGGGGGAAGGACAGGCGGGTCTCGCCGAGCACGGGCTTCTCGAGACCGGTGTAGAGGTCGTCGCGGTACAACGTGATGTCGACCTCGCCGACCTCGGGGGGCTGCCCCTCGACCCGGCCGATCTCCCGCGCCAGCCGATGGGCCAGGGTCACCCCGCCGGTGTGGATGCCGACGAGGGCGAGGCGCTCGGCGCCGACGGTCTGTTCGACGATCTCGTGGGCGAGCCGCGCAAGGCTCCGCCGGATGTCGCGGCTGTCGAGAAGGCGGCGCATGACGAGGGCTCCGAGTCCGTGATCAGCCTTCGTAGTCCCAGACGTTGCTCTCGGAGGCGTCCAGGTACTTGTGGACCGTGAACTCCATCCGCTTCTCGTAGCCGGGGGCCTCCAAGACGACCTCCCACCAGCAGTCCAGGTGCTTCTCCTCGCGCTCCGTCCAGAACTCGCAGTACTCCCAGTAGATGTACTCCGGAAGCTCCCGCTTCTTGACCTCGGCCTTGAGCCGGTTGACCGCCCGAGGCTTGGTGGTGTCCCGCCACTCGAGCAGCACGATCTGCACGACCTCCTTCATCTCCCAGAAGGCGAGATACGCCGGGTAGACCAGCGCCGCGGCATAGAGCGCGCCCAGCACGAGCACGGCCCACAGCAACTTCCCGAAGCTGCCCTCACCCTTGCGGTTCATCGACGGAGTTCCATGCCTGACAGACTACCCGCCTATCCGATTCCACCTGATCCTGCCGCATGGCGCCCGGCTCCACGCCACCCTCCAGACGCGGCCCAGGACGGCCTCTCTGGGGACGGCCCCCCAGTGGCGTGAGTCCGAGCTGGAGGCCCGGTTGTCACCGAGCAGCCACAGGTGTCCCTCCGGTACCTCGACGCGGGCCTGTTCGCCCCCGAGGAGCACGCTCCAGCGCCGGTCGCCGCGGGTCTCCGTCCGGGCCTCGCCGGAGTGCTCACCGCAGTCGGGATCGAGCCACACCACGGAGATCGTCTCGTCGACCGCCAGCGGGGCGCCGTCCACATAGAGCCGGCCGGCCGAGAGCTCGACCTCCTCGCCGCCCACGGCCACCACCCGCTTCAGGTAGCGGGCCCCCTCTCCTCCCGGCTCCTCGATCGCCACCACGTCGCCGGCCTCGACGTCGCCGGGCTTGAGGACCAGGGCCACGTCCCCCGGCAGCAGCGACGGCGCCATCGAAGCGGTGAGTACCCGGACGGGCTCCAGCACCAGCGTCCGGGTCACCACGGCGGCCACCACCACGGCGATGGCGACCCACGGCCCCCACCCGGTCCGCTCAGTCACCGATCTTGAGGACCGCCAGGAAGGCCTCCTGGGGCACCTCCACCCTTCCGACGGCCTTCATGCGCTTCTTGCCCTTCTTCTGCTTCTCCAGGAGCTTGCGCTTGCGCGAGATGTCGCCGCCGTAGCACTTGGCCGTGACGTCCTTGCGCAGGGCCTTCACGTTGGTGCGGGCGATGACCTTGTTGCCGATCGCCGCCTGGATCGCGACCTCGTACATCTGGCGGGGGATGAACTCCTTGAGCTTCCGGGTCATCTCGCGGCCCTTGAAGAAGCTGTTCTCCCGGTGGCAGATGGTGGAGAGGGCGTCGACCACCTCGCCGTTGAGCAGGACATCGAGCTTGATCAGGTCGGCCGCCCGCCACTCGGTGATCTCGTAGTCCATCGAGGCGTAGCCCTTGGACACGCTCTTGAGCTTGTCGAAGAAGTCGTAGACCACCTCGGCGTAGGGGATGTCGTAGGTCAGGACGATCCGCCCCGAGCTCGGGACCTCGAAGGCCTGTTGGACGCCGCGTCGGTCCTGGCAGAGCTTGAGCACCGGGCCGGCGTGGGTGTCCGGCAGGTGCAGCACCACCTGGGCGATGGGCTCGCGGATCGCGGCGACGTCTCCGATGGGCGGCAGCCTGGACGGCGAGTGGATCTCGATCTCCGTGCCGTCCTTGCAGTCGACCCGGTAGACCACCGACGGGGCGGTGGTGACCAGGTCGAGGTCGTACTCGCGCTCCAGGCGCTCCTGGATGATCTCCAGATGGAGCAGACCGAGGAAGCCGGCCCGGAAGCCGAAGCCGAGGGCGTCGGAGGTCTCGGCCTCCCAGTGCAGCGAGGCGTCGTTGAGCGACAGCTTCTCCAGGGCGTCCCGGAGCGCACCGTAGTCGCCGGTCTCCACCGGGTAGAGCCCGGAGAACACCATCGGCTTGATCTCCTTGAAGCCCGGCAGTGGCTCCTCGGCGGGCCGCCGGGTGTGGGTGACGGTGTCTCCGACCTTGGCGTCCGCGAGCTGCTTGATGCTGGCGACGACGAACCCGACCTCGCCCGCCTCCAGCGAGTCCCGGGCCAGGGACTCCGGGGCGAAGACCCCCAGGCCGGTCACGTCGTAGCGGGCCTCGGTGGCCATGAGCTGGATCTGGTCCCCCTTGCGCAGGGTCCCCTCGAAGACGCGCACAAGCACCACCACGCCGACGTAGGTGTCGAACCAGGAGTCGACGATCAGGGCCCGGAGCGGCAGGGTGGCGTCGGCCACCGGGGGCGGCACGTGGGCCACGACCGCCTCCAGTACGCCGTCGATGCCCTCTCCCGTCTTGGCGGAGCAGAGCACGGCGTGCTCGATGTCCAGGCCCACGCCGTCCTCGAGGTGCTGGAGCACCGCGTCCGGGTCCGCGCCGGGCAGATCGATCTTGTTGACCACCGGCACCATCTCCAGGTCGTGCTCCAGCGCCAGGTAGACGTTGGCCAGGGTCTGGGCCTCGACCCCCTGGGCGGCGTCGACCACCAGCAGCACGCCCTCGCAGGCCGCCAGGGACCGGCTGACCTCGTAGTGGAAGTCCACGTGGCCGGGGGTGTCGATGAGGTTCAGGACGTAGCGCTGGCCGTCCCGGGCCTCGTAGTCCAGCACACAGGTCTGGGCCTTGATGGTGATGCCCCGCTCCCGCTCCAGGTCCATCTTGTCGAGGTACTGGGCGCGCATCTCCCGGCTCGTGAGCAGGCCGGTGCGCTCGATGAGGCGGTCGGCCAGCGTGGACTTGCCGTGATCGATGTGGGCGATGATCGCGAAATTGCGGATCCGTGCCGCCTCGACTGGCGTGGACATGTCTGCGGATCCTGGGGATGGGACGGGGTCAGGCCCGCGGGCGCCCGATGCAGTGGTACTCGAAGCCGTGGGCCCGCATCCTGTGGGGACTGTAGATGTTGCGGCCGTCGAAGACCACCGGATCCGCCGCCATGCCGCTGCGGACCTCCTCCCAGTCCGGCTTCCGGAACTCGTTCCACTCGGTGACCACGAGCAGCGCCCGGGCCCCTTCGACCGCCTTCATCGGGTCGTTGGCGAAGTCCACGGTGTCGCCGAGGTGCTTGCGGGCCTCCTCGATCGCTTCGGGGTCATACGCCGTGATGCGGGCCCCGGCCGCCAGGAGCGCCGCGATGACGACCAGCGACGGGGCCTCGCGCATGTCGTCGGTCTCCGGCTTGAAGCTGAGCCCCCAGACCGCGATGCGCACACCGCGCAGGTCCGTGCCGAAGCGCTCGAGCACCTTGTCGGCCAGGACCTCCTTCTGGCGACCGTTGACGTCTTCGACGGCCTGGAGGATCGAGAGGGGGAACCCGTGGTCGGTCGCCGTGGACATCAGGGCCTTGACGTCCTTGGGGAAGCAGGAGCCGCCATACCCGACACCGGGAAAGAAGAAGCGCTGGCCGATGCGGCTGTCCGTGCCCGCTCCGCGACGCACAGAGTCCACGTCCGCCCCCAGCCTCTCGCAGAGCAGCGCGATCTCGTTGATGAAGGAGATGCGCGTCGCCAGGAAGGCGTTCGACGCGTACTTGGTCAGCTCGGCGGAGCGGTTGTCCATGAAGAGGACCGGCTTGCCCGAGCGCATCAGCGGCTCGTAGAGCTCCCCCATCACCTTGCGTGTGGCCTCGTCCCGGCAACCGACCACGATGCGGTCGGGCTTGAGGAAGTCCTCGATGGCGTTGCCCTCCTTGAGGAACTCCGGGTTGGAGACCACGTCGAAGGCCCAGCTCGCGTGCTCGCCGAGCACCTCGCGGACCCTGTCCGCCGTGCCCACGGGCACCGTGGACTTGATGACGACGGTGGTGTCCTGAGTCATCGACTTCGCCACCTCCGCGGCCACGGCGAAGACGCCGGACAGGTCCGCCGACCCGTCGGGTGCCGGGGGCGTACCGACAGCGATGTAGACCACCTCCGTCCGCGACACCGCGGCCGGCGTGTCGGTGCTGAAGTCCAGGCGCCCCTCGCGGACGTTGCGGGCGATGAGGTGATCGAGGCCGGGCTCGTAGATCGGCACGCCGCCGTCGCGGAGCAGGGCGATCTTGCCCTCGTCGCGGTCGCAGCAGATGACGTGGTGGCCCAGGTCAGCGAGACAGGTACCGGCCACCAGGCCGACGTAGCCGGTGCCGACGACGCAGATGTTCATGAGCAGTCCGTCCTGGCGGGGGGGCGGATCCGTGGTCCCCCCCGAGCGCCGCGCAAGGTACCCGCGCCTCGACGGACTGGCAAGAAACCACGGTCGATCGACTGCGGTGCGACATCAACAGACCGCCCGCCGAGGGGGGCACCACGCTTGACAGTCCCCCCTCCCGTGCTACTTGGGGCCGCCAAATCGTCTCGGATCGCGGAGAGCCGTCGTGCCCCACCACAAGGATGCCATCAAGCGGATGCGGCAGAACGCCGAGAAGCGTACCCGCAACCGCCACTACCGCAGCACCATGCGGACCCGGATCAAGAAGGTGCGCCAGGCCATCGACGCCGGCGACCACGCCGCTGCCAGCGGTGCCCTCCCCGAGGCCGTCTCGGTCATCCAGGCGCTCGCCCAGAAGAAGGTCATCCACCCTCGGCAGGCGAACCGCCGCGTGGCCCGCCTCACGAAGGCGGTCAACGGTCTGAGGACCGCCAGCGAGTAGCTTCGGCTCCGGGCCGCGAACGCCTCAGGCTTCGAGCCCCGTCGACACCAGCTCCAGCACCAGCCCCTCGAAGATCCGCCGGTCCCCGGCGCGGTGGGAGTTCATCGCCTGGTTGGCCGCGGACAGGGCCGCGAACACCCGGTCCGGGCGCAGCCGCCTCTGGCGGAGCACCCGCTGGAGGGCTTGCAGCTTGCGCGGCGGCGCCTTGATGCCGGCCTCCTTGGGGGACACGCCCTGTGCGGAGGCCGACTGGAGCTGGAGGAGCTGACGGAGCTGCCAGGACACCATGGCCATCAGGTAGTGGGAGGGGGCGCCGTCCTCCAGCAGCCGGTGGGCCGTGGCCAGGGCGGCCGAGGTGCGACCGGAGACGATGGCGTCCGTGAGGTCCCAGATGACGGCCTCGGCCACCACGCTGCAGACCTCCTGCACCACCTCCTCGGTCACCCGGGCCCCCGGCTGGCCACAGAAGTCGGCCATCTTGGCCAGCTCCAGGCGCAGGCGTCCCAGGTCCCGCCCCACCAGCTCGACGAGCAGGCGGCCCGCTCCCCGGTCCAGCCTCACCCCCAGCTTCTCCGCCTCGGCGAAGGCGAAGGCCAGCGGGTCCTGGTCCTTGCTACGAAAGCGGAGGACCGTGCCGACCTTGCGGGCCGCGTTCTCGGCGCGGCGGCCCCAGTCGACCTTCTTGTCGCTGCCCTTGGACCTGACCGCCTCGGGCCACTTCCTCCCCCAGGCGACCACCACAGCGCTCGGACAGGGATCGGCGCAGTAGTCGAGCAAGGCCCGGAGCAGCTCGGGGCGCGCCTCCGAGAGCTGACGCAGCTCCACGACCCGCTTCGGACCCATCATCGGAAGCGTGCGCGCGACGGCAAAGGCCTGCTCCGCCCCCTCGGCGCCCGCCGAGTAGACCGCGTGGTTGAAGGCCGCGAGGCCACCACCGAGGGCCACGGGCACCACCTTCGCGGCCGCCTCCCGGACGAGGTGGTCCTCGTCGCCGATGAACAGGTAGATCGGGCTCACCCCCTGGGCCAGGCCGGTCTCCAGGGCCCGCAGGGTCATGGCGTCACCTCGCCGCCGGCCGGGGCGAGCAGCGCCGGCACCGCTTCGGCGGCGAGCTGGTCCGCCAGGGCCGCGAAGGCGTCGGCCCGCTCCGTCGAGGTCGCCTCCCAGCTCCCGGGGTGACCCTGGAGCACACGCCTCGCCGTGGCCACCCGGGCTCGTGGCGGCGAGGCGGCCAGCTCGAAGCGCACCGACAGCGACGCCTCCCACAGCGCCCCGCCCGGCGCCGTGGGCGCGACCCGGGCTTCGAGCACCTGGGCGGACAGCGCCGGGCCCCCGCCGACCCGTGCGCGCAGGGCGATCTCCCGGGCGACGGCGCGCCCGAGGTCCTCCTGGAGGCGCGGCTCGGGCACCCCGACCTCCACCCGGCCGAGGGAGACGGCGGGCAGGTCCGAGGGCGCCCGGCCGAGCCGCAGGCCGCAGCCACAGGTCCAGAGCGCCGCCCAACCGAGCAGGTGCCGACGGGACGGCCCGGCGGTCAAGCCCTCGAACACTCCGGATCCCTCGCGTTGACAGCGGGCCGATGGCCCGCCCAAGATACCTATCGGCCCGGTCGCTCCTTCGCGACCGGGGAGGAGCAGCATGTCCTGGCTGGCCCTGATCGCCGCGACCCTCGCCGCCACACCCCTCGACATCCCGCGGATGGAAGGCACCGAAGAGGCGGACACCGCGGCCGCGGCGGAAGCTCCCGCGGCCCGCAAGCGGGCGGCGCTGATGGAGGTGAACCTCCGGGCCCGCTACCTGATGATCCCCGACGTGGTGCTCGACATCTGGTCCTACAACGGCGACGACGTCCACGAGACCACCGGGGCCATCCACCCGGACCGGCCCAAGGTGCGGGCGGCCTCGGCGGGGGTCGAGTTCGTCATCCGCAAGGACACCGCGAACGGCGTCTTCTACTTCGAGTACATGCCCTCGCTGGTCGAGGACGGGTACTGGGACGACCGGGAGAGCGACGGCGACAACTTCAGCGACGGCGACTACGTCACCATGCGGGACCTGGCGCTGATCAACATCGGCGCCAACTACGCCTACGAGATCCGTCCCGTGCCCTTCTGGTCGATGTACTTCGGCGCCGGCCTGGGGCTGGCGATCAAGCGTGGCGAGATCATCCACTACGACCGGGTGAGCCCCACCGGGGAGCCGATCCCTCCATCGGAGGTCCTGGACACCCCTCCCGTCCTGCCGATCCTGGACATCAACGCCGGCATGCGGCTCCACTTCGCGGACCGTGCCAACCTCCGGATCGAAGCCGGCTTCCACAACATGTTCTACGTGGGCACGGCCGCCGGTGTGGTGTTCTGAGCCTCAGCGAGGCGCCGGGCACACCGACGGGGGTTGCACCCGTGGACCGGATCCCATAAACGCGCGGGGTCCGGCCCGCAGCGGCCGAGCCAGCTCGAACAGGTGATCCCTTGATCCTCGTGACCGTGCGTGAGAACGAGCCCTTTGAGAAGGCCCTGCGGCGCTTCCGCCGGAAGGTCGAGCGCGAGGGCATCCGCAAGGACATCAAGAAGCACAGCTTCTACCTGAAGCCCGGTGAGAAGCGCCGGCTCAAGCAGCGCCTCGCCGAGAAGCGGCGTCGCAAGGCGATGCGCCGAGCCGCACGCCGTCGCCGCGGTGGGTTCCGCAGCTAGCAGCGTGCCCGTCCTCCGGGGCGGTCTCAGGGCGTGAGGGTGTCGAGGCGGTGGAGGCCTCTCCGGTTCTCCAGTGCCCACGGATGGTCGACCGGAACGGGACTGAACCGGTTGCGCACCGCGTTCGCGGCTCGCTTCAGGGTGGCGGTGTCGGCGGAGGCGCGAGCCACACGGAACAAGCGGTCCACCGTGGGCGTGGCGAGCTCCGGCTGTCGCTGCTCGGCCTCCCGGAAGAGCCCGGCCGCCTCGTCGAGAGCCGTGCTGTCCGCCACCGGGTCCAGCGCCAGCACCATCGCCAGGGCCCAGGGAGGGACCCAGCCGCTCCCGTCGACGGAGAGCTCCAGGGCCCGGCTGGCGAGGAGGTGTGCATCGCGGAGATCGACCCAGGCCGCGGGACCCCGCAGCTCGATCCAGCGCACCAGGGCCCGCAGCCCCGGCTCCAGGCAGGGCAGATCGTCGACGACGAGCCGGTCGACGGCCTCCCGGGTCACCCGCAGCCCGGCGGCCTGCTGCCGGGAGGTCCACCCGGCGTTCCGGTCCAGGCAGCGGCGCGCCAGCTCATAGGCCAGCCGGTAGTCCGCCTCGCTGGTGGGACCGGGGTGTCCATAGCCCCGCGCTGCGTAGCCCCAGGACAGCGCACCGAGGACACGGGGGTCCTCGGGCCAGTCGGCCAGCAGGCTCCAGCCCAGCTCGAGCCCC
This sequence comes from uncultured Enterobacterales bacterium, assembly GCA_964501915.1. GTDB lineage: Bacteria > Myxococcota_A > UBA796 > UBA796 > CAJQPC01 > CAYFPX01. The sequence continues at coordinate 18,267 of CAZCVP010000142.1, forward strand.
TCGTCGAGGCGTGGCAGCTCCGCCCGATCGCGGAAGCGGTCCTCGACATCGGCCAGCGCTTCCTCGAGCGGGTCGGGGGCCTCCACGGCGCGCCCCATGCAGGCCACCAGGACCAGGCTGAGCAGGCCGGTCACTCCGTCTCGGGGGCCTCCGTGGCCTCCTCCGTGGCCTCCTCGGGGGCACCGTCCGTCTCCGGTTCCGCGGCCTCCGCTTCGGTCGGCTCTGCCGCGCCGGCCTCGGGGGCCTCGCCCTCCCCTGCGGCGGCGGCCTCGCTGGCCTCGGGGTCGCCCTCGCCCTCGCCCTCGCCCCCCGGGTCGGTGGGCGCGTCGGCGTCCTTCGGGGTGCCGTCCTGGGTCTCGGCCTCGGCGAGGTCCACCACGAGGCCCTCGACGGCCTCGGTGTCCACGATCGAGATCGGGTTGCCCGAGTACTCGACCCGCAGATCGCCCGAGTTGGGGCCATCGCTGTCCTTGTCGACGTAGACCACGAGCTTCACCGCTTCGTAGTCCCCTCTCACGGCGATGCGGAAGGCACCGGGCTTGTCGTAGCGCTCCATGCCGACGACGCGCGCCTGGCCGTCTTCTTCGGCGACCACGTCGACCTGGATGGTGCCGCCCTCGTAGGCCTCGTACACCAGGGTCCCTTCCAGGCGGGCCTGGATGGGGGCATCCCGGTCGGGACCGCCCCCTTCGGGGCCGGGATCCTCGGCGGCCGCGTCGTCACCGTCCGCGGGTGTCTGGGCCACGGCGCCCTCGGCGGGCGGCTCCTCCGTTCCGCAGGAGATCATCAACAGGGGGACCAGCACTGCCACCCTCGGTCCCAGCATCGGCTCCTCCTCCCTGTGTGGCTCGGCGCACCGCCGGCAGGAAAGCCGCATCCTACCAGCACAGATCCCAGAGCCTGCAACCCGCAGCCAGGATAGGACCCCCTGGCCCGGCCCGGGTGGTGGAACGGTAGACACAGGGGCCTTAAAAGCCCCGGCCCTCGAGGGCGTGCGGGTTCGACTCCCGCCCTGGGCACCCCCCGGTCCGTTGACTTGGACCGTCACCCGCTCTACCCTCGGCGGCGTCTCGGCAGCGTCGCGCAGGCGCGCCGCTTCAAGGTAAGGGGAGCCATGGGCAAGGTCATCGGGATCGACCTCGGCACGATGAACTCGGTCTGTGCCTACATCGACCGTAGGGAGCCGCAGATCATCATCAACGAGGAGGGTGGCCGGGTCACCCCTTCGGTGGTCGGCATCTCCAAGACCGGAGAGCGCTTCGTCGGCGTCATCGCCAAGCGGCAGCTCCTGATCAACCCGGAGTCGACGGTTCACTCGATCAAGCGCTTCATCGGCAAGTCGATGAAGGAAGCCCACAACGACGTCCACATGGCCACCTACGAGGTCGTCGAGACCTCCAATGGTGACGTCGGTGTGGAGATCGAAGGACGGGTCTACACCCCGCAGGAGATCTCGGCGATGATCCTGCAGAAGCTGCGCAAGTCGGCGGAGGACTTCCTCGGGGAGTCGGTGACCGAAGCCGTGATCACGGTGCCGGCCTACTTCACCGACCGGCAGCGTCAGGCGACCAAGGACGCCGGCACCATCGCCGGGCTGAACGTCCTGCGCATCATCAACGAGCCGACCGCTGCCGCCCTGGCCTACGTGCACGACCGGCGTCGGTCGTCGATGATCGCGGTCTACGACTTCGGTGGGGGGACCTTCGACATCTCGATCCTCGAAGTCGACCGCGACGTGGCCGAGGTCCGGGCCACCCGAGGCAACAACGCCCTCGGCGGGACCGACATCGACACCAATGTCGTGGAGTGGTTGCTGGAGCAGTTCCAGGGTCAGCACCAGATCGACGTCTCCAGCGACCGGGTGGTCATGCAGCGCCTCCGCGACGCCGCCGAGCGCGCCAAGGTCGCGCTGTCGACGGCCCTGGAGACGGACATCCACCTCCCCTTCCTGCTGGCGGACAGCACCGGCCCCAAGCACCTCCAGTGCACGCTGACCCGGACCACCCTGGAGACCCTCGCCACGCCGCTCTTCGACTCCACCTTGGAGGAGTGCCGGGCAGCGCTCAACGACGCCAACATCAGCCCCTCCGAGATCGACGAGATCATCATGGTCGGCGGCTCCTCTCGCATCCCGCGGGTCCAGGAGCTGGTGAAGGAGCTGTTCGGTCGTCCGCTGAACAAGTCCTTCAACCCCGACGAGGTCGTCGCCGTCGGCGCAGCGGTCCAGGCGGGCATCCTCGAGGGCGACGTCAAGGCCGTCACCCTGCTCGACGTCACCAACTTCTCCCTCGGCATCGAGGTGGAGGGCCGACGCTTCGCCAAGCTCATCCCCAAGGGCACCAACATCCCCACCCAGCGCACGCAGCTCGTGTCCACGGTCGTGGACAACCAGCGCGTCGTGAAGATCCACGTCCTCCAGGGCGAGAGCCCCAACGCCCGAGACAACGTCTCCTTGGGAGAGTTCGAGCTCACCGGCATCCAGAACGCCCCTCGGGGCGTGCCCCGGATCGAGGTGCGCTTCGCCATCGACTCCAACGGCATCATGAACATCTCCGCCAAGGACACCTCGACCGGCACAGCGGAGAACCTCACCATCCAGGCCCCGACGGGTCTCTCCCAGATCGAGATCGACCGTCTGCGGGAGGAGGCCAACACCTTCTGGAACAAGGAAGAGGCCACCCAGGAGATCAAGGAGCTGCGTCACTCGATCGAGAAGCAGCTCGTCGCCCTGGAGAATTTCCTCCGCGACAACCGGGGCTTCCTCCACAAGAAGGACATCTTCGAGCTGGAGCAGGCCCTGAAGCGCGGCCGCATGGCCCTGGTCAAGAGCGCCGACAAGGCCAACCTCGACGACCTGGCGGTCTACCTGTCCCGGTTCATGGCTCACCTGGTGGAGAAGACGGGGGGCGACAACCCTTCGAAGTGATGGAGGGGAGAGCGCCACCGACGTGACTCGGGGCGTTGGGTGGGGAGAGCGGCGGCCACCGGGGACCTTGGATCGTCGGTGGGGAGAGAGCGGTGGGCGGGTTCACCAGGAGCGGCGGTGAGGCCAGCCTCGGCGCTTCAGAGTCCCCTCGTCCGGGCGGGCGTCGGGTGGGGAGACGGGATGGTGGTGGTGGCGGGCAGGGCCTGTTGGCGGCGTTCCATCCTCCCCGAGCAGCACAGACTCGATTCAGCCTGGAGCGACCCGGCCCGCAGGGTCGTGGGGAGTGGAAGGCGGCCAGCCGCGAGGTTGGCTGCGGGCCCTTGTGGCCCGCTCAGCCAACCAAAGCGGGTGGTGGAGCTGAGGGGACTCGAACCCCTGACCCCTAGAATGCCATTCTAGTGCTCTCCCAGCTGAG
>CAZCVP010000143.1:0-21397 GCA_964501915.1 uncultured Enterobacterales bacterium
ATAATGATTTCGCTCCGCGAAATCATTATCACGAATGCCTGACACCTCGTGAGCACGCTACAGGGCCTGCGGAGGTAGTGCATGGCCCCGTCCGAACCCACCGCCCGCGTGCTCCACTGGTTCGAGCAGCTCAGCCGCATCCCGCGCCCCTCGGGCGGCGAGGAGCGGATCGCCGCCTGGCTCCAGAGCTGGGCCGTCGAGCGAGGGCTCGCCACCCGTCGCGACGAGATCGGCAACCTGGTCCTCGTCGTCCCCGCGACACCCGGACACGAAGACGCCCCGATCGTCGTGCTCCAGGGTCACCTGGACATGGTCTGCGAGCGGACCCCCGACGCGCCCATCGACCCCGCGACCGAGCCCCTTGTGCTGGTCCGGGAGGGCGACTGGCTCCGGGCCGACCGCACGACACTGGGCGCCGACAACGGCATCGCCATCGCCATCGCCATGACCGTCCTCGAAGACCCCGGGGCCGTGCACCCACCCCTGGAGCTGCTCTTCACGGTCGACGAGGAGACCGGGCTCTCGGGCGCCACCAACCTCGATCCGGAGATGCTGGAGGGGCGCATCCTGCTCAACATCGACTCCGAGGACGAAGGGGTCCTGACCGTGGGCTGCGCCGGCGGCCGCCAGACCGACATCGTGCTCTCACTGGCCTGGGAGCCGATCGAGCGCCCGCTGCACCGCCTGCGGGTCCACGGCCTGCGAGGCGGCCACTCCGGCGTCGACATCCACGAGCACCGGGCCAACGCCAACAAGCTGCTCGCCGCAGCGCTGGAGGCCCTGACCGAGGACGACGGCGTGCGGGTGGCGTCGCTGCAGGGTGGCACCGCCCACAACGCGATCCCGCGCGACGCCCAGGCCACGATCGCCGTGGTCGACCCCGACGCGACCCGGACCCGGCTCGCGGCCCTCGAAGCGGCCCTGCGCGAGCAGCACGGTGACCAGGAGCCCGGTCTCTCCCTCTCCCTGGACGAGACCGGACAGCTCGGCCACGAGCTGCTCACCCGGGACCGCCAGCAGGCGGCGATCGCCCTGCTGCTCGCCCTGCCCCACGGCGTCGCGGCCTGGTCGCCGGACATCGAGGGGCTGGTGGAGACCTCGAACAACCTGGCCACCGTCACCACCGATCGCGGCGCCGGGCACCTGGCGATCGTCAGCAGTCAGCGCAGCTCGGTCCAGGCACAGCTCGACGCCCTGGTCGACCGGGTCGAGGCCGCCGCCGCCTCCACCGGGGCCCAGGCGACCACCGACGCCGGCTACCCCGGCTGGGAGCCGGACATGGACTCCTCGCTGCTGGCGTTGTGCAAGGCCACCTACGCCGCCCGCTTCGGCACCGCACCGGTGGTCGAGATCATCCACGCCGGCCTGGAGTGCGGCGTGATCGGAGAGCGCTGTCCCGGGATGGACATGATCTCCCTGGGCCCGACCATCCAGTACCCCCACAGCCCGGAAGAACGCCTGAACCTGCCGTCCCTGGACAAGGTCTACCCCTACCTGGTGGACCTGCTGGGCTCCCTGGCCGGCACGCCGTCCCGGTAGAGCCACCGCCGTCGGGGCCAGGCGACCCGCGTGCCAGGGCCGGCAACAGCGCCTGTAGAGCCGGCCCGAGCGACAGGGACAGCGGGCGCTCACTCGCGCCGCCGCCAGGCCGGGACCAGGAACAGCCACCAGGGCGCGAGCACCGCCGAGCAGCCGAACAGCCCACCCTTCTCCCCCTGATCCGGAGGTAGGTTCTCCCCCTCTCCGGTGTCCTGCGGTGTCGAGCAGTCCAGGCCCTCGTCGGCTTCGCCGTCGCAGTCGTCGTCGACCTCGTTGCAGATCTCGGAGGCGTCGGGGTGGATCTCGGGGTCGGTGTCGTCGCAGTCCTGGCCGCCGAAGGTGTCCTCCTCGAACTCGTCGCCGTCGGCGTCGCGGCTGATGATGAGCTTGAAGTCGGCCCTGCCAGCGTTGTCGTCCTCGTCGTACTCCTTCACCCGGTAGGTGGAGTCGAGGATCCAACCCAGGTAGTAGACCCCGCCCAGCACCTCGTCTCCGAGCCCGAAGCTCACGCTCACCTCGGCGCGGCTCATCGCGTCGATGCTGTCCAGCTCGGCGGTGCTCAGCACGAGGTCTGCGCGATCGATGGTGGGGTCCTCGGAGACGTAGAAGCTGACCTTGAAGTCGCCACTGTCCCGGGTGCCGCTGTTGTTGGCCGTGAACGAGAGCTCGATCTCGTCCCCCGTCGCCACCGTGCTGTCGGCGAGGGTTCCCTCCTGGGGGGAGTTCAGGTCCGCCAGGTCCTCGGGCTCGGGATCGCTGGCCAGCCAGTCCACGAAGTCGCTGTAGAAGCCCGACTGGAGGACGGCAGCGCCGTTGTAGGCGCCGGAGCCGTCGTCGGGCGACGAGTAGCTGTGGACCGCCATGACGGACCGGTCGCTTCCATCGTAGAGGTAGAGGTTGCCGCCGCTGGAGCCGCGTGCGGAGTCGAGCTCGTGCAGCACCGTGTCGCCGTTGGTGTCCACCACGGTGTCGTAGCCGTGGTAGAGCCGCTCCCCGTCCGCCCAGACCTCGGCCGGGTAGTGGAGCATGTTCATGTCCAGCCCCACGAGCCCGCCGGGACTGGAGGAGGACAGGCCGAGGTAGCCGAGGACGTCACCGATCGAACGGTCCAGGACCACGAGCGCCAGGTCGTACTCCCAGTCCTCGTCGTCGGTCCAGCCCCGGTAGGCGTGGATGTTCGTGCCGTAGGCCGAGCCATAGGGCGCCTCGCCCTCGCTGTAGGCCGGCACCACCTCCACCTCCTCGACGAAGCGGCCCGCCTCGTCGTCCCAGATGCAGTGGGCCGCGGTCAGCACGTGGTGGGACCCGACCACGGCCCCCGAACAGGCGCCGTAGCTGTTGTCGGCGCCCTCGAGCCACAGCTTGGTGGCGGTGCGGTAGGGGTAGGTGGTGAGCGTGTCGCCCTGGATCCAGGTGGCGTCGTCGTCGCCGAGCCGGTGGATCGGCACCCGGTCGGGGAGCACCCCGCCGTGGCCCGGATGGGCCGCCGCCAGGCGCGCAGCCGGTGGCTCCGTCCGGATCCGTCGGGTCGCGAGGTCGATCGAGATGCGCGCACCGCTCGTCGCCGTGCCATGGTTGCCGGCGGGGGCCTCCACCGGCGGCGCAGCCGGAGGCACCGGCATGCCGACGAGGCCGGGCAGCATCGTGACGCTCAGGAGCGTGGCGGGACCTGAGGCGGGCATGCAGGCGTCCTCCCAGGAAGGCCACAGGATGACACACGGTCCGGGGGCTTTTGCTGGTCTCGCCCATCGCCTAGACTGCTGCGGGCGAACACGAGGCAGACCATGGACGACATCCAGCTCTTCCTGGCGGACGCGGACGGCGAGGAGGCCCTCGCCGGTGGCCTGGAGGAGGACGCCCTGGCGGAGGCCGGCGCCCCCCCCGAGGACGGGGACGACGGGGCTCCCGTGAGCTTCCGAGCCTCCGACGAGGACCCCAACGACCTCTACGCCCAGGGCTGGGGCCTGATCGCTCCCGAGGGCCCCGAGGGAGATCGCCTGCTGGAGGTCCTCCAGCCGCTGATCGACAGGCGCACCGAAGACCAGGACATGCCGGTGGCGGTCTACCGGGTGCCACCGGACATGGACCACGAGGCCGCGCTGGACTGGGTCGACAAGGTCCTCGAGGACCCCGAGGCCGACGTCGCCGACATCCCCGCCTACCTCTGCGTGCTCGGTCGCCTGGACCAGGTGTCCCTGGCGCTCCAGCAGGTGGCGGCGGTGGACAGCTACGTCGGTCGCGTCTGCTTCGAGCAGGAGGATCACTACGCCTCCTACGTCGCCAAGCTCCTGGCCTGGGAGCGCCGCCAGGCCGAGCAGGACCGGGGCCGCGCCCTCTTCTTCTCCAGCCTCGACGGGACCGGCGCCACCACCGTGGCCCAGAAGTTCCTCATCGAGCCCACCCTGACCGACGCCCGACGCTTCATCGAGGAGGCGAAGTCCAACCCGCGCCGCGACCGCTTCCCGGTGAGCGAGCTGGTGGAGCTGAGCACCGATCGCTATGCGTGCGACGCCTCGGAGCTGCTGGACTGCGCCGGGGTCGACGCGCCGAGCGTGCTGTTCTCGATGAGCCACGGCTCGGGGGCCCCCAAGGAGGGCTGGCCGGCCGGGGACCACCAGCGACGGGTCCAGGGAGCGGTGTCGCTGGGCGGTGGCGAGAAGATGCTCGGGGACGACATCGCCGATCGGCCCTTCCTGCCCGGAGGGCTCTGGTTCCTCTTCGCCTGCTACGGAGCGGGCACCCCCAGCCGCAGTGCCTACTTCCACTGGCTGGCGAAGCTCCGGGAGCAGCGTCGCTTCCGCGGCCGCGCCGAGCGCGTGCTGCACGGGCTCCCGGACGGCGACGAGCGCCCCTTCGTGGCCAACCTGCCGCTGAGCGCCCTGGCGAACGAGCACGGGCCGCTGGCGGTCATGGGCCACCTCGACCTGGCGTGGTCCTACAGCTTCCAGGACCCGGGGAGGCGCGGCGCGAACCGCTACAAGCGCTTCCAGGACGTGCTGCGCCAGATGGTCAGCGGAAGCCGCGCCGGCATCGCGCTGCACGAGCTCCACCGGGCTCGGCGCCAGCTCGACCAGGAGATGGCGGTGCGAGCCGATGCCGTCGCCGCCGACGGCGAGGACGAGACCCTCGCCCTCCGGCTCGAGGACGGGCACCGCTGGATGCTGCGCGCCGACCTCGACGGCTACGTGCTGCTCGGGGACCCCGCGACCCGGCTCAACCTCGCGCCTCGGAAGAAGGCGATCCGTGCCGCAGCGCCGGCGCCGATCCAGGTGCAGGGCCCCCCGCCCCCCACCGGCCCCGACGTGGAGACCATGGAGCAGGCGGTCCACGATATGATCCTCGGCGAGGAGGGCATGAAGGCCCTGGAGAAGCGCTACGGCGTCACCCGGCGCGAGCTGCGTGCCTGGGAGGAGGCCTACACCGAGGCGGGCCGCAAGGCCCTGGGAGCGCTCCGCGGCGACTGATCCGAGGTGGCGCGAGGTAACAGCCTGTTCCAAGCTCGCCGGAGACCGTCAGCTTGGCCGAGATGGGTGGTATCCATGGTGCAACCCCGCCCCGGGAGCTCCAGATGTCCGCGCTCACCGCCCTGATCGCCCTCAGCCTCGCCACCGTCGCGGCCCTGGTCACGGTCTTCTCGTAGGGGTCATGTAATTCGCCTTTCGCCTTCTTTGGCGTAGACCAGACCACGGATGAAAGACGAAAGGCGAATTACATGACCCCGCCCGCCGGCGCCACCCGCCCCTCGGACAGCACCGTGCTGGCCCCGTCCTTGAACTCGATCAAGGCCATCTTCGCGCCACCGTCGGTGTGGGGCTCCAGGGTCACGCCCGTGAACCGGGTCACGGTCGACACCGCCTCGCCCCGCGCGGGGTCGAGCGCCGGGTTCGCGCGCAGGGTGCGCAGGAAGTCCACCCAGGCGTCCTCGCCGGCTCCGGCATCGGGGAGCTGCATCAGGTGGATCCAGGTCCCGGAGTTCACATAGGTCAGCCCCGTGTCCTGCTTCCAGCGGGCGGAGTGGGTGTGTCCCAGCACCACGGCCTGGGCCCGGTACTTCCTCGCCAGCCGCGCGGCCTCGTCCCACTCCCCCTGCTCAGGCGCGAGCTCGAAGTACTTCTCCCCGGCATCGCCCGCGAGGCGGGCCTGGGCCTTGGCGTAGGCCTCCAGGCCCTGGCGGGCGAGCTTGAGCGCGGCGGACCTGAGGTGGGGATCGTCGTCCCCCTCGGCGAAGTCGAACATCGCGTCGGGGTCGAGCAGCTCCTCGAGCGCGAGCTGCTCGTCCTCGGTGAGCCCGCAGCCGTCGACCCGGTCGGCGAGACCGAGGTCGCCGTCGTCCTCCTCGTCGTCCTCGGCGAAGGTGAAGGCGGCGTCGGCCGTGCGAAAGAGCTGCCAGAGGATGCGCAGCGAGGTCCCCTGCGCCACCAGCTTCACCGCCGTCGGGTTCACCGCCACCGCGGCCAGCGCCGCCCCCTGGAAGTCGGGCTTCAGCAGATCGGCGAACCGCATCTGGAAGTCCTTCTTCAGCGGGTTGAGCAGCTTCTTCACCAGCCGGCTGCCCGCCGGGTACTGGAAGCCCACGTAGCGCCCGAGCCGGGGCCGCTTCTTCAGCTCCTTCCAGTCGATGCGGTTCCAGGAGTCACAGTGCTCGCCGTGGGCCACGACCACCCGAGCCCCCCCGACCTGGGTGATGCGGGGCTCCTCGCCGAGCTCGAAGGAGAGCCGGCGGGAGACGCTGTCGGGCTGTCCCAGGGCGCGACGGAGCTGTTCCTGGACCTCCGGGATCGCCAGCTCGATGTCGTGGTTGCCGACCCGCACCGCGACCTGGCCCCCCGCGGCGAGGATTCCGCCGACGGCTCGCATCACGGCGGACGTGTCGGTGTTGCGACAGATGTCCCGCGCCTGGTCGACCGCCCGGCTCACCTTGAGCCGCAGGGGGTCCTCGTTCATCAGGAAGTCGAAGGTGTCTCCGTTGAAGACCACCTGCGCGTCCCGGTGGGCCCACTCGGCCAGCAGCTCAGGGAGCTGGCTTCCCCCGGCGTAGATGTCGTAGCCGCGGCCGTTGCCGAGGTGCACGTCGGACAGGATCAAGGTGCGCATCGTCTGCCTCTGGCGGAGTCCAGGGGCGACTATAGCTCGACGTCGGCGCTGCTCAGCGGGTGCGACCCGGCTCAGTGGCCGCCGCGCCCTGGACCATCAGGGCCGTCAGGATGGCCCGAGCCTCACCGGCGAGAGCAGCGAACTGCAAGGCCATGCCCGTGGCGTCCACCCGCACGACGCGACAGCGGGCCCGCAGCTTCCGGGTGCCCCCGGCCAGGGGAGCGAGCAGCATCATCGTGCAGGGCACCCCGACCTCGAGGGGCTCGTCGCAGGTCACGTAGGTCCCGCCGAGGCTGATGTCTCGCGCCTCGCCGGTGAGCAGGTCACCGCCAAGGGTCGCGAGCACGACCTCCGCGGCGATCTCCGCCCGGGCGCAGCCCCGCTGCTCGCGGAGGCGATGGACCTCGGCGAGTGGCTCGCTCAGCGAGGGACCGACGTGCAGCATCCGCAGGGTGCCCTGGCCGTGGTCGCCGACGCGCACGTGCAGCCCCAGGCCCGCGCTGAGGCTCCCGAAGGCCGCCTCCAGGACCGGGCCCAGACCCTGCTGGGCCTCCACGACCCGATCGAGACGCACGTGCGGGGTGTAGGGACTGTTGAAGAAGCGGACGCAGACGTTCAGGACCTCGTGGAGGTTCTCCTCCAGGGTCTGTGGAAGCTCCTTCCGGACCACGGCCTCCTCGGCCGCTGAGCCCGGGAGCATGGAGAGTGCGCTGCCGAGGGCCGCGGCTGCCGAGAGGTTGCACACACACATCGCCATCAGCTCGTCTTCGTCGGAGACGTAGACCGCGACCCGGTCGGTGCCCTCCAGCGCCGGATCCACCGCTCCCGAGTCCACCGCGACCACCCGACGACCCACCAGCAGGCCCAGGAGCTTGCCGACCTCGTAGGGCCCCGGCAGATCGTTGAGCGGGCTGGTGGCGAGGACGGCGGGGGTCATGAGAGGTAGGGGGACAGCGCAGCGCCGAGCACGTCCACGGTGAAGGGCTTGGCGATGAAGAAGCTCGCCCCGGCGTTGCGGGCCAGGCTCCGCATCTGGGGCGTGAATTCGACCGTCACGAGGCCAAAAGGCCCCCGGTAGCCGGCCTTGCGCACCTGCCGGAGCAGGGTCAGCCCGTTCATCCGGGGCATGTTCCAGTCCGCCAGGACCACGTCGGGGATGGCGTCCCGGAACCGCTCCAGGGCCTCAACGCCGTCGCCCGCCTCGAGCACGGTGCCGACCCGGAGGCCGGCCCGACGCAGGGATCGCCGGATGATCATGCGCATCGCGCGGCTGTCGTCGACGATCAGCACGGTCATGGCAGCCAGGGGCAGTCCCCCGTCCTGAACGGCTCCCGGGGCCCCCCTCTTGAGCGAATCCGGGCCCGGCGACCGCCGCTCCGTGCCGCGCTCGGACACCCGCCACCCCGCGGCAGGTCATCGTCCGTGAGCACCCTGGTCCTGCGTGCTATCTTCCGCCTCTCGACGGAGGCGTGATGCGCCGCGCGCTGCTTGTTCCCTTGTTGGCCCTCTCCGTGGGCTGTGACGATCTCTGGACCTGGGTCTCCCAGGAGGACGTGGACGATCGCCTGCTCGAGATCGATGCAGACGGCGACGGCGTCAGCTCGTCGGGTGGAGACTGCGACGACTCCAACAGCTCGATCTCACCCGAGCTCCCCGAGAGCTGGTACGACGGCGTCGACCAGGACTGCCTCGGCGACGGGGGCGTGTCCGACTACGACGCCGACGGCGACCTCTACTTCCACACCTCGGTCAACGACTACCTGACCGAGGAGGGCGAGCCCCTCAAGGGCGACAACGAGCTGGACTGCGACGACGCCAACGCCGCCGTGAACCCCAACGCCGAGGACACCTGGTACGACGGCATCGACAGCAACTGCCTCGGCGACGACGACTACGACCAGGACCTCGACGGCTACCAGGCCCAAGGAGAGGTCGATGGCGGCGACGACTGCGTCGACACCGACGCGACGGTCAACCCCGACGCCACCGACACCTGGTACGACGGCGTGGACCACGACTGCGACGGCTCCGACGACTACGACAAGGACGGCGACGGTGCGCCGCACTCCTCGATCAACGACGATCCGGACACCGCACTGCACGTCCCCGAAGAAGACCTGGACTGCGACGACGAGGACGCCAGCAGCTTCCCCGACGCCACCGAGGTCTGGTACGACGGCACGGACCAGGACTGCTCCGGCGGCTCCGACTACGACCAGGACGAAGACGGCTCGATGGCCAACCTCCCCTCCGGCGGCGGGGACGACTGCGACGACACGGACCCCACGGCCTACCCGGGCAACCTGGAGATCATCGCCGACGCCACCGACCACGACTGCGACGGCGACGCCTCCACCTTCGCCGCCACCGCCCTCGGTGTGAGCTGGGAGCGCGCCCGGAACCCCGTCTGGGCCGAGAACAGCAGCCGCATCTACCTGTCGGTCGTCGTCGACGCCGTGGACTTCAGCGGCACCGACAAGTACGACACCTCCGTCGCTCCCTGGTGGGACGCCGCCGATCCCGCGGCCGGAGTGCAGGGTTCACTGCACTGGTTCACCGCCGCCGACCAGCCCGACAACAGCTACGAGACCCTCGACGGCCAGGCCCTGATGGTCGATGACACCTACATCTACGGCGTCATCTCCCTGCTCAGTGGCGGCGTGCACCGGTCCATCCGCCTCACGCGCTACGACCCGTCCACCACCGAGCGCAAGATCGCCCAGGCCTCGGTCAACGCCGACAGCGAGTTCGACTCCGTGGCGATGGTCCTCGACGACTCCGGGGTCTTCCACGTCTTCGGCTGCGACGCGACCTACGGCCTCCAGTACCTCGCCGCGTCCAGGAACAACCTCGCCAACTCGACCGCCAAGGCGGACACCCAGATCGCCGGCAACTACACGGCCTGCGATGCCGCCCTTCAGGACGGTCCGGTGCCCGGCGTGCCCCCTGACACCGCGGACACGGGCATCGGTGGCGACCAGCACGTGCTCATCTCCTGGAATGACGGAGACCTCGACGCCCAGGTCACCAGCGCCTTCGACGCCGCGGACTCGGACGTCACCCTCGTCGAGCAGGACACCGACGCCACCCGGCAGCCTTCGGACATCGACTACCTGGTCGTGGACGACTTCCTCACCGAGGCCGTCACCCTGTGGGACGAGGGCACCATCGAGATCACCAAGGGCCCGAACACCAAGGTCTACACGTCCCCCGACCCGGCGATCCAGGCCGACATCGGCCAGACCGACGACGGCACCCTCTACGTGGCCTACGTCGACCAGACAGGCGCGGTCCAGGTCGCCTCGGGCAAGACCACCACCGCCTTCCAGCTCCTGACGACCCTCACCCTGGACTTCGCCGCCGAGGAGGTCGCGATCTGGCTGCCCGCCGCGGGCAACCAGCTCATGGTCGCCGCGGTCGAGGCCGAGAACGTCGCCGTCGGCGTCGCACAGCTCGAGTAGCGACAGGGATCAGGGCGCCTCGCCGACCTCACCGGCGTCCACGGTCTCCGGCGTCTCCTCGACGCCGCGCACGTAGAAGCGGGTCCAGCGGGTCAGGCCCTGGTCGTCCGTCGCCGAGACGGAGATCCGGTTCCGGCCGGCCTCGATGGGTACGGGCACCTGGAGGTCGAGGCGCGTGCCCTCGCCGGACGCGAAGGCGATCTTGCGCTTGCCCGCCCAGACCACCACGTGGTCGACCACGCCCTCGTCGTAGGCCTGCAGGTCCAGGGTGATCACGCCCACCGGCGCCGAGAGCGGCGCCGCGGGGGACTCCACCACGGGCGGTGAGAGGTGGACCGGCCGACCATCGCGCGGCAGCGCCAGGGGCCAGTCGGCGAGCTCCCCCCAGTCGTCGCCTTCGACGATCAGGCGCAGGGGGATCTCCGCTTCCGAGCCGGTGAGCAGCAGGCCGAGGGTGGCCTCGCCGGCGACGCCAGGAGCCAGGGATGGCAGGTTCGCGTCGTAGTGGGTCAGCTCGACACCGGACGAGGCGGGGTGCTCGAACCGCACGCGCAGGCCCTCCAGGGTCTCACCGGAGTCCTGGACCACGCGAACCCGGGCCCGTCGGTCGCCCCCGTCGGGCTCCAGCGTCACCTCCACGGACAGGGGCGGCTTGCCCTGGCCGCTGAGTGCCAGCACCCGGGTCGCCTGGTCGACGGACAGGTGGGAGTCCGTCTCCAGGGTCAGGCTGACGTCGGCCTCCCGGCTGCGTGCAGCCAGGGGCAGCTCGATCTTGATCGAACCGGTCGCCTGCTGTCCCGGATCGACCCGACCGACGGGCACGACGCGTCCGTTCCAGACCCGGTCGATGCTACCCAGGCGGACCTGGGCCCGGTAGAGGGGCTGCGTGCCGCGGTTGTGCACGGTCGCGACCAGCTCCACGGAGCTGCCCGCGTCGGGGCTGCCGACCAGCTCGAGGGTGGGGTCGGCCTCGGGGAAGGTCTCGTGGACGACCGGCGCCGGGGACCAGTCCAGGCCGCGGAGGGCGTAGGTGGCCATGAGCCGCGCTTCTTCTTCGGCGCGGACCTGGACCGCGACCTCGGTGGCGGCCTGCAGCAGCTCCTCCCGACCCGACCCGGAGGTCGCTGTGAGCACCCGGACCGCCAGCTCCAACAGCGGGTCCTCCCGCTGCTGTGGCTCGGCGCTCCCCGGCGACCAGCCCTGCTGCGGCAGCACCAACCAGAGGGGATCGACGCCCGTGTCCGGGTCGTCCACCCGCACCCCGGCGGCCGTGAAGCGCATCCGGCCCACCGGCATGTCCGGAGCCAGCCCCACACCGGCGATCGCCAGGTCGTCGCTGAGCAGCCACTCGGCCACGGTCAGCTTGAGGCGGGCATCGTCGGAGATGCGGTAGACCTTCTGCACCGTGCCCTTGCCGTAGGACCGCTCCCCGATCAGGAGCCCCCGGTCGAGCTGGCGCAGCGATCCGGCGAGGATCTCGGCCCCGGAGGCGGTGTGATCGTCCTGGAGCACGACCAGCGGCATGTCGGGCTCCCGTCGATCGTCGACGGCCTGGATGCGCGGAACCAGGCCCTTGACGGGGTCCCCGCCCCGCCCCGCTGTGCGCACCAGCTCCCCCGCGGTCACGAACTGGTCCGCGGATCGGGCCGACTGGATCATCGAGCCGCCCGTGTTGCCGCGCAGGTCCAGGACCAGCCCGGTGTCGAGGCTGCCCTCGGCGTCCAGCTCGGCCAGGGCGATGCGGAGGTTCTCGAGGGTCTTCTCGGAGAAGTGGTCGATGCGCAGGTAGCCGTGGCCCGAGGGCAGGGTGCGCCAGGCGATGTTCGGGATGCGGATCTCGTCGCGAATGAAGACCTGGTTGAACTCCCGGACCTCCCCATCGAGCTCGCGCCCCAGGCGCAGGCTGACCGGCGTGTTGCGAGGCCCCGTGATGTGGTCCACCGCCGTGCGCACGCTCATGCCCAGGGTGCTGACGTCGTCGATGCGGAGGATGCGATCCCCCGGCTGGAGTCCACCACGGGCCGCCGGGGTGTCCGGGTAGACCTGGGAGACCTCGATGAGGTGGTCCGCCGAGGAGATCTTGCACCCCAGCCCGTAGAGGGTGCCCTTGAGCCGCTTGTCGAAGCTCTTGAGGCGCTCCCCGTAGAGCAGCCTGGAGTGCCGGTCGAGCCCGTCGGCCAGCCCCTTGACGAGGATGGTCGAGACCTCGGCGTCCATGTCCAGGGCCGCCCCGGACGCCAGCACGAGCAGCTCGATCTCCCGCAGCCCCCGGGCCAGGTCGTGCCAGCCGGTCACCTGGACGCGCCCGAGCTCGCCGCGGACGCCGTGACGGAGCACCAGGATCTCGCCGACCGTGTCGACCATCAACCACTCGACGTCCTCCTCCAGCTCCCGAGCCGCGGACTCGAGCAGCTCCGTCGGCTCGAGCTCGTCCCGCCAGAGGTAGAGGTTGTCGATGCGGTCGATGGCCTTGGCGTAGGGATCGTCCTGGGCCGCCGCGACGGCGGGGGCGAGCCACACGGCGAGGAGCAGCAAGGTGCGGAGTGCGGACACGTTCATGGAGTCGGCCCACGATAGCCGCTGGTGAGGTGAAGTCGAGGTGCGAACCCCCGGTGCACCCCGGGTGCGTCCCCGTGGACGGGCGCCGTTGGACCCTGCGGGCTAGGATCGCCGCCCGGAGGCCCTGATCGATCCCCGACGCCTGAGGACCCTGCTCGCGGCGCTCCAGGCGGGCGAGCTCGCCCTGGACGAAGCGGTCGCCACCCTGACCACCGCCGAGCAGGAGGAGGTCGGCGCGACCGTCGACACCTCGCGGGCGCTGCGCACCGGCCTGCCGGAGGTGATCTTCGGGCAGGGCAAGACCACCGCCCAGGTCAGCGCCATCGTCTCCCGCCTCAAGGAGGCCGGGCAGGCCGTGCTCGTGACACGGTTGGAGCCGGACCGCGCCCAGGCGGTGCTCGCCGATCACCCCGAGGCCACCTACCACGAGCTGGCCCGGCTGCTGGTGCAGCGCGAGGGGCCGTGGAAGGACGAAGGTACCGGCGAGGTGCTGGTGGTCTGCGCGGGAACCTCCGACCTGCCGGTCGCCGAGGAGGCCGCCCTGGTCGCCGAGCACTTCGGCAACCGCGTCCGTCGGCTCACGGACGTCGGCGTCGCCGGCATCCACCGGGTGCTCCGCAGGGCCAGTGTGCTGCGCGAGGCGCGGGTGATCGTGGTCGTGGCCGGCATGGAGGGCGCCCTGGCGTCGGTGGTGGCCGGTCTCACCGATCGACCGGTCATCGCGGTGCCCACCTCCGTCGGCTACGGCGCCAGCTTCTCTGGGCTCGCCGCCCTGCTCGGCATGCTCAACAGCTGCGCCCCCGGGGTCAGCGTGGTCAACATCGACAACGGGTTCGGGGCCGCCTACCAGGCGACCCTCATCAACCGGCTGACCTGATGTCCACCCTCTGGATCGACGCCAGCGCCGGCGCCGCCGGGGACATGATCTGCGCGGCCCTGCTCGACGCCGGAGGCGAGCTGGAGGCGCTGACGGGCGCCCTGGAGCCCCTGCCGCTGGGGCCCTGGAGCCTCCACACCGAGCGGGTCGTGCGCCGAGGCATGGCCGCGCTGCACCTGGTCGTCGAGGACCCGACCCCCGAGGTCCACCCCCACCGCGCCTGGGCGGACATCCGGGCCCTGATCGAGGGGGCCGACCTCCCCGAGCGGGCGCGAAGTCGGGCGTTGGCGGTCTTCACCCGCCTCGCGAAGGCCGAGGCCCGGGTCCACGGCACCGAGGTCGAGGCGGTGCGCTTCCACGAAGTGGGGGCCCTGGACTCGATCCTCGACATCCTGGGAGCCTGCCTGCTGCTGGAGCAGCTCCACGTCGACCGGATCGTCGCCACCCCGCTGCCGCTGGGGGGCGGCACCGTGAAGACGGCGCACGGGCTGTTGCCGGTACCGGTGCCCGCGGTCAGGGAGCTGCTCGAGGGCTGGCCCGCGGCCCAGGACGGCCGCCAGGGAGAGCTCGTCACGCCGACCGGCGCCGCGCTGATCACCACCCTGGCCGAGCCGGGGCCGATGCCCTCGATGACACCTTCATCCACCGGCACGGGCGCCGGCACCCGGGATCCCCGGGACCGGGCCAACGTCCTGCGGGTGGTGCTGGGCGAGCCCGCGGCCGCCCCGCTGACCGACCGGGTCGAGGTGCTGGAGGCCCAGGTCGACGACATGCCTGGAGAGTGGGTCCCGCCCTGCCTCGACGCCCTGCTGGCCGCCGGCGCGCTCGACGCCTGGGCGACCCCCGTCCTGATGAAGAAGGGCCGTCCCGGCCTGCTGCTCGGCGCCCTCGCGCCGCCGCAGCTCGGCGACCGGGTGGCCGAGGCGATGGTGCGCCACGCCACGACCTTCGGTGTCCGACGCCGCACCAGCAGCCGCACGGTCCTGGACCGACACAGCGAGACCGTCGACACCCCCTTTGGACCCGTTCGGGTGAAGATGGGGCTCTGGGAGGACGAGGTGGTTCAGGTGGCCCCCGAGTACGAGGACTGTGCAGCCGCGGCCCTCGGCGCTGGCGTTCCCTTCTCCCAGGTCCACCGGGCCGCGCTGCTCGCCTGGCAGGAGAAGCCCTGATGGCCCGCATCGCCGTCCACGCCGGCCCACAGCTCGCCGAAGGCGTGCTCCGCGCCGAGCTGGAGCTGGGCGGGCACGAGCTGCTCACCGGCCGGCCCCCCGGGGTCTGTGCCCGCGAGGCGGTCGCAGCGCTGGTGTCCGTGAACGCCACGGACCCGGACGCGACGACCTGGACCACCCAGGCCCTGCAGACCCGCTCCAGCCTCCCGGTCATCTGGATCCTCGCCGAAGGCACGAGCGCCGCCGACGCACTGGACGCTGGCGCCACCGACGTGATCCGGCTCCCGCTCACGCCCGGCCTCGTCCGGGCCCGGCTCGAGGGACACATCCGCGCCGCCCGGGTGCAGCGAGAGGTGGTCATGGCCCGGGCCCAGCAGATGGAAGCCGTGGCCCGCGCTGCCCAGGCCCAGGCGGAGCTGGCCGAGAGTCGGGACTTCCTGGAGAGGCTCTTGGCGGTGATCCCGGATCCGGTGGTGGCAGCGGACCTGGAGGGGCGGCTGCTCTGCTTCAACCGCGCCGCTCAGGAGGTGCTGGGCTACGCCGAGCAGGAGGCCCTCGATGAGCTCCACGCCACCGACCTCTACGGCAACTCCGACGACGCTCGGCGGGTCATGGAGGCCATCCGCGGCTCCGAGGACCTGCGGGTCGAGAAGGTCAAGGTCCGGGTCCGGTCCCGCAGCGGCGAGCAGATCCCCGTCCTGCTCTGGGGCTTCCAGCTCCACGACGGCAACGGGCAGGCGGTCGCGACCTGTGGTCTGTTCCGCGACGTCCGGGAGACCGAGTCCCTCACCTTCCGCCTCCAGCGAGCTACCGGGCAGCTCATCGACTCGGAGAAGCGCTCCGCCGCCATCGAGGTGGCTGGCGCGGCCGCCCACGAGCTCAACCAGCCCCTGACCTCGGTGATGGGACTGCTGGAGATGATGCAGATCCGCGGCAACCTCGAAGAGGAGACCGAAGAGCGCCTGGAGCGGGCCTATGGACAGCTCGAGCGGATGGCCGAGATCGTGCGGGAGCTCTCCGACGTCACGAGCTATCGGACCACACCCTATGTGCAGGGTGTCGACATCCTCGACCTGAAGCCTGGAGAGGTCGAGTGAGGGCCCACCGGGTGCTTGTCGTGGCGTTGAGCATGGTGCTGTCCGTGTGGGTGACGCCACCCGCCCAGGCCACCCGTGTCGCCCTCACCTCGGTGCCCTGTCCCCTCGACGGGACCGCGGTGAAGGTCCACAGCCGGCTCTCCTCGGACACCCACGGCGGCTGGGACTCCGACCTCGCCAGCTACTCCAGCCAGGGGCAGTGGCGGTCCTATGCCCTGGCGACCTGTCCCACCGACCACCTCACGCTGCAGGGACCCGACTTTGCCGAGCTGGGCAGCGACGACCTGGAGGCGACCTCCAAGGTGCTCACCCGCTGGAAGAAGCGCTTCCCCGATCCCGACGCCATCCCGCCCTGGACCCGCTTCGAGCTCGCTGCGGACATCTACCGGGCCCTGGGACGTGGTCCGGAGGAGCTGGCCCAGCTCTACCTGCAGGGGAGCTGGGTGGCTCGCGACCAGGTGGTGGGCGTCTACCTCGGCCTCGAGGGGCCCCAGCCGGCGCGGCAGCTCCTGGAGGCCGGACGGCACGAGCTGGAGCGCGACCTGGATCCCACGACCCGCAAGATCGTGCTCCACAACCTCGCTCGCGTGGCCCACCGTGGCGGCTTCGGCGAGGAGCGCGACGCCTGGCTCGACACCTTCGAGGCGGTGGGCGAGCTCACACCGCGCGAGCGGGAGGTCCTGGACCAGTTCAGGCTGGTGACGAGCACCATCGAACCCCACCTCCAGGACCTCGCCATCGCCGAGCTGGACCGGTTCCTGGCCTCGAACCCCGCCGACGACGTCGCCCGGATCCGCGCCACCTACCAGCTCGCGGACCTCCACCGGCGACGGGGACGCAGCGCCGAAGCAGCGGCGGGCTTCGCCTTCGTGGTCGCCTCCAGCGCCTGTCCGGAGGACCTGCGAGAGGTGGCGGCGTTTCTGGGGGAGCAGCTCGCGCCGGAGTAGCGCCGCACCCCGACACGAGTGTCACGGTCCGCCCCGACCGTCGGACCGTCGATCCCCATGAACAGCCGACCCACGGATCTGGCCCACCCCTTGCACAACCACTCGGCGAACCCACATCCCGAGCTCCTTCCATGACTCTGCTGCTCTCCCTGTCCGCCCTCAGCGGGTCGGCCCACGCCTTCTGCGGCGCCTTCGTCGGCGAGCCGGGGTCCGACCTCGTCAACCAGACCAGCCAGGTCATCCTGGCCCGCGACGACGACCGCACCACCCTGACCCTGACCAATGACTACCAGGGCTCCCTGAGCCAGTTCGCGCTCATCGTGCCGGTGCCGGAGATCCTCACCGAGGACGACGTCCGGGTCCTGGCCCCCTGGGTCACCGAGGAGGTCGACACCTACTCGACCCCGCGCCTCGTGGAGTACACCTGCGAGGACTTCCACGAGCACTACTACCCCTACTCCCCGACCCTCGGCTGCACCGAGTACGCGGTGTCCGGTGCCCGCTACGAAGAGAGCGACTGGGACTACGCCATGGAGGAGGACGACACGGTCGAGGTCGAAGCCGAATTCGAGGTCGGCGAGTACGAGATCGTCATCCTCAGCGCCGAGGACTCCGAGGGCCTGCTCACCTGGCTGGAGAACAACGGCTACGCCATCGACCCCGCCACCGGCGACCTGCTCCAGGGCTACATCGACAGCGGCAGCTACTTCTTCGCCGCCAAGGTGGACCTCGAGGAGCACCTCGGCGACTCCACGCTCTCCCCGCTCCAGTTCGGCTACGAGAGCGAGGTCTTCTCCCTGCCCATCCGGCTGGGGACCGTGAACTCCCCCGGCGAGCAGGACCTGATCATCTACGCCCTGACCGACTTCAACGAAGGCCGGCTCGGCATCTCCAACTTCGAGGAGCGCACGCTCTCCGACAACGAGTGCATGCTGCCCAGCGGCGTGGACTTCGGCGACTGGTACGCCGAGACGGTCGCCGACGCCCTGTCGGGCGACGAAGCCGGCTGGCTCTTCGAGTACGGCTGGGCACCGTATCACTGCGATCCCTGCGCCGACGGCGAGGCCCTGAGCGACGCCCTGGTCAAGGAGCTCGGCTTCCCCGGTGGCTCCTGGGAGGCCTACTTCAGCCGAATCCGCATGCGCTACACGCCGGAGCAGGCCGACGAGGACCTCGTCTTCTACAGCTCCGGCATCTCCGACAACACGCAGGTCCGGGTCATCACCTACAACGACAGCCTCGAGGACCGCTTTCCCATCTGTGACGAGGGGTTCGTCACCGACAACCCGGGGGACTGTGAAGATGAGTTCACCGAGCTGACCCGCCAGGAGCGTCGTGACTACCGTGCCGAGAACCGGGACGAGGGCTGCGCCACCCTGGAGGGCCGCGAGCGCGGTGTGGTCTGGCTGGCCGCGGCACTGGCCGGCCTCGCCATGCGCAGGCGAAGGGACTGATCGAGCAGTCTTCTGGCGTTTCCTCCTGGAGTCCCGGTCCCTCTCTCCGAGGGGTCGGGACTCCTCTGTTGGGGACTACTGCACCGCTCGATCGGTCCCCGACCCTGTCTCGCCCATCCTCTCGATCCATCGACATTTCGCATGGTTCTTGGCGATCATCGTCATGGCTTAGCATGGTAAACTGTCAGCATGCCCCTTGGCCTCGACCTCCTCACCCTCCTGCGCCAGGACAATCCCTGGCTCGCCCGGCCATCCAGCCTGGCAGCGGCGTGTCGTGCACGCCTCCCAGCCGAGTTCGTCCCTCGTGCCATGGCTCCGACGCTGGCTTCCCTGCTGGAGGACACCCGACGGGCCCATCTCGTCATCGGTCCACGCCAGGCCGGGAAGTCCACTCTGCTGTGGTCACTGCTCTCGGAAGCTCCCGGCGTGCTCTACCTCGACTGCGAGCAACGCCTCGTCCGGTCCTGGTGCTCTTCAGCCCCGCTCTTCCTCGACGGCGCCCGGGATCTGCTGGCGCCTGGGGGTGTCCTGTTCCTCGACGAGGCCCAGTGGCTGGAGGAGGCGGGTCTGTTCCTCAAGGGGCTCGTCGATCGGAGGCCCGGGTGGGCCATCATCGCCACGGGCAGCTCGCCGTTCCACCTCCTCGCCCGCACCCGCGAGTCCCTGGCAGGGCGAGCGACTCGGCACCGCGTCTGGCCTCTGTCCCTGGAGGAGGTGGGCACGCTGCCCCCGGGCGCGGCTCCGGGGTTGCTCCCGAGCGTCCGCCGAGAGGCGCTGGACCGCCTCCTCGTTCGCGGGGGCTACCCCGAGGCGTGGACCGAGCAGGATCCCGCGCCGGTGCTCCTCGATCTCGTGGAGGCCTTCGTCCTGCGCGACGCCTCGGATCGCTTCCGCATCGAGCGGCCAGACGCCCTGCGGCTCCTGCTCGAGCTCGCGGCACGGCAGGTCGGCGACCTCGTGAACCTGTCGGAGTGGGCCAGCATCCTCGGCGTGTCGGCCTCGACGGTCGCCGACTACCTGGCGCTGCTCGAGGAGACCCACGTCCTGGTGCGTGTCCGTCCCTTCATCGGGGGCAAGCGGGCCGAGCTGACCCGCACCCCGAAGGTGTACTTCCTCGACAACGGCCTGCGAAACCAGCTCGCGGGAGGGCTGGCCCCGCTCTCCAGCCGCGCCGACGTGGGCAAGCTGCTGGAGAACCTCACCTTCTCCGAGCTCCACAAGCGCTACCCGGAGCCCGGAGCCGTGCGCTACTGGCGAACGCGGAACGGGGCCGAGGTCGACTTCGTGCTCGAGCGACCCTCCGGCGGGCTCCTGGGCCTCGAGGTCAAGGCCTCCCGTGGAACCCAGGGACGCATCCCACGCAGCGTGCGCAGCTTCGTCGCTGCCTATGCCCCCGACCGAGTCCTGATCGTCCACCGAGGCGTCGACCACGCCGTCCGGCTCGGCGACACCGAGGTGCGATGGGTCCCCGCCGAGCTGCTGCCCGAGGCCCTCCTCTGAGCGCCTCGTGAGCGGCAGGATCGACTCGGCAGACCGGTCCTGGAGAGCAGCGAGATCGGGCTCTCACGGCGGGGGGAGACCTCGGGGAGGGATAGATGCCCTGACGGTGCCCGATCCTGACACTACAGTGATGAGGCCCAGGACTACCTCGATGCCGTCCTGGTGCCGCTATGCCGGGTCCAGTCCGACCCCGACCTCTACAGAGAGGCCCTGGCCGCCCACCTGCGATGGCGCTTCTCTCTCTACGACTCGCTGGTTGTGGCCGCAGCCCAGCGCTCGGGCTGCGACATCCTCTACAGCGAGGATCTTCAGCATGGCCAGAGGCTCGGCAAGGTCACGGTCGTGGACCCGTTCCACGAGTCGTAGACCCGGGCGCGGCGACAGACCAGACGGGACTCGAGGCCGTCTTCTCCGAGGTCGCCAACCCGATGAACCTCAGGGTCGACCTGGTCTCCTCCGACACCACCCCGTCGTGCCCCTTCTACTGGTTCTGGATCCGGAACGGATGGCTGGACTGGCCCTCGTCGTCGAGCCCCCAGCACCAGGCGTCTCCCAGGGTGTCGAGCCCGCAGGTGTGCCCCCCCCCCGCCGTGATGCTGGCGAAGATCAGGGCCGGCGCCTTGCCCTGCTTGTGGGTGTTGTCGCCCCAGCAGGTGACGAGCTGATCGGCGGTCAGGGCACAGGCGTGCTTGCCTCCGACCGTGACCGAGGTGAAGGTCCCACTGTCCGGCGCGGACTCCGACAGGTCCCCCTCACCCCAGCAGACCACCCCACCCCCCTCGCGCACGGCACAGGCGTCGAACTCCCCCACGTCGACGTCGAGGAAGACGCCCTCCGGGACCTCGTGGTTGCCCACCCGGGGCCCCTCGCAGGTGGTCACCCCGTCGCCGGTGAGCGTGCAGGTGTCGTGTCGACCCGCCGCCACCACGGCCAGCGGCCCGTCCGGGAGCACCAGGCGCTCGAAGGCGTCGTAGCCCCAGCACTCGCCGTCGGCGCCCGGGGTCCAGGCGCAGGAGTGGTAGCCACCGGTGGTCACGCGCTCGTAGGCGGTGGTCGGCGGACTCGCCCGTCCGTACTCGTTCTCCCCCCAGCAGAAAGGCACGCCGAGATCCTCGACGATGCCGCAGGCGTGCTCCATGGCCACGCTGAGATCGGTGAAGGAGCCCTCCGGAGCAGGGGCCTGCCCGAACTCCTCGGTGCCCCAGCACTCGGCCGTCGCGTCCTCCAGCACGGCGCAGGTGGCCTTGTGGCCGGCGGACATCATCACCGGGATCGGCATCACCGGCACGCCCGTGTCACCTGAGTCCACCTCTTCGACGGGACAGGCGAGCAACAGCAGCAGCGTCATGGGGGGATCATCGCAGATCGGAGGGGCTCCCCCTCGTCACCACGCTGTCGAGAGTCGCCCCGGCCGCACCCGGACCCGCCCCCCGTCGTCGATGCCCTCCGGGGCCCCGGGGATCCCGGTGAGGAGATCCAGCTCGCCGTCGAGGTCCAGGTCCAGGGCGAGCTGGGCCGCACCGACCAGCTCGCCGTCCTCCTCCCCCCGGTCCACCCTCTGGGCACTCCGCGCCAGGGCATAGGTCCCCCTCAGGTCCCCATCGGCCAGGTACACGGCGCCGCCGTCGTGGGAACCCCCGCCCCCCCAAAACACCCCCCCCGCCCACAGCGGCGCCCCCCCCGCCCCCCCCCCCACC
>CAZCVP010000144.1:0-21336 GCA_964501915.1 uncultured Enterobacterales bacterium
GTGGTACTCCCACAGGGACGGCGACGGCTAGGGCGACCCCGACACCCCCAGCGGCACCTGCGCGGGCCTGACCGGGCTCGTGACCGACGCCACCGACTGCGACGACAGCGACGCCTCGGTGAACCCCGGCGCCAGCGAGACCTGCTCCGGCGTCGACGATGACTGCGACGGCCTGGTGGACGACGAGGACCCCGGCGTCTCCGGCACCACCACCTGGAACATCGACTACGACGGCGACGGCTACGGCGACAGCCTGTTCACCGCCGACGCCTGCGAGGCGCCGGACGGCTACGTGGAGAACGCCTTCGACTGCGACGACACGGACGCCGACACCTGGCCAGGCGCCGACGAGTACTGCGACGGCCACGACGACAACTGCGACGGCAGCATCGACGAGTCGTCCTCGGTCGACGTGACCACCTGGTACGCCGACCTCGATGGAGACGGCTACGGGGATCCGGGGGCGGCGCTGGACCAGTGCGATCAGCCCACCAGCTACGTCGAGGACAGCACCGACTGCGACGACTCCAGCGACCACAGCTACCCGGGTGCCCGGGAGCGGGCCGACGGCGCCGACAACGACTGCGACGGCCAGGTGGACGAAGACCTGTGGCTCGGCACCGGCAGCGACGGCGCCCTGGTCGTGACCGGGACCACCGATCTGAGCGTCGACGCCTCGGGCGATCGGACCGAGGCCGACGCGATCTCGTTCGCGGTCACGGCTCTTTCCGGCGACACCGTCACCGTGGACACCGAGGTGGTCGGCCTGGAGGCCGGCGACGAGGTGCTGCTGATCAACCTGCACGGCTCCGACGACGCCCACAGCGCCGCCGGCACCTACGAGCTGCAGTACGTCGCCTCGGTCTCCGGGGCCGAGGTGGTCCTCGAGGACACCCTCGCCGGGATCTACGGCGAGGTGGACAACAGCGACCTGACGGACCAGACCGTGCTGGTCCAGCGGGTCCCGAACTACTCCGACGTGACCGTCTCCTCGACGGGCTGGCTGACCACCGCGGCCTGGGACGAAGTCACCGGCGGCATCCTGGCGCTGCGAGCCACCAGCACGGTGACGGTGGAGAGCGGGGGCACGATCTCCGTCGACGAGCTCGGCTACTGGGCCGGCGAGACGGGGACCTGCAGCAACTGCGACGCCTTCCAGGGGGAGAGCTACGCCGGGGTGGGGGACGGCGACGTCTACAGCGGCTCCTACAACGAGTCCAACGGCGCGTACGTGGCCAACTACGGCGGTGGCGGCGCCAACGTCACAGGCGGTGGCGGCAACCACGGCGGCGGGGCCACCCCCGGCGACTCCTGGAACGGCGGGGGCTACACCCCGCCTGAGGCGGGCGACACCTACGGCGAGGCCGACCTGTCCGTGCTCTTCCACGGCTCCGGTGGCGGCGGTGTCTGGCACGGCAGCAACGACCCGGGCCCCGGTGGGGACGGCGCCGGCATCCTGCTGGTCTTCGCCCAGACCGTCGACGCCCAGGGAACGGCGGCCCTGTCCGCCACCGGCGGCACGACCACCCACTGGGCCACCGGGACCTGGACCTACGGCGCCGGGGGTGGCGCCGGCGGCTCGATCTGGATCATCGCCGAGGACCTCAGCCTGGCCGCCGACACGATCGTCGCCGAGGGGGGGCTCGGTGAGGACACCCACGAGCGCATCGGCGGCGATGGCGGCGTGGGGCGGATCCGCGTGGACTTCAACACCCTGAACGGGTTCGACGAGGGGACTTCGGAGGCCGAGGCCGAGCTGGAGGCGGTCTCCGAGCCCGATCCGGGCTACTCCGGCACACCGTAGCGACGATCTGCTACCGTCCCGCGGTGGCCCTCATCCAGGTGCTGATCCTCGCCGTTGCAGCGACCGCCTGGGGGCAGGAGGCGCCACCGGAGGAGCCCGCCCCAGCAGGACCCGATGCCGCGGCCGCGGGAGCCGCCCAGCCCCTGGTGGCTCCGGAGCTGTTGGAATTCCCCCCCCTCCCCTTCCCGGAGGGTGTGCCCTTCGAGCCGACGAAGGTCACCCTCGCCCTGCTGATCGACGAGGCCGGACGCATCGAGGAGGTGGCGATGGTGGCCGGCGAGGAGCCCTTCGCCAGCCTGGCGGTCGAGGCCGCCTCCCAGCTCGTCTTCTCCCCCGCGACCGAGGCCGGCGTACCGGTCGCCGTCGAGCTGCCCTTCACCTGGCAGTTCGACCCGCCGCCTGTGGTGCTCGCGGGTCAGCTCCGCGCCCTCGGCACCCGCGATCCACTGCCCGGTGTGACCGTGATGGTGGGTGACCAGGTGCTGGACACCGACGACGAGGGCCGCTTCGAGGTCCGCGCCCTGCCTCCCGGGGCCCACGAGGTCACCATCGAGGACACGGCGCTGGAGATGAAGCCGGCCCCCTTCACGCTGGTGGAGGGCGAGCGGGTCGACCTCGAGCTGTGGGCCCTGGTCGACACCGCCAAGGAGGAGGCGATCGGCGTCTACCGTCGCCGGCAGGACCACGGCGTGCGCCACTCCATGTCGGCGGAGCAGGTGCGCACCACGCCGGGGACCATGGGCGACCCGGTGCGGGCCGTCCAGAACCTGCCCGGGACCGTGCGCACCCCCTTCGACTCCGGCTGGCTGCTGGTCCGGGGCGGTGATCCCGAGGACACCGGCACCTTCATCGACGGGGTGAGGGTCCCCCTCATCTACCACCTCGGCGGCTTCACCTCAGTGGTCCACCCGGCGATGATCGACCGGGTCGACTTCATGCCGGGGGGCTTCGGGGTGCGCTACGGGCGCGCCATCGCCGGGGCCGTCGACCTCCAGTCGAAGCCGGTGGAGGGGGAGCGCCGGGTCGAGGCCGGCGCCGACGTGGTGCTCTCCGCCATCTACCTCCAGACCCCCATCGGGCCGAACCAGAAGTGGGCCGGGTCCTTCGCGGCGAGGCGCTCGTACCTGGACCGGGTCATGAGCGTGCTGCCGATGCTCACCGAAGAGCAGGCGTCGATCGCGCCCCGCTTCTGGGACTGGCAGGCCCGGCTGGACCACGAGCGGGGTGGCGTGTTCGTGCTCGGCTACTCCGACACCATCGACGTGCCGACGGGCAACGACGACGAGACCCTCACCGTCACCATCGGGACCCAGCGCGTCCACGGCCGCCTCGACCTGGACACCCCCATCGGCCAGGTGCGCTTCCTTCCCATCCTCCACCTGGACTGGAGGAACACCTCGATCCAGGGCCTGGACGACGCCCGCCGCGACTACGGAGGCGGACTGCGGATCGAGCGGGCCGACACCGGCGCCGAGATGATGGGCTGGACCGCCGGCGTCGACGCCGAGGCCGGCCGCTACCAGATGCGCGTGGACGAGATCCTGGTGGAGTCCGACTACGCCTCGACCGACCCCTACCTCGCCCTCCGCTTCGGCCAGGAGGAGACCCTGGTGCTGGGCCTGCGGCTGGAGACGCTCTTCGTCGAGGACCAGCTCGCCCGCTGGTTCCCCTCACCGAGGGCCCAGGGGACCTACCCGATCACCCATCGCATCGAGGTCGTGGCCGACGCGGGCGTCTACCACCAGTACCCGCCCTTCGACTACGCGACGGGGCTGCCCGCCGGCCCCTACCTCCACCTGGAGCGGTCCTATGGCGCCGGGACCGGCGTGCGCTGGAAGGGCGACGCCGTCCAGGTCCAGGTGGACGGCTACTGGCGCCAGATGGAGAACCTGGCCCTGTTCGAGGACGACGGCACCCTCGGTGAAGGCGCGGGGCTGGCCTACGGGATCGAGACCCTGACCCGCTGGCGCTGGCGCACCCTGTCGGGCTGGCTGGTCTACACCTGGAGCCGCTCGACCCGGCAACAGGAGCCCGGCGACCTCTACGTGGAGAGCCGCTACGACCAGCCCCACACCCTCAACACCGTGCTGTCCTGGGACCTGCCCAGGGGCTGGAACCTGTCCGCCCGCTGGCGCTACGGCACCGGCTTCCCCTGGGACACGGACGTCGACACCGCCTACGACATCCTCACCCTGGAGGGCCAGGACCTGAACTTCTACGCCGACCCCGCCTCGCAGCGGCTGCCCCCGTACCACGCCCTCGACCTCAAGGTCAGCCGGCTGTTGACCCGGAAGCGCTGGCGCCTGGAGTTCTACCTGGACGTCCAGAACGTCTACAACCGGCGCATCCCGGAGCCGATCATCAACGGGATCGACGACCGGCAGGTGGTGTATGGGTTCGGGCTGCCGATCCTGCCGATCCTCGGGGTCAAGGGCGTGATCTGGCCTTGAGCCTGGGGCGGTGAGCCGCCTCGCCCCGCGCGAGCGTCTGGATGTCGCGCTGGACGACACTCGGGGCCTCACACGGGCGTGTGGAGGGCTGGATGTCGCGCTGGGCGACACTCGGACCGAGGATCAGCGGCGCAGGGGGGGGCGCTCGAGCCACTCCTGGGTGCTGACACCGGAACGATCGGGGTCGAGCGCGGCCTTGCGGAGCCAGGCGCGGGCTTCGTCCAGGTCGAAGTCGAGGCCCTCCTGGGCGGGCAGGGCCCCCTCGGCCGCCACGTCACGCTGGTCCTGGCGGGTCTTCTCCAGCCGCTCGCGGACCGCCTCCAGCTTCTCCAGGACCTCCGTCAGGGCCTCGATCTTGGTGCGGGCGAGGGCGGCGGCGGCCTCGTCCACCTCCGTGTCGGCCTCCTCCATCAGCGCCTCGGGGATGCCGTCGACCTCGTCCAGCGGCACCATGCCCTCGAGCTTGCGACGCCAGGGGAGCAGGTGCTGGCGGACCTCGCGGATCCAGTCCGAGAGCAGGTCCAGGTGCGGCGTGTTCTCCATCACCTCGCCCCCGATCGGCGCCACCCAGCTCCGGGTCCCGAGCCGTCGCGCCGCTTCGCGCAGGCGATCACGGACCTGGTTGCGGTGCTGCCACTGGTCGGCCGCCCGCTTCCGGCGCAGCAGGATGTCTCCCCACATGAAGCCCACCGCCACGAGACAGAGCAGCGACGCCGCCGCGACGGGCCCGTGGTGGGCCAGGCCGGTGAAGTAGACGATGAGCAGCAGGCCGAAGATGGCCGTGCCCCCCAGGCGCACGCCGCCACTGTTCCAGGGGCCGGGGTTCTTCAGCTCCTCGTAGATCACTTCGGCGCCCACCAGCTCCCGGTGGAGGCTGTGGACGCGAGCGATGCTCCGGCGGGGGTCCCCCTCCACGAGATCGGCGTTGGCGGCTGCGCGCGGTGACTCCACCAGCAGGGCGGACCTCAACAGCCGCTGGTGCCACTCCGCCGAGGTCTCCAGCTCGCCGGCCAGCGCCAGCTCCCGCCAGTTCACCTCGCGGATGCGAACCAGTGCCTCGACCTGGGTCGAGGGGGCGACCTCGATGTCAGGGGGCTCGGCCACCCCGCCATTGTAGGGGTCGCCGAGGGGCCTGGGCCCTCAGGCCTCCCGGAAGCCGCAGCGACCGGGGTCGATCCCGGCCCCTTCGAGGAGGTGAACGATGACCTGGCTCGCCAACGGGGCGTTGAACTTGGTCTTCATGTGCCAGTCCCCGGCCACGGCTTCGAAGAAGCGGGGCGGGCTGTCCCCCTGGTAGGCGTAGGGGCTGCGCTGGCGGGCGGTGTAGCCCGTCACCGGCAGGCTCCCGCGGGCGGCGTGGTGGGCCTGGGCAGCGACCAGGACCGCCTCCCGCCAGGAACCGACGGCGTGCTCGGCGCCATCGAGGACGAGGACCTGGATGCCGTCGCCTGCACCGGCCTCGCCCAGGGGCCTGGCGGAGATCGGCTCGGGCTCGGGCTCGGGCTCCGGCTCGGGCTCCGGCGCACGCACCGGTTGGGAGGGCGGCGCCGCGCCCGGCGCCTCTTGGCAGCAGTCATCACCCCGGCCGCGCCCGAGGGCGCGCCGAACCAGCTTCTTCAAGAGAGAACGCAACATGGGCGCATTCTGGCACGGCTATGGATCCGACACGTCTCCGGGCAGACCCTCGACCCACGCCTTCGCCCCACGGACCAGCTCCTCGGCGACCGCCCGGCGCCGCCAGAGCTGGTCCCGCTCCTCCCTGGGATCGCTGGCGAGGTCATAGAGCTCGAGCGGCACGAAGTCGGCGTCCGTGATGACCTTCCAGTCGCCAGGACCCCGGATGGCCTGGCGCATCGCCTCCCCGTGGCCCACCCGGGACACCGACCAGGGGCGGGCGGACGGCCCCACGGTCCCCTCGACGAGCCCCCGCAGGGACCGACCGGCATGGTCGGCGGCGGGAAGGCCCGCGTAGTCCATCAGGGTCGGCAGCAGGTCCAGGTGATCGGTGCGGACCGAGACACGCCGTCCCACGGGCACGAGCCCGGGCCCCCAGAGGATCAGCGGCACGTGGAGATCGTGCTCGTAGACGGACCCGGTGCTGAAGTAGCGATCGTGCTCGGTGAGGCTCACGCCGTGGTCGGCCGTCACCACGACCAAGGTGCCCTCGACCTGGTCCAGCTTCTCCAGCAGCAGCAACAGGCCCTTCAGGGCGTGGTCGACCGCGGCGATGCTGCCGTCGTAGCGGGCCACGTAGTAGCGACGCGCGAACTGCCCCGGCACCGCCACCGGCTCGGGCAGCATCGGCCGACCCTCGTGGATCCCCAGCCCCACCCGGAGCTGGTGGCCGTCCGCCTTCCAGAGGTCGTCCCCGTCGAAGCGAGCGTCCCAGGGAGGCGTCGGCGCGTAGGGGCGCTCCGCCTCGTTGTAGTGCACCCAGGCGAAGAGGTCGTCCTGGCGGTGCGCCGCGAGCCAGGGGAGGAGGTGGCCGTTGACCTTCCTGGCGGTCTCGCCACTGTCGAGCTGCCAGAAGTGGTGCAGGGACCGCGAGAACCCCCGGGTGGCCCCGAGGCGGCTGTGTCCCAGGAAGGCCCCGGTGACGAAGCCCGCCGAAGCCAGGCGCTCAGAGGCCAACGCCCCCCGGGTCCGAGACCACAGGTCCACGTCCTCCCCCGCCCCCGGCAGCGTCCCGGTCCACAGCGAGGCCAGGCTCTGGGGCGTGCGTGAGCTGGTGGCGCTGTGCTGCAGCAGCACGGTGCCCTCCGCGGCCAGCCGATCGAGGGTCGGTGTCGCGTCGCGGGGGTAGCCGTCGACGTGATCGGCGCGCACGGAGCCCAGGGTGACGAGCAGGATGCGCTCGGGGCTCGGCCTCTGCTCGCGGCTGGTGACGCGCAGGGCGTCGAGCTGCAGCCGCTCGACCTCCACCCAGGTGCGCTCCGTCTGCCCCAGGGTGTGGAAGTTGAAGGAGACGGCGGCCGCGACCGCCCCAGCCGGAGCCGTCGCCCGGACCTCGAAGTCCTGCCACTGTCCCCCGGTCAGGGGCACGCGGCGCTTGACCGTGCCCAGGTGCCGGTCCGCGCTGACGAAGCGCAGGGCCACCGTTCCCGCGTGCTCCACGTCGGGCTTGGCCCGCACCCGGGTCGTCAGCACCAGGGTCTGCCCGGGCTCGACGGACACCCGGTGGGTGTAGAGTCGCCCCTCGACCTCGGGCGCTGCGAGCACGCGGGCGACGCGGGTTCGGTCCGGCCCCTCCGTGTCGAGCACCGCCACTCGGCCATCGCTCGGATCCGCCCACCACCCGTCCGGGATCAGGTCCCGGCCCCGCTCGTTGCCGAAGCCCGACGGCGTGCCATCGTCCAGCAGCAGGTCGGCGTTGAAGACGTCGAGCTGCCAGCGCTCCTCGACGAGTCCCTGGCCCGCGGCCGCCAGCCCCAGCAGGCCCAGGAACACGACGACGAGGCGACCGAGGCGGCGAACAGACACCGCTCCGCCTATCCCAGGGGGTGGGAGGCGACCGCTACACCTCCGCCTGGACGAGGAAGACGTGGGGGTAGAGAGGACGCCCATCGGGGACGTAGCGACGCTCGAGGTCCTCGGCGGTGGCGAGGTCACCGACCTCGAAGCCGGCCTCCTCCAGCAACGCCGTCGCCGACTCGGGGGTCGCCGAGAACGTGAGCGGCTCGCCGAAGGCGGCCAGCGCGGCGGGGCCGAGCCGATGCAGCGCCTGGGCCAGGGCCCCCGACGAGGGAGGCCACCAGAAGTCCAGCACCAGCGCCGAGCCGGGCGCCGACAGGCCCCGGATCGCCGCCAGGGTGGCCTGGATGGCCGCCTGGTCGAGGTACATCGTCACCCCCTCCCAGGCGAAGAAGGTCGGGTGCGAGGGGTCGAAGCCGGCTCCCCGCAGCACCTCCGACAGGTCGGCGACGGCCAGGTCGGCCTGGACCACGCGGCGATCTACCGAGGGCAGGTCCTGGCCCTCGACGAGGCGGGCCTTGCGCCCGGCCGTGGCCGGGTGGTCGACCTCGAACAGGGTGCCCAGGCGCGGGGCGAACCGCCAGGCCCGGGTGTCGTAGCCCGCACCCACCAGCACCACCTGGTCGATGCCGCGGTCCAGGGCCCGGCCGAGGTGGTCATCGCCGAAGGCGAGGCGTGCGAGCACGAAGTGCAGGATCGGTCCGGGAAAGACCCGGTTGCCGAGGGCGGCCCCGCCGACGCCCATCGCCGACCGGCTGACATTGCTGAGGAAGAGCGCCGCCCAGGGGTCGTCGACGATGCGCTGCTCGGACGGTCGGCCCCGCTCGAGCGCACGGGCGACACACATCCACTCAGCGGTCTGGCTGGGTCCACTGCGCATGAGCCTCACCCTAATGCCCCCAGGGCATGGTTAGGCTGGGCGCATGGTGCTGCTGATGCTGACCCTGGCCTGCGGTGACGAGCCCCAGGAGGAGCCCACCTCGCTCGGGGGCAC
Organism: uncultured Enterobacterales bacterium; assembly: GCA_964501915.1. Taxonomy (GTDB): domain Bacteria; phylum Myxococcota_A; class UBA796; order UBA796; family CAJQPC01; genus CAYFPX01. The sequence goes on from CAZCVP010000144.1 coordinate 8,720, forward strand.
CTACCGCAAGCCCAGCTTCCTGGCCTGGGAGGGCGTCGAGGTCTGCGTCGAGGACCTGCCGGAGGTGGCCTGTGTCACCACCGACGGCGACGGCGACTTCCTGCTGGAGGGCCTGCCGCTGGAGACCGACATCACCGTGGTGCCGAGCCACGAGGAGCTGATCGGGACCAACCACCCCCACAACACCGCCGACTACGACAACCCGTGGAACCGGGCCCTGATCACCCGCGACAAGCTCGACGACGCCGCGGCCGACATGGGCGGCACCTTCGAGGCCGGCACCGGCTTCTACGGCTTCGTGGTCATCACGGACTTCCCCGACTGGGCCCTGACGAAGGGGGTCACCTTCAGCCTGGAACCGGATCCAGGCGTCGAGGGCTACTACGGCGACGCCTTCGGGTCGCCGGATCCCGACCTGGACGCCACGGGCGCGGCGGGCTCCGGCGGCATGCTCAACATCCCCCCAGGGGACTACCTCGTGCAATTCGAGGGACCCGGAGGCCCCTGCCGGCGCATCGCCTCCTGGGACTTCGAGGAGGGCGACCCGGTGCCGGTGCGCATCGAGGCCGACGAGGTGACCTACATGGAGGTGATCTGCCCGCCGGAGGGGTGAGAAGCGCAGGCACCCCCAGCGAGCAGGCACGGCCAGCGGACCTTCGGAAGCGGCCGTGCGGGCGTCACTCCGCCGCTTCGTCCACCAGGACGACCGCCGTGAGCAGGGGAAGAGAGGCCTCTCCCTCGAGGTGGCGGCCGTCCGAGGAGACCGTCAACGAGCCCGAGGAGAACCAGCCCGGGTCGTAGGGGTCGCCGGCCGCGTAGACCGCGTAGGTCGTGCCCTCCGGCAGCGACCAGCGGTTCTCGACGCGCAGCGGCAGGCCGACCTCGCTGGTGGCTTCGAAGGGGCCGATGTACCACATCAGGGCCGTTCCCTCTCCGAGGGCAACCGCGACGCCGCCTGGAGGCCACCCGTGCCACGCCCCCCCGACGCCAGCACCGACGAGGCGACCGCCCGGGCCGTCGCTCACACCGCTGACGGTCAGCAGGGGTCGGCGTGAGGGAGTGTTCGTCAATCCGAGAATAATGTGAACGAACTGAGGATATTCAACAGTCGTAGCCGCGAGGTGGAACGCGGACCCTCAGTCCCCCCGGTAGAGCTCCGCGTGCTCCGTGAACACGAAGCCCACCCCCGGCCCGTTGAGCTGCCAGACCACCTCACCCGTCGGGCTCACGTCCTGGATCTCGCCCTCGCTGGACCAGACGATCTGGGTGTTGCCGTCGGAGAAGCGCTGCACGTCGCCCTTGGCCGTGACGCTGTAGTCCGGATCGTGGGCGTAGCTCCAGACGCTCTCGGCGGTCAGGGCCTCGGTGTCGAGCAGCAGCTCCACGGCGCGGCTCCGGCCGCTGAGTGCGTCGCCGTTGTCGAAGAGGACGAGGCGGTCACCGACCAGGTGGAACTGGTGGTGGTGAGGCACCGGCAGGGTGCTGCCGACGTAGCTGAACTGCTCCGCGGGTCCACCGAGCACCCAGAGGGTCTCGCCCGTCTCGGCGTCGACGTGCACGAAGGCGTTGCCGTCCTTGAGCGACACCGTGTAGGTGTCGCTCACGGGGTCGTAGTCGAGCGCGTTGGCGTGGGTCCAGTTCGTGTTGGCGCGGGCGTGCTCGTCGAGGACCTCCCAGGCGTTCCAGATCTCCCGGGTCGTGCCGTCCAGGTCGAACTCCACGATGGCGTCGGCGAGGCTGTTGTCCGGAGCAGCGTCAGGGTCCGGGGGCTCGACGACCACGATCGCCGCATAGCCCCCCTGCGGCAGCTCGATCATGTCGTGGTCGACGCCCGGGGTCCCGAGCCGGCTGGACTCCGAGAGGTCCAGGCTGACCCGGACCGCATAGCCGTCCTCGAGCTGACCCCTCGGCCCGGCCATGAAGGTGATCATCTCCCGCCGGTCCCAGGACAGGCTGGCGCGCATGAGCTGCCCGGCGTCCGGGAGGGTGTTGTACCAGACGATCCGACCCTGGTTGTCGATCATCACGGCGTGGTCCGCGGCGCCCGTGATCGGCCCCACGATGACGTCGTCCCAGGACGGTGCGGTCCCGGTGACCTCGAAGATCGGCAGGCCGGCGGGCAGCGAACCCGTGGTGATGGTGTCCACGTCCTGGAGCCAGGTCACGACTCCGCCGCCGTCCTCGCTGACCACCTGGAAGTGCACCTCGGTCTGCTCGGGCATGCCGAGCAGCAGCACCTCGTGGTCCAGGCCGAGCGGTGTGCGGTCCGTCCGCCGGCCCAGGTCCGCGTCCTCCCCGAAGTGGACCCGACCCCGGGTCTCGACGGCGGTCCGCCAGCGGACCCGGACCACGGTCACGACCTCCTCGACGATCTCGGCCGTCACGTCGAGTGGCTCGGCGTCGCTGTCCCAGGCGGTGTCGGCGGCGCTGTCGCGAGCCGTGTCCGTCGCGGTGTCCACCGCGCTGTCCGGCGCGGCCGTGTCGTCCCCCGCGGTGCCCGAAGGCCCGGAGCGTGGCGGATCGGGAGAGGCGGTGCAGGCGAGCAGCAGCAGGAGCACGGGACCACCGGGTGGAGGAGGAACGTATCCCCGGGGTCGATGCCGCTCAAAGCCGTCCGTCGCGCCCCTCGTCCGGCGCTACAGCCACTCCCCGGTCCAGAGGCTCCAGATCAGCCGCCTGAGCTCGTGGTGACCGAGGCTCGTCGGGTGGGCGCAGTCGTCGCTCATCCAGCCCGACGAGGTGTTCAGGCCGTGGTCCTGGAAGAGGTCGTGGTACGGCACCAGGGTCTCCCCCTGGGCCCGGGTCTCGGCGGCGATCTCGGCGTTGAGGAGCTCCAGGTTGCCCACCGCCGTGGGCCCCAGCAGCCAGCCCCAGTCCCGCAGGGCCTCGCAGAAGCCCTCGTCGTAGCCGGCGGGAATGGTGCCCGTGCCGCCCGTCGGGTCCTGGATGTCGAGCACGTAGAAGGAGACCTCCTGGCCCGGGTAGGCGCTGCGGACCTCGGCCATGATCTGGCCGATGTTCGAGCGCACCTCGGCGGCCACGGCTCGGGTGGCGTCAGCGCTGATCATGGTCGTGAGGTCGTCGTTGAAGTCGTTGCCGCCCGCGGACAGGGTCACCACCACCCGACCGTTGACCGGCGGCAGCGAGGCGGACCGCACGGTGTCGAGGATCTCGTCGCTCGTGTCGCCGGAGTGGGCCAGGTGGAGGACCTGGGGGTCGGCCAGGGTCCGCAGGTCCTGCCCGGCGTAGTCGGGCCAGCCGGCCTGGTTCTGGTGCAGGAGCCAGGCATAGCCGCCGCCGTCCGCCGCGTCGTAGCCGGCGGCGAGGCTGTCACCGAGGTTGAGGTAGAGCCCGACCTCCGTGAGCCAGCTCTCGGGCTCCGTGTCCGGCTCGATCCCGCTGTCGGGAGCCGAGTCCGAGCCGCTGTCCGGATCGGTCTCCAGACCGCTGTCTGGATCGTCGGTCCCCGAGCTGTCTGTCTCGGTGCCCTCCGAGGTGCCCGCCTCGCGGGTCTCGGAGCTCTCCGGATCGCCGAGGTCATCGACGGGGGTCAGGGGGGCGGCACACGCCCAGAGAACCAGTGCAAGCACGACAACCTCCGAAGACCCACCTTCGATACCCCGCCGGAGTACAAACAGTCAAGTCTGACTGTAAAGAACCCCGCACCCACCGGCCGTAGACTGTCGCCCGTGATGAAGACCCGCACCCCCGGCTTCCGCTACCAGGTGCTCGGCGAGCTCACGGTGCCGCCCGACAGCCTGGTGGTGCCCCTCCACATCCAGGCCCGGGGCCCGGCGGAGCGAGAGGCCCTGGCGACCGTGCGCCGGATCTGCGAGGCGATCGCCCACAAGGTCGTCCACCTCGGCGCCACGCTGCAGCCGCGCACGGCCCGCACCCGGGAGGACAAGGGCTCGGCCAGCGCCCTGTTCAGCCGCCGGGAGGGTGTGTGTGTCGTCAACGCCTCCTTCGGGGTCCACACGCGCCTCGAAGACGACGCCGACTTCTGGGACCGGGCCGAGCAGACGGCGACCCTGCTCGCGACCCTTCGCCAGCTCACCGAGCGCTCCGAGGAGGCGGAGCTGACCCTCGGGGAGCCCCGCTACGTGCTGGAGGAGCCCGAGCGCCACCGCCCGGCCGTGGTGGCGGAGGTCCGGGAGCGCATCCTCCAGACCAGCGGCGGCCTGCTGGGCGCCCCGAGCCGGATCACCCGGGTCGAGCTCACCCCCCGCCTCCAGGTGGAGGTCCTGGGCTCCGTGGAGGCGGTGGTCCGGCTGGAGGCCACGGTGACCCTCGAAGCGGAGACGGCGGCGCCCGACTGAGCCGAGGCCGCCGCGCCGCGATCAGCCCTCGACCAGCGGCCTCCCGGCGGCCGCCAGCCGCGCGTTCCACTCCTCCAGCCCCACGTGCTTGTAGGGACCGTCCTCGACGACCCACCGCAGGGGGTCCTCCTCCCCGGTCCCCTCCAGGTGCTCGGACTCGAAGGCGTCCAGGAGCGCCTGGAGCCGCTCCACCTGCTGCGGCTCGTCGCCGGAGAGGTCCCGCTCCTCGTGCGGGTCCCGGGCCAGGTCGAAGAGCTGCACGGGAGGCAGGCGGTAGAGCCCCGGATGGTAGGTGCGGACCAGCTTCCAGCGGCCGTCGGTGACCGCCCGCTGGGCGGCGTAGAGCCCGTGGGTCAGCACGAGGTGATCCCGGCCCGGCTGCGACGGGTCCCGAAGCCACGGCAGCAGGCTCTGTCCCTGCCAGCCGGACGGCACCTCCAGGCCCATGCCCGCGGCGATGGTCGGGGCGAGGTCCAGCCCCAGCACCAGGGCGTCGCAGGTCGAGCCGGCCTGTGCCGGGATCGGCGGCCCCGCGTAGCGGCTGCCCACCCGGGCGATCAAGGGCACCCTCTGGGTCTGCTCGTGGACCGAGGTGTGGTCCCCGTAGACTCCTCCGCCTCCGAATTGCTCGCCGTGGTCCGAGGTGAGGATCACCAGCACCTCGTCCCACACCCCCGCGTCCCTCAGCGCCCCGAAGAGCGCACCGATGTGGTCGTCGCAGTAGCGGATCGAGGCGTCGTAGCCGTCGACGAGGCGATCGAAGTCCTCCCGGCCCTCCAGACGCTCCGGCATCAAGGGAGTGCGGCCCCAGGGGTAGAGCCCCCAGGGGGTGAACGGACCGTGACACTCCCGGTGGTGTCGCCGGATGGTGTCGTGGTCGGGCCAGGCCGGCCGCGGACCGCCCTGCACGAGGTCCACGTACTCCGGAGGGCAGCGGTAGTTGCGGTGGGGATCCCAGTAGTGGACGTGGAGGAACCAGTCCTCCTGGGCGTGGCGCCGCAGCCAGGGCAGGACCGCGGCGTTGACCTCGTCGGCCCGCTCCTGGCCGCACCGCCCCGGCATCCGGTTGTGGACCTCGGCCCAGCCGGCGTTGAACCACCACATCCGGTGACGCTCGGCGAAGGTGCTGAAGGTGACGGGGTTGCACCCGGAGCGATGGAGCAGCTCGGCGAGCATCGGCTGCTGCTCGCGGGCCCGCGCGCCCCGCTCGAAGGGCAGGGCGTCGCGAAGCTGCGTCCCGCGACCGAGGTGGGTCACGACCCCGTTGGAGATGCCGTGGCGGCCGCTGAAGAGCGCCGCGCGAGAAGGACCGCACGGCGAGTCCGAGGTGTAGGCGCGGCGGAAGGTGACGCCCTCCGCAGCCAGGGCGTCGATGGACGGGCTCGTGGGCCGCCCGTAGCCATAGCAGCCCAGGTGGTCGGGGTTGAGGGTGTCGATGTCGACCAGCAGGACCTTCATCCCGTCACCGCTCCGTCGTCGCAGGTCCCCCTCCGGGTAGCCGGATCCCTGTAGGATCGCCCTCTTCCTTCCCGGAGGGATCGATGTCCCTGCTCCTCACCCTGCTGCTCAACTTCGCCGCACCGGCCCAGCTCGCCGGGGTGAACGTCCCCAATTCGGCCACCGTCGGCGGCCAGCAGGTCGTGCTCAACGGCATGGGCCTGCGCGAGAAGTTCTTCATCGACGTCTACGTGGGGGCACTGTACCTGCCCTCGAAGACCTCGAACGCCACCCAGGCCATCCGCCAGGACGTGCCGAAGCGCATCGTGATGCACTTCATCTACGACGAAGTGACGGCGGCCCAGCTCAACGAGACCTGGAACGAGGGCTTCGCCAAGGTACCGGGGGGCGCGGGCCTGAAGGCACAGGTGCAGAAGCTCTGCGGCATGATGGCCACGGTGCACGCCGGGGACGAGATCATCCTGGACTACGCCCCCGGGACCGGCACCACGGTCACCGTGAAGGGCCAGGACCGGGGCACCATCGCCGGGGCGGACTTCATGCGGGCGCTCTGGGGCGTCTACCTGGGCTCGGTGCCCCCCACCGAGAAGCTCAAGAAGGGAATGCTGGGAGGCTGACCATGCGACAGATGACCCTCGCCCTCGCCGTCTTCGGAGCCGCCCTGCTCAGCGCCTGCGCCGGCGCCAAGCAGGCCGCCGTCGAGAACGCGATGTACGCCCTCTGGAACGACGGAGACCTGTCGATCATCGAGGAGAACTACGCCCCCGAGCTGCAGAACGGCGTGCGGGAGTTCGTGGAGGAGTACCGGGAGATCTACCCGGACATCACGGTCACGATCGACGACTTCATCAGCAAGGGCGACCGCTACATCACCCAGTGGACGGTGACCGGGACCCACCGGGACCTCGGCATCCCGGTCACCCTGAGCGGGGTGAGCGTGCGCACGCGGTCCGGCGGCGTCTTCGTCGAAGAGAGCCTCTACTACGACATGAAGAGCGTCTACGACCAGCTCGGGTTCCGGCTGGTTCCTCCGGAGGGCGCCACGCCCTTCGGCCCGCAGGAGGCGCCCGAAGAGGCACCCCCGACCGAGGAACCGGCCGAAGAGGAGGTGCCCGCCGAGGAAGCGCCGTCCGAGCAAGCGCCGGCCGAAGAGACCCCCGCCGAGTAGCCCGGATGGCCACCCTCATCGACGACCTCCTGGGCGACATGGACGCGGAGGGGGCGTCCGACCTCTTCCTCACCGTGGGGCGTCCTCCGGCCCTGCGACGCCACGGGGTGGTGGAGGCCCTCGCACGTCCGCCGGTCCAGGCCGAGGAGATCGACGCCTTCCTGGCCCGCGCCGTGCCTCCCGCCAGCCGCACCCGCCTCCAGGAGACCGGCGACCTCGACGTCGGCTACTCGCACCCTGCCGGCGGTCGCTTCCGCCTCAACTTCGCCCGCCAGCGGGCCCGGCTGGCCCTGGTGGCCCGCGCCGTGCCCTCCGGTGCCCTGGACTTCGACTCGCTGCGGCTGCCCGCCCCCGTCCAGGGCCTGGCCGAGCTGCCGCGAGGCCTCGTGCTGGTGACCGGTGCCACGGGCTCCGGGAAGTCCACCACGCTGGCGGCGATGGTCCACCACATCAACCAGACCCGCCCCTGCCACGTGGTCACCATCGAGGACCCGATCGAGTTCGTGCACAGCGACGACAAGGCCCGCATCACCCAGCGGGAGATCGGACCCGACTCGGCCTCGTTCGGCGCCGCGCTGCGCTCGGTGGTCCGCCAGAGCCCGGACGTGATCCTCATCGGGGAGCTGCGGGACCTGGAGACCATGCAGGTGGCGCTGGCCGCCGCGCTGACCGGTCACCTGGTGCTGACCACCCTGCACACCATCGACGCCACCCAGACCCTGCAGCGGCTGCTGTCCTACTTCCCGGAGCACCTGCGGGAGCAGGCGGCGATGGACCTGTCGCTCTCGATCCAGGGCATCGTCAGCCAGCGCCTCGTGCCCCACAAGGACGGCAACGCCCGGGTGGTCGCCGTGGAGATGATGACCGCCGGCCCCGCCGCCCGGCGCCTCATCAAGGACCAGCGCATCGATGACCTCACCGACCTGATGCGCAACAGCCGGGACCCCGGCATGACGAGCTTCAACGAGGCGCTCCTGGAGCTCTTCCGCAAGGACGAGATCAGCTTCGACATCGGCAAGGCCTACGCCACCAACCCCGACGAGTTCGCCCTCACCGCCCAGGGCATGGCCTCGGGGGTGGGCGCCTTCCGCACCGAGGACGAGGAGGCGGTGGCCAAGGGCCTCGACATGCGGGCGCTGCTGGCCGTCGCCGCACGCCGCGGGGCCTCCGACCTCCACCTCACGGTGGGCCGTCCGCCGATCCTCCGCATCACGGGCGAGCTGCGGGCGATGCGCATCAAGCCCCTGACCGCGGGCGACATGCGCATGCTGCTCTACTCGGTCCTCAGCCAGCGACAGCGCACCCAGTACGAGCTGGAGAAGGAGATCGACTTCGCCCTGGCCCTGTCCGCCAAGCAGCGCTTCCGGGTCAACGCCTACTACCAGAAGGGCCACATGGCGGCTGCTCTGCGGGGCATCCCGACGAAGATCCCCGACGCGGAGAGCCTGCACCTGCCGGACTCGATCCTGTCGATGGGCGGCCTGCCCCACGGCCTGCTGATGGTCTGCGGCCCCACGGGCTCCGGTAAGTCCACCACCCTGGCCTGCCTGCTGGACCGCGTCAACCGCAGCCGCGCCTGCCGCATCCTCACCATCGAGGACCCGATCGAGTACACCCACAGCTCCCGCATGGCCACCGTCGACCAGCGAGAGGTGCACAGCGACACCCTCTCCTTCGCCTCGGCCCTCAAGTACGTGCTGCGCCAGGACCCCGACGTCATCCTGATCGGCGAGATGCGGGACTTCGAGACCGTCAGCGCCGCCCTGACCGCGGCCGAGACCGGGCACCTGGTGCTGGCCACCCTCCACTCCAACGACGCACCGCAGACCATCGCCCGCGTCGTCGACGTCTTCCCGCCCCACCAGCAGCAGCAGGCGCGCTCGATGCTCGCCTTGAGCCTCATCGGGGTGATCTCCCAGAGGCTGCTCGCCCGCAAGGACGGTCCCGGCCGGATCCCTGCCTTCGAGATCATGATCGGCACGCCGGCGATCAAGGCCCAGGTCCGGGACGGCAAGATGCACCAGGCCCTGGCGACCATCGAAGCCAGCCGCTCGACGGGCATGATCACCCTGGACCGCTCGCTGATGGAGCTGATGAAGGCGGGACGGATCAGCTACGAAGACGCGGTCCGCTACTGCAGGAACCCCCGCTCGCTGGGGCCACCGCCCCAGGAATGACCCCCTTCGACGGGTATTTCCCGGTATCCTCGGGGGGTGTCCAAGAAGGACGCCTTCCTCCACCTCTCGACCTGTTCCGTCGATCTCGATCGCGGGCTCGTGCACCGCTTCGGGGGAAGGACCAAGCTGACCGCGAAGGAGCTGGAGACGCTCCGGATGCTGGTGGAGCAGGCCGGTGGCGTGGTCTCCCGGGAGACGCTGCTCGAGGAGGTCTGGGACTACCGCGCCGGCGTGGTCTCCCGCACCCTCGACACCACGATCTACACGCTGCGGCAGAAGATCGAGCCGCCCGACGGCGACCCCGTCCACCTGCTCACCGTGCGGGGCAAGGGCTACCGCTTCGAGCTGGCGACCGACTCCCCGGACCAGCACCGGACGAACCTCCCCCCTGCCCGCATGCCCCTGGTCGGCCGGACCGAGGACCTGGAGTGGCTGCGCCGCCTGGTCGACCGAGACGTCCACCTGATCACCATCCGAGGTCTCGGAGGCGTGGGCAAGTCGCGCCTCGCCCGCGCGTTCGCCCGCCTCCAGGCCGCCAGGCGTCCGGGGGGCGCCTGGTTCGCCGACCTGTCGGCCGCCCGCGACGTGCCCGGCATCTGCCACGCGGTGGCGACGGCGCTGTCGGTCAACCTGGCCGGGCTGGAGCCCCTGGAGACGCTCACCCAGTACCTGGCCGACCAGCGCTCGGCCCTGCTGGTCCTGGACAACTTCGAGCAGGTGATCGAGGCCGGTCCGGAGACCGTCGGCCGCTGGCTGGACGAAGCCCCCGAGCTGACCCTGCTGGTCACCAGTCGAGAGGACCTGCGACTCCGCGGCGAGCACGTCTTCTCACTGGAGCCCCTGTCCCTGCCGCCCGCCGATCCGGCCGGCCCGGAGGACCTGGAGGACTCCGACGCCGTCACCCTGTTCAAGCAGGGGATCACCGCGCTCCAGCCGGGTTTTGTGCTCGAGAGCGCCCACGTTCCGGCGGTCGCCTCCCTGGTGCGGGGCCTGGAGGGCCTGCCGCTGTCCCTCGAGCTCGCCGCCGCGCGGTGCCGGACCCTGGCGCCCGATCAGCTCCTCGAGCGTCTGCACGAGTGCCTGGACCTGCTCCACACGCGGAACCGCGACGTCACACCTCGCCAGGCCTCCCTGCGACACACGCTGGACTGGTCCTGGGGGCTGCTCGGTGCCCAGGCCAAGCAGGACCTCGCTCGCTGTGCCGTGTTCCGTGGCGGCTTCACGCTCAGCGGTGCAGCCGCGGTGCTGGGCGGCGCGCGCGACCTCGTCCCGAGGCTCGACGACCTGGTGGACCAGAGCCTGCTCCAGGTGGAGACCGACGGCCGCGGTCGATCCCGCTACAGCTTCTTCGAGTTCGTGCGTCTCTACGCCCGGGAGAGGCTCGCGGCTGGCGGGGAGGCCCTCTCGACACGGGAGGATCACGCCGACTGGTGCCTGAGCCTGGCCGGCGGCCACGCCCTCGACGTCATGCGGAGCTCCCGCGGGGCGGCGTGCCTGGAGCGCTGGGCCGCCGAGCTGGAGAACCTCCGCGCCGCCTTCTACCGGACCTGCGACTGGGACGATGGGCGTCGAGCTGCCGCGCTCGCGGAGATGCTCGTGGCGCGAGAGCTGATCCAGGGCTCGCTGGTGAGGATCATCCCGGTGGTGGACAGGGTGCTGGCGGTGCCGTCGGCGACCGCCGCCGCCCTGGCGCTGGTCCGGGTCCAGCGAGCCTCCGCCTGCCAGCTCGCCGGCCGCACCCGGGAGGCCGAGCAGGAGCTGCGCGGCGCGCTGGAGGCGGTCTCCCCGGCCCGACGTCCGCTGGCCCTGGCGCAGGCCGCGCGGATCCTCGTCCGCATGGATCGCCTGGACGACGCGGCCGAGCTGTTGACGGAGGCCCAGGACCTGGCGGAGCACCCCATGGACCTCGCCCAGGTGCTCACCCGGCTCGGCGAGTTCCACCGGGCCCGCTCCGACCACGGCGAGGCACGGAGGTGCCTGGAGGAGGCCCTGAAGCTCGACGAGGCCATCGGCGCGACCGTGATGGCGGCGGCCAACCACGGCGAGCTCGGACAGCTCCACCGGGAGGACGGCAGCCTGGACCAGGCCCGCGACCACCTGGAGGCCTGCCTGGCGCTGTCCCGCGAGCTGGGCAACACCCGCCTGGAGGGCCTCACCCGACTCGACCTGGCCGAGGTCTGCAGGGCCCAGGGCAACGACCGCGACGCCGGACGCCACGGGACGGCCGCCCTGGAGCGCTTCCGCCGGCTCCGCAGCCCACGCCACGAGGTCCTGGCGATGATGGCCCTGGGCCGGGTGGCCCTGGCGCGGGGCGAGCTCCCCACGGCCCGGCAGTGGCTGGAGCGGGCCGAGAGCTGTCTCCGGCAGGGCGGGCCAGGACCCCGGCAGGAGGCGTCCGACAACCTGGACGAGCTCCGAGACGTGCTGCGCTCCAGCCGAACTTGACGCGGCTTGACCCACCGTCACGGGGCGCCTGCATAGGCTGTGGACAGACCCGCACCAGGAAGGTGGGTCTTGCACCGAACATCGACCGTGGTCCCCGCGCTGGTCTGGCTCTTCGCAGGATGCGAAGCTCTGTCCGACCCGCCGGCCCCGAACAGCCAGGCACTCACCGAGGACTCGACGGAGGACGACACGGCGCCCGTCGGCCCTGGGGACCTCGGCCTCGACGTGCTCCCGACCCGGGTCCCGGGCGACCTCGACCTGGTGGCCGAGATCTCCGAGACCATGCCGACCGTGGCCCTCGTCACCTGGTCCGGCCGCTACCCCGGGTCCGTGACCTACGACGTCGGCGTGGAGACCTACCGGATCGCGGGCCACAGGGTCGGAGAGCGCCACGAGGCCTGGCTGGTGGGCTGCGCCCCCGAGCACCCCCTGGACTTCCACCTCGAGGGACGGGACGGCCTGGGGACCTTCGCCACCGACTGGCAGCGCCTCCACACCGACAGCCTCGAGCAGGTGCAGATCGAGCTGGACCAGGTCCTCGACCAGCCCGCGGAGGTCTCCCTCGGCCTGGTCCTGATGGCCTGGGTCTGGAGCGGTGGCAAGGACGGCCTCTCCCTCGTCGACCGCAACGGAGAGATCGTCTGGTCCTGGCTCACCCCGGACTCCCACGCGATCGCCGCGGCCGAGTGGACGGGAAGCGGGGCCTGGGTGCTCCTGCAGGAGACGGCCCACGGTGGCGAGCCCGGCAAGATCGTCTTCGTCCGCGCCGACGGCGAGGTGACCGCCGAGATCGAGGCCGCAGGCGCACACCACCAGCTCGAGGTCCTGCCCGACGGCGCCGTCGCCTGGCTCGAAGCCGAGGAGCGCATCGTCGAAGGCCTGGGGTCGGTGGTCGGTGACATCGTGATGGAGCAGAGCCCGGACGGTGAGCGCCGGGTGACCTGGTCCACCTGGGACACCCTGCCGATCGACCCGGGCCCGATGTGGGACAGCACCTAGGGCCCGACCGCTAATAGCCGCTCGGGCTGACGCCCCGTGGGACCGTAGCTG
>CAZCVP010000145.1:0-20797 GCA_964501915.1 uncultured Enterobacterales bacterium
GGCGATGCGCCGGCCCCCAACGGTGGGGGCGGAGGCCCGGCCCGGGGCTGGAACGGGACCCAGACCGATCACTGGGGCTTCGGCACCGAGAATGGTGGCGAGACCGAGGTGTGGTGCGACTGGAGCAGCGAGGTCAAGGGCTCCGACAAGGTCACGACCTGCCCCGACTGCACCTTCGCCTACACCGTGACCTCGACCGTCACCGCCATCAACGACGGCGACCTCTGCAGCGGACTCAGTGTCTCGATCGGTGCCTCGAACAGCATGGACGTCGGCTACATGGCCAGCCCCAACGGTGCCTACACCGGCTACGCCGTCGTGAACTACGGCGGCACGTACTGGTACCTGCTCGGCTACGCCACCCTCACCGAGGCCAAGGGCTCCCCGTCGACCCTCGACTACGCCGTCCCGGCCTGGTTCTACCCCTACGACCACTAGGAGGGTAGCGACCTTGCTCGCGTCGGTCGCTCCGCGGCCGATGCGACCCCGGGACGCGGCGAGTGAGCGCCGTGGCCTGCCGTGCCTGAGGGCACGAGGCTGGGTTGCGTCCCGGAGATCCAGCGATTCGCGGCCGTGAACGCCGCGATCGCACGCCCTCAGCGCTCGCCGGCCAGCCTCTGCTGGTGCAGCTCGTTGGCCCGCTCGCTGGCCTCCAGCGCCTCCTCCAGCCGACCCTCCCGGTGGAGCAGGTTCGCCAGGAGCAGGAACAGGTCCGAGTCCTCCGGTGCGACCGCCAGGGCCTCCTCCAAGGCCCGGCGGCACGCCACCAGGTCTCCGAGGTTGAACAAGGTCTGAGCGCGGGCGTGGAGGAACACCACGTTCCTGGGGTCCCGCTCCAAGAGCGCCCCGGACTGGGCGAGGGCCTCTTCGAAGCGGGCCTGCCGATCCAGGAGGGCGACGAGCTGGGCGCGAGCCACCAGGTTGTCCGGGTAGTCCTCCAGCTCGGCGGCCAGGAGGTCCTCGGCTTCGGCGGCCGAGTGGGAGAACCCCACGAGCGCCTGGCGCACGCCCCGGGCCACCCGGTCGGCCCCGAGGCCCGCCTCCAGCCAGGGCAGGGCCTCGGCTCCGCGACCACTCCGTACCAGGGCCAGGCCGACAGGACCGCTCAGCCCGGGGGACTCGCCGGGGACCTCGACCCAGGCCATGCCCCGCTCCACGGCCTCCGTGGGCCGATCGAGATTCAGCAGCGAGACCAGCAACAGCTCCTCGAGCAGGGGACTTTCCGCGAAGGACCGGAGCCCCTGCTCGGCCAGCTCCCGCGCGGCCTGGTGGTCGCCCGCTCCGCCGACGAGCGCCACGGCCGTGGTCCAGGTGCCCTGGTCGGCTCCCTCCAGCGCGAGCAGCGCCTCCACCTCGGCCTGCGCCTCGACGGTCCGCCCCTGCCCGATCAGCAGACGGACGAGCCGCAGACGGAGCTCGATGACGCCCGGCGCCAGGGGGATGGTCTCCCGCAGCAGCCCCTCCGCCTCCTCCAGCCGCCCCTTGGCGATGTCCCGCGTCACCTGGACCACCCGGCCGAGCACGGCCTGGTGGTCCTTTGGATCGGCTGCATCAGCCAGGTCCCGGGACCCGGACCCGCCGATGTAGCCGAGGGCCTGCAGCCGAGCGAGGGTGCCCGCGTCGATCTCACCGGGCCGGGCCGGTGGCGCTGCCCCGAGGCCCTCGAGCCTGCGCAGGAGCCCAGCCAGGCGCTCCGGCTCCCGGACCGCGAGATCCTCCCGCTCCCCGGGGTCGTCGAGCTGGTTGTAGAGCTCGGGCCTGGGGGTGGCGATGAGCTTCCAGGGACCATCGACCAGGCCCAGGTGGGGTGCATAGCCGAAGCGCTCGAAGAGCTGCCAGGTCTCGAGGTAGATCGGGTGCGAACCGCCCGGCTGGGGACGCCCATCGAGGCCATCGGGCATCGGCAGCTCGAGGTGGCGGAGCAGTGTGGGCACTGCGTCCACCAGCCCCACCGGCTCCGACACCCGCCCGGGGTCGACACCATGGCCCGAGAGGATGAAGGGCACCCGCTGGGTCGCGTTGTAGACATACCAGCCGTGTTCACGCTCTCCGTGTTCGCCGACCGCCTCGCCGTGGTCGCCGACCACCAGCCAGAGGACCGGCCGCTCGCCAGCCTCCACCACCTCCCGCAGCCGAGCGAGCTGGGCGTCGACGAAGGCGATCTCAGCGTCGTAGGGCAGCCCTTCCATCTCCGAGCGATACGGTTCGGGTGGGTCGAAGGGACGGTGAGCGTCGTAGACGTGCACCCACAGCAGTGCGGGTCGAGCGGGGTCGCGTCCTGCCCACCAGGCCAGCGCGTCGTCCACCACCTCGTCGGCCCGCCGCTCGAGAGACCAGGGCTGACGGTCCTCGCCTGCCCGGGGCGGCAGGGCGTCGAGACAGGTCTCGAAGCCCTGGCAGAGTCCCCATCGCCGCTGGGTGACGAAGGCCGCGACAGACGCCGCAGTCGTCCACCCGGCCGCGGACAGGTACTCCGCCAGGGTGGTGAAGCGTGCCTCCAGGACTGCGCTGCCGTTGTCACGGATCCCGTGATGGTAGGGGTCCAGCCCCGTGAAGAGTGTGGCGTGGGCGGGGATGGTCAGCGGGATCGGCGAGTAGGCGCGGTCGAAGCGCAGCCCCTCGTTCGCCAGGCGATCGATGGTGGGAGTGCGAGCCTCCGCACGACCGTAGGCACCGATGTGATCCGCCCGGGTGGTGTCGAGCGTGACCACGACCACGTGGGGACGAAGGGCAGCGGACTCGGACGGTGCGGCGACCTGTGGGTCCCCACAGGACAGCAACCAGACCAGTCCCATCACTCCCAAGGTGCCGGCTCGTACTGCTCGAGGGTTCGCCAGGGGGACCGGTTGGCGAGGGCCCAGCGCCCCGCCCACTGCACGGCCTCGTCGGTCCGGCCCCGCGCTCGAGCCACGTACCAGGCCGCTCCGAGGTTGTCGGCCCGCAGCGGGTCCAGCGCGACCGCCCGGTCTGACCACCTCGCCGCCGCCTCGAGCCGGCCGTCGTCGACCGCGAGCCGTGCCTGGACCGACAACAGCTCGGGGGACTCCCGGATCGAGATCACGTACCGCGACAGGATCCTCGACGCGGTCTCCAGGAAACCACTCCGGCGCATCGCCTCGACCACCGTGGCCGTGATGGCTGGAGAGGTCCCACGACTCCGCGCCCGCAGCGCCATCGCGGCTCCCCGCTCTGGCTCACCGAGGTCCATGTACATGCGAGCCCGCAGCATGTCCGCCATGGGATGACCGCCCGGCTCCCTGTCCAGCAGGCTGCAGGCCTCCTCCACCTGCTCCAGATCTCCCTGGTCCAGGGCCAGGGAACCTCGGGCTGCCTGCAGCGCCGAGGCATCGGGGTCCAGCCGTTCGGCCTCGGCGAAGGCCTCCTGGGCTCCCCGGCTGTCCCCGAGGCGCTGTCGGAAGGTCCCGAGCATGACCCAGCGGACCGTCGCGCCGAGGTCCAACAAGACCGCGTCCTCCTGCCAGTAGACCGCCTCGCCGAACTCGCCGAGGCGGGCGAAGCAGGCCGCTGCCAGCGCCGAGGTTCGTGCAGTCCAGGCCGAGTCGGTCCGATGGACCTCGGCCTCGTGCAGCCCGTCCCGACAGCGTCCCAGACCGAAGAGAGCCTGGGATGCGCGGACTTCGATGGAGGGGTTGGTGCCCACCCTCTCGGCCGCGGCCCTGTACTCCTCCAGCGCGGCGGGGAACCGACCACGAGCCGCCGCCCGATCACCACGGATGACCTCGATGGGGACCTGGGCCAGGACCTCGGGCGGAAGGTGGTCCAGGTCGGAGCCCTGAGCCCACACGGTGGGGTTGCCCAGGATCAGCGACGCGAGCGAGAACCACGCGCCTCCACGTAGCGTGGCCGGTTATGCGGCGCCCCCCCTCCGGAGGCACGATGCTGGACGTCCAGGCCCACCTCCCCCAGGGCGACGCGGCCGACGCGGCCCGCGCCCAGACGTTCACCGAGCTGGCCGAGGGCATGCTCGGGTCCCGCATCCTGGCGGTCGCCACGGAGGTCCGCGCCGCTGTCGCCGCCGGGGAGACCATCTGCAACCTCTCCATCGGGGACTTCTCGCCGCGGTGGTTCCGGCTTCCCCCGGAGCTGGAGGCGCGGATCGGCGAGGAGGTCGCGGCCGGCAACAACAACTACCCGCCCGCCGACGGCCTGCTCTCGCTGCGCCACGCCATCTGCGACCACTACGCCGAGGAGCACGGCGTGCGCTGGCCCGTGGAGTCGGTGGTCGTCGGCAGCGGGGCTCGGCCACCGATCTTCGCGGCCTTCAACCTCCTGCTCGACCCCGGCGACGTCGTGCTCTACGGCCTGCCGAGCTGGAACATCGAGTACTACGTCTACCTGAACCGAGCCCGCGGCGTCCAGATCGAGACCCGGCCCGAGCACGGCTTCCACCTCACGGCCGCGGGCCTCGCACCCCACCTGGCCTCGGCCCGGCTGCTGCTGATGAACAGCCCGCTGAACCCGTGTGGGACCTGCATCACGGAGCAGGCCCTGCGCAACATCTGCGAGGCCGTGCTGGCCGAGAACCGGCGCCGGGAGACCACCGGAGACCGGCCCCTGGTGCTCGTCTTCGACCAGGTCTACCGACTGCTGACCTACGGCGACAACCACCACCACCACCCCCTGGCCGTGTGCCCGGAGCTCGCGCCGTACACCATCTACGTCGATGCCATCTCCAAGTGCTTCGCCGGGACCGGGCTTCGCGTCGGCTGGGGCCTCGTCCCGCCCTACCTCCAGCCCCGCTTCAAGGCCCTGATGGGCCACATGGGATCCTGGGCGCCGCGCCCGGTCCAGGCCGCGACGGCGTGGTACCTCCGCCAGCCCGAGCGCATGCGTCCCTGGCTCGAGGCCTTCAGGCGGGACCTCGTGGAGCGGCTGGACACCATCCACGGGGCCTTCGCCCGCATGGCGGCCGAAGGGCTGCCCGTCGAGGCCATCGCGCCCCAGGGAGCCATCTACCTCTCGGTCCGGCTGGACCTCGTCGGCCGGCGGGAGCCGGGCGGGAGGGTCCTGGAGACCAACGAGGACATCCGCCGCTACCTGCTGAGGTCCGCGGGTGTGGCGGTGGTGCCCTTCCGCGCCTTCGCGATGGAGGAGGACACGGGCTGGTTCCGGACCAGTGTGGGGGCCGTGGGCCTCGAGGAGCTGCGAGGGGCCATGGATCGGCTGGCCGAGGCCGTTCGCGCGGTCTGCTGATCGGTCCGACGGGACACCGCCCGGCGGGGCCGGGGTTTCCCCCACTTGCCAAGGTGGGGGGCTCCGCTCCAAGATCTACCCTCAGGCGTAGTCCTCGAGGCCTGCATGGCGACCCATCAACGGGACCTGCTGCGCAAGATGCGCCGCACACTCCAGCTCACGATCCAGGGAGACTTCGGTCTCTGCCAGGGCGACGCCTGGTGGATGGACGGTAGCGAGCTGGTCTTCTGGTGCCCGGAGGAGCTGATCCAGGGTGGCGTCCACGTGATGCGCGTGGACCTCCTGCAGCAGGGGTCGACGGCGGACATCAAGGCCCGGATCGTCGAGTCCTACGGGCGACAGGCCGCTCGCATCCGGCACGGCTTCGTGCACGTGGCGATCTACGAGACCGGGCGCCCCCAGGATCGCCACAACCTCGATGAGCTGCTCTCCCGCCTCAACCCCGAGCTGGGCGACGGCGAGTACACCTCCCGAACCTCACCCTCCGCCTCGGTCTCGACCTCGGCCGGCCGCAGTCGCGCCAGCCGTGCGCGCAAGCGAATCGCCGAGACCCGCGCCCGCCGCAAGGAAGGCGCCGGGCGCATCCAGGACGCCCCCAGGCTGGCCTCCACGGGCGGCCAGGCCCCCCCGGCGGCGGAGCCCCCGTCGACCGGCGACCGGGACTCCCCCGAGCGGGAGTCGAGTGTGCCCTCCCGGCCGCCTTCCGCCTCCACGAGCGGCAGCGCTCGGCGGATGACCCCCGAGGCGCCGGCTGTCGCACCCGAGCCCACGCCTCCCGAGCCGGGGCCGCCGTCGGCGCCCCCCGCCTCCGCTGAGAAGAAGGTGGGCTCGCGCCGGAAGCCCGCGGAGGATCGGGTGGCGCGCCGCCAGCGCGAGGATCGTCACCGGACCCGCATGACGGATCTCTCCCGGCCCGGGCCCTCGGCCGGCTCCAGGAGTGCGTCGACCAAGGACGACAGCCGGGAGGAGCGCATCCGGCGCAAGCGCGAGGAGCTGCGCCGCCTGCGGAGCGAGAGCAAGCCCCAGCGGAGCCGTGCCTCCCAGACCACGACCGGGAGCACTTCGGACTTCATGCGGCGCCGGCGCCTGCGGCGGGAAGAGGCGTTGGAGGAGCCCGCCCCGCCGGTGCGGCCCGCCCCGCCGCGCAGCGACCCTCCCGCCGGGGAGCGGATGCCGGCTTCCCAGCAGCTCGCCGGGGACCGGACGCGCATGGTCCCCATCGCGGCCATGGTGTCCCCGGGCGACCCTCCGTCGCTGTTCGTGCGCTTCACCCGGGCCGAGGAGCTGCGGCAGGCGATCCACGGGGACACGCTGCTCCCCCGCTGCATCGTCACCGGCGCCTCGACCCTGGAGTCCGGCCGCCGCGTCGCCGTGGCGGTTCAGCTTCCGAGCATGGTCTTCCTGCAGCTCTCGGGCAAGGTGGTCGGCTGCGAGGGAGACCGGGCCACGCTGGAGCTGTCGAGCGCCAACCCGGAAGACATCGCCAACCTGCTCGCCGCCCGCAGGGGCTGATCGATCAGAGCGCCTCCAGCGCCGCGTCGATGGCCGCGCGCACCTGGTCCGGGAGGTTCTCGCGGGAGAGGTAGGTGATGACGCCCTCACCGTCGACGACCACCTGGAGCGGGAAGGGCGAGGTGGAGTGGCCGGACTCCGACGGCGCGTAGCTCTCGTAGGCGGCGCCGTCGCGATCGAGCAGCACCGGCAGCGTCACGCCAGCCTCCACCACCCAGCCATAGGAGCGCTCGAAGGAGTCCTCCACGTCCATGAGCCACACGTCCACGGGCTGCCCCGCATAGGGAGCGGCCAGCGAGTCCTGCAGGTCTGGAACCTCCAGACTGCAGATCGGTCAGTACAGGGCGAAGTAGGCCAGCACCGTGACCCGGCCGCTCTGCCCGGAGAGGGCATAGGGCTCGAGGTTCGTGTCGGGGGGCACGAAACCCTCCAGCTCGAAGTCGGTGTGGGCCTGGCCGACGGACTGCTCGCCCGTGCGTACTTCGAGCTGGCCCGACTCCTCGTCCGGGTCGTTGCTGACGTACTCCACCACCGAGGACAGGGGGTGGCCCGTCTCACCGGTGATCACCAGGCGCTCGGACCCGCCGGGCTCGATGAGCAGGCTGTCCGTGTCCAGCTCGAGCGACGTGTCCTCGGTGCTGAAGTCCACCTCGAGGTCCATCGCGCCGAGGTTGGTGACCTCCACGATGGCTGTCGGCGGGTCGTCGCCGATCACCCAGGCCGTGCCGGGGACCTGGAGCTCGGGCCCCGCCACGCCATCGACGCGCTCGAAGGCCGCCGTCTGGAACCAGTCGGCGGCCACGGCCCGGCCACCCCCGGCGCCGATGCCCATGGTGTTCTCCTCGATCGGCTCGGTGCCCACCACCACGGGTCCGCCCTTGCCCAGCCAGATCAGGCCGACCTCCGACCAGGCCGAGGTCCACAGGTACTCACCGTCGAGGGCGACGCCGTAGGTGCTCCCGGGCTGCTCGAACTCCCCGGCCAGGCTCAGGGTGTCGTCCTCGACCTCCAGGACCGCGACACCGTGACCCCCGAGGGCTACCCCGACGTGCTCGCCGTCGAAGTCGATGTTCCGGGCCGTCGCTCGCACGCTCGCTCGACTCAGCTCCACCGGAGCGGCGGGGTCCGACACGTCGTAGAGCAGGACCTCGGCGCCGTCGGCCACGATGGCCCGGTCGCCGGCGAGGCCCACGGCGGCACACCAGCCGACCTCGATGGTGGCCAGCGGCGCCAGGGTCACGCCGTCCAGCAGGACGGCCCCGTCCCCCAGGGCGGCGACCGCCAGCACGCCACCGTCGGCGGCGAGGTCCTCGTGGTAGCCGCTCCAGGCCTGGACCGCCCCGGCCTGGACCGGGCTCTGCAGATCGGTGAGGTCGACGGCGTAGACCTCCCGCTCGCGGGACCCCAGGTACAGCCGCTCCAGGGTCGCGTCCCAGGCTGCGTCGTAGACGCGCGGTCCCC
Source organism: uncultured Enterobacterales bacterium (assembly GCA_964501915.1). GTDB lineage: Bacteria > Myxococcota_A > UBA796 > UBA796 > CAJQPC01 > CAYFPX01. Next base: position 8,188 of record CAZCVP010000145.1, read on the forward strand.
CCTCCCTCCAGACGTGGGAGCCATCGGCGACGTTCACCAGGACGTAGCCGCCCTCGCCGACCGCCGCGGCGTGGTCGTCGTCCAGCAGCACGACGTCGACGAACTCGTAGATCGGGCCGTCCGGCTCGGTGCTCTCGCGCCCGGTCGCCAGGATCGGGTCCCCGTAGGCCAGATCCAGGGTCTCGACCGGCTCGGTGTCCGTCACGGTGCCGGTGTCGGTCGCCGTGTCCCCACCCGTGTCGTCCGGAGTGTCGACGCCGGTGTCGCCCGGCGACCGATAGGGCACGCAGTTGCCCTCGCTGTCGCGCCCGAACCCGTCTGCACAGGGCGGTGTGCAGCCGGCGGTCACCAGGGGAAGGACGAGCAGAGGCAGCATGGGTTGAGTATGCGCCTCGCCGGGCGGGGTTTCACCGCGAGGACCTCCCGGGATAGCGGCGAGGGGTGACCCCCGGGATCCTCGCCGAGACCGAGAGCTGGACCTGGCTGTCCAAGCCTCCTGGACTGCCCGTCTTCCCGCCCCACGGCGATGCCACGGGTCCCTCTCTGCTGCGCTGGCTGCTCGAGCTGCGTCCCGAGGTGGCCGCGGGCTTCCCCCCCGGCTTCGAGGGCGGCCTCGCCCACCGTCTCGACAACAGCACCTCCGGCGTCGTCCTGGCCGCACGATCTGCCGACGATCTCGTCCGTGCGCGGCAGGCGTTCACCGAGGGTCGGCTCCACAAGACCTACCGCTTCCTCACGGCCCGAACCGTGCCCTGGACGCAGCACGTCGTCGAGACGCGCATCGCCCACCATCCCCGACGCCGGGACCGCATGGTGGTCGAGCGAGGTCGCAGCACCCCCCACCGTGGCCGGTGGTACCCCGCCTCCACGCGCCTCCGCCACGTCGCAGGGTCCCTCTGGGAGGCGAGCATCAACACCGGCGTGATGCACCAGATCCGGCTGCACGCCGCCTCGGTCGGCCTCGCGCTCACGGGAGACCACCGCTACGGAGGTGGCCGGCAGCCCCCCGGAGGTGCTCCTCCCGGCGTGGCCTTCGCCCTGCACCACGTGGGCCTCACGGGGGCGGACCTGGACTCTCCTCGGCTCGCGCCGCCAGCCTGGTGGTCGGGCTGAGCGCGGTCGATGCGAGCCCTACTGGCGGGCGGACACGAACTGGGCCAGGGAGCGGGCGACGACCATCGTGGCCTCGAGGTGCCAGTCCCGAAACCCGGCCGGGGGGTTGAGCAGCTCGATGCAGCCGTAGCTCGAGCCGTCGTCGTCGCGGACGGAGGCCGCGAGGATGGACTGTGTCCGGTAGCCCGAGGCCTGGTCGACGGTCTTGTCGTGGCGGGCGTCGCTGCGGACGTCGTTGACGATGAGGCTGACGCCGCGCTGGTGGACGAAGCCGGCGATGCCCGCGTCGAGGGGGAGGGTCCGCCCGCGCAGGGCGCCCGCCGCCGGTCCATAGGCCGCCGCGAAGTTCAGCTCACGGCTCGCCAGGCTGCCGTAGAGCACCGCCCCGGCCTCGGCCGGCACGACATCGCGGAGGATCTCGAGGGCCTTGCGACAGGCGCCCCCGATGTGCTGCTCGAAGGACAGGTCGAAGCAGCGATCGAAGAGGTTCTCGACCAGCTCCGGCGGTCGGTCGTCTTCATCGACGACAGCGCGGGGAATGTCGGGGGGGATCGTGGTCGCGGTCGCCAGCGACAGCGGCGCCTGCTCCGGGGGCCGTGGGGGGACCGGCGGCGGGACCGGCGGCGGACCGGCCCCGGGCACCAGCGAGGCCCCGACCGGCGGCGGCGGCGGCGGCTGTGGCCGGGCGACCGGGAGGGGCATCGGCTCGGTGTCCGGTCCTCGGGCGGGCTCGGCCGGGGGCGGGACCGGAGGGGGCTCCAGCGGCGTGGGCGCGGCCAGCTCCTCGGTGGGCACCCCGACCGGGGGCGGTGGCGGCGCCGGAGCCGGCAGAGGCTCCGGTTCGGGCGCGGGCTCCGGTTCGGGCGCGGGCTCGGGCGCGGGCTCGACCACCGGCTCTTCCGGCAGCTCCTGGAGCTCCTCGGGAACGATGAAGAACGGGGCGCTGGTGTCGCCGACCGGCTCCGGCGCATCGTCGGGAGCCGGCTCGTCGACCGCCGGCTCGTCGGGAGCCGGGTGAGGCGGAGCCGGGTCAGGGCCCGGAAGGGGCACGCCGAAGCTCATCGGCGGCAGGACCGGCTGCGGCGCGGCACCCTCGGGGATCACGGCCGGTCCGCGGGTCGGGTCCAGCGCGATGTGCACCTGGGCGGTGGTCGGCGGCAGCTCCTCGACCACGGGCTCGAGCACGAAGCTGCGCCCGCTCACCGGATCCCGGACGCTGACGACACCGCTCGGCGCCACGTCGACCGAGAGCCGCGACAGGCTGGAGGAGTCCAGGCCGAAGTACGGCAGGCTGGCTCCCAGCGCGACGAGCCAGTTATCGCCTTCCACCCGGACAGAGGCGGCACCACCCTTGACATCGAACAGCCCCATGGACGCCTCCCGAGGGTCGCGGGAAACCTAACACCCACAGCACGAGGACCAGCGGTGGCCGGCACGCGCAGCATGGGCAGGGTCTGGAGATCGGTCGCCGGGGTGGGACTGCTGGCTCTCGCCGCGATCGCCGCGAGCCACCAGGCGCGCCAGACGGGCGAGGTGCAGGGGACCGTCGAGCGGACCTGGGTCCACACCGTCGACCTCCAGGAGTTCTCGCCGCGGACCGCCAGAGGCTGGCGAAGGACCCTCGAGGAGCGACCGGCCACGATGCCGATCGACGGCACCGGCGAGGACCCGGGGGTCGAGGACGTGAGGGACTGCGTCGAGAGGCGGGACGGAACCCGGCGGGTGGCCGACGGCACCGAGCAGGTCTGCACCGAGCGCACGCACCAGGTCCGGGAAGGGACCCGCACGGTCTGTGAGCCCCACGACCAGGGCGACGGCCGGACCGAGGAGGTCTGCGTGGAGGTCCCCACCTGGCGACCGGAGACGATCGAGGACTGTGTCGAGCGGACCCGCTACCGGGAGGAGCCGGTCTACGGGACGTGGTGCACCTACGACACCTGGACCTGGAAGACCCTGGATCGCCTGGCGCTTCGCGGCGCCTTCGACGAGCCGGCCTGGCCCGAGGTGGAGGTGGGTGAGCGACAGCGGGCCGTGAGGAGCGCCTCCTACGCGGTGAGGGTCTCCTACGTGTGGGAGGAGCGCACCGAGGTCCACGAGATCGTGCCCACCGACCTGGCGGACTTCCTCCTCTGGACGGCGGCGCCGGTGACCCTGGTCATCGACAGGCTGGGCGAGGTCCAGGAGACGCGACAGTGAGGCCGTTCAGCGCAGGTCGACCACGCCTCGCTCGAAGGACCTCGGCTGGAGACCGGTGGCGAGCGCCAGCGGCTCGGTGTCCACGACGTCGTCGGTGTCGAAGGCGCCCAGCAGCTCCTCGTCGAGGTCGGCCTGCAGCCTGGCGAGCCGAAGGAAGAGGCCCCGCGGGAGGTGCAGCACGCGCACCCGGCGGTGCAGCGCCCGGGCGATCACGGCGATCACCTCGTCCATCGTGAGGACCTCGCTGCCCCCCGCGTCGAAGGCGCGGCCGGGCAGCGGCCCATCGAGGAGGGCCAGCATGGCGTCACAGAGGTCGTGGACGTGGAGGGGCTGGCGCTTGACGCTTCCGTCGCCCATCACCGGCACCACCGGGCTGCGCCGGACCAGGTCGGCGAGGGTGTGGAAGCTCTCGGTGTGTCCGGTCACGTGCTCGCGGAGCCGCGGCCCGTAGGGAGCGGCCGGGCGCACGACGCCATGAGGCAGCCCGCTCTCGGCGAGGCGACGCTCGTCCTCGAGCCGGCAGGCGCCGTAGGTCGTGGCGGTCGGCCAGTGCACGACCGTGCTGGAGGCGTAGACCACGGGCAGGCCCTGGGCCAGCACCACGTCCATCATGCGGCGGTTCACCGACTGGAGCACCTCGGGCCGCCCGATGGCCTTGCAGGCCAGGTGGACCACGGCGTCGGCCCCGAGCTGCTGGAGGCGGTGCGCCGCCGCCGGGTGGCGCAGGTCGCACCGCACCGGCGTGACGCCGTTGAGCGCCAGCGGGGTCTGGTGGTGGAGCGCGAGCACCTCGTGCTTGCGGGCCGCCCGGCGGCAGAAGTGAGCGCCGACGAAGGACGAACCTCCGGTGACCAGCAGTCTCATGGACCCCGCGGGCGCGGGGTCGGGAGCTGGTCCTCGACCTTGAGCTGGCAGTAGAGCAGGGTGCCCCCCACCACCGCACAGGGGATGCTGATCAGGTTGAGTCCCGGCACCCAGAGCATGCACGCCGTGGCACTGCCGAAGCCGATCATCAGCGCCTTCTGCTGGCGCAGGACGCCGACCTTGTTGGCGAAGGTGATGCGGTCCCGCGACAAGGGGCCGTCGATCATCTCCCGAGCCAGGAACACCGTGGTCGCCAGGCCCCCGAGGGTGGCCGCCACCACGCTGCCCACGACCGGCACCAGGTTCAGCAGCAGGACCGGGACCATCACCACCACGTAGAGCGCCAGGCCCAGCAGGCTGTGGCTCAGGGACATGCGCAGGTCGGCGAAGAAGAGCCCCCAGGTGAAGGGCTCGGAGCGGGACCCGAGCACCGACTCCTCGACGGCCTGGGACAGGAAGTCGTTGAAGGGGATCGCGACCACACCGCCCACCCCGTAGAAGACCAGCGTGCCCACGAGGAAGAGCGCCAGGCGCGCGAGCACCAAGGCGACGTGCCAGAGCACGAGCAGGGTGGTGGCCAGGGCGCCCTCCCCCCCCGGCTGGGTCCAGGCCAGCTCCAACAGCGCCGGCCCCTGGGTCCAGGCCAGCCAGCCAGCCCCGCCGATCATCACGACCGTGAGGAAGACCGGCACCACGACATAGGTCCAGAGCCTCGGCGTGTCGATGAGGTGGCGGACGCCTCGCATCGGGTAGCCGAAGCCGATCCCGAAGCGGGCCAGGGAGGAACGATCGCGGAGGATGACGGAGCTCGAAGGGGGCATGACGAGGGGATACGGCTGAGGACAGGAGACTATCCCGCCGTGGCCACCACCATTCCTCGCCTCCTCCTCCAGCGCATCGCGCGCGACCCGGGCGGCCACGCCTTCCGCTACAAGGAAGACGGCGCCTGGACATCCCAGACCTGGAGCGAGTGCCTCGACGAGCTCTCGCAGCTCACCGTGCTGCTGCAGGGCCTCGGGGTCGGTCCCGCGACCCCGGTCGTCGTGCTGGCCGAGACCTGCCGCGAGTGGGCCGCGCTCGACCTCGCCCTGCTCGCCCTGGGGGCGATCACGGTGGGCGTCTACCCCACCCTGACCGCCGACCAGGTCGCCTGGCAGGTCCGGCACTGCCGAGCGCCCGTCGTGCTGGCCCGACAGCCCCACCGCGTCGCCGAGCTGGAGGCGCGTCGCGAGGACCTCCCGGACCTCGTGCACGCCGTGTCCTTCGACGACCTGCTGGCGATGGAGCGACCGGTCCCGGATGCCGCCGCCTTCCGGGCCCGCTGCGAAGAGGTTTCCCCCGACCAGGTCGCCGCGGTGGTCTACACCTCCGGCACCACCGGGGACCCCAAGGGCGTGGTGCTCACCCACCGCAACCTGACGACGGTCTGCGAGGCCAGCCGGGAGCTGATCCCCGCCCAGCCCGGAGACCGGTCCCTGGTGTTCCTCCCCATGGCCCACGTGCTCCAGCGCTTCGCGCTCTACCGGGGCCTCTACGAGGAGATCGAAGGCACCTTCGCCGAGTCGCTGGAGCTGCTCCCGGAGGCGATCGCGGAGGGACGGCCCACGGTCCTGGCGACGGTCCCGCGCATGCTGGAGAAGATCAAGACCCGGGCCGAGGACACGGCGGCCGGCAAGGGGCCCCGGGCCGAGCGGGTCTTCTCCTGGGCCTTCCGGGTCGGTGTCGCGCGCAGCCACCTCCTGGAGCGCCAGCAGCCCGTGCCCTGGACGCTCTCACTCCAGTGGCACCTCGCGGACCGCCTGGTCTTCTCCCGGATCAAGGAGCGCCTGGGGGGGGCGCTGCACACCCTGGTCTCGGGGGGTGCGGCCCTCGACCCCGAGGTCGCTCGCTGGTTCCACGCGATGGGCATCGCGGTCCTGGAGGGCTGGGGGCTCTCCGAGACCTCGGCACCCGCCACCACCAATGCCCCGGACGCCTACCGCTTCGGCACCGTGGGCCGGGCCCTGCCCGGCGTGGAGCTGCGCCTCGCCCCCGACGGCGAGGTCCTCGTCCGGGGACCGGGGGTCTTCCAGGGCTACCTGCACGACCCCGAGGCGACCGCCGCCGCACTCCGCGACGGGTGGTTCCACACCGGCGACATCGGCACCCTGGACGACGACGGCTTCCTGAGCATCGTCGACCGCAAGAAGGAGCTCATCGTCACCGCGGGCGGCAAGAACATCGCCCCGGTGCCGATCGAGCACCGCCTCGAGCGCAGTCCCTACGTGGACAAGGCCGTGGTCATCGGCTCGGACCGACCCTACCTGGTGGCGCTGCTGTCTCCGGACCTGGAGTCCGTCGCCACCTGGGCCGCGCGGGCGGGCGTGGACCCGTCCCTGGCCTCTCCCGAGGTGCAGGCGCTCTTCCAGCGGGCCGTCGATGCGGCAAACGCCGACCTGGCGCGGTTCCAGCGCGTGAAGCGACACGCCGTCCTCGATCGCTCGCTCACGATCGAGGACGGTGACCTGACGCCCACGCTCAAGCTCAAGCGGCGCGCGGTCCTGGCCTCCGAGGCCGACCGTATCGCCGCCCTCTACGCCCAGCCGTCCGAGGACCGCTGAGGAGCCTCACCTCCGCTCAGGCCGCGGCGCCCTCCGGCGGATCGAGCAGGTGCTCGAGCTCGCCGTCGATGGCCGCCAGCACGGTCTTGCGGACCTTGTTCTCCGCCTCGTGGCGACGCACCCGCAGCAGGTCGAGGTGGTCGAGACCGCGCACCGCCTGGATGGCCGTCTTGGCGTTCATCGCCGCGTAGCCCTCCAGGGGCAGGGCCAGGTCGGCCTCGAGCCGCTCGTGGACCAGCTTCTCCACGGGGGTGGTGACCCGGTGGAGCACGGGCACCTCGGCGGTGTGCTCGAGCCAGCCCTCGACCTCTTCGAGCGCGGTCGTGCGCAGGGTCCAGAAGCGCTCGTGGCCGTTGGTCCGGGCCACGTAGGCCCGGTGGCGGGCCCGCCCGACCAGGGCCTGCTGGCGGTCCCGAATGCGGGTGGGGGTGTTCTTCAGATCAGTCCAGAGTGTCTCGAGCATCTGCGTCCTCCGTCCATGCCCAAGTGAATGGTCGTTCAGTTCGAGACGCTCCTAGGCACCTGGCCCCCGTGCGGCAAGGGCCGATGCGTCTTCGAAGGGGGAGGACTGACCAGGGCCATCCTCAGCGGTGGTGTAGTCTCGATCGCGATGGCATCGTCCGAAAAGGGTCGCAAGGGCGCCGCGAAGCAGAATCCGTCCCGGGCCCGGTTCAAGCGCCAGGTCGCCCTGCCGGCGCTGCCGCCGCGCTACCGGGCGATCGAGCACCTCGGAGATGGCGCCACGGGCCACGTCTACCTGGCCCAGGACATCGAGCTCGGCGCCGACGTGGCCGTGAAGGTGGTCCGTCGCAACCTGGCGCTGCACGCTCGCTTCCGGGCCCGCTTCGCCCGCGAGGTGGCCCTGCTCGCCCAGGTCGTGCACCGCCACGTGGTGCCCGTGCACGACCACGGCACGCTCTCCGACGGACGCCCCTTCGTGGCCCTCGCCCACGCCGACCAGGGCAACCTGCGGGATCTGCTCGCCGAGGGCGTGGAGCTCCAGACCCTGCTGCTCCTGTTGGAGCAGGTCTGCCTGGCGCTCGCCACCCTGCACGCCCGCGGCCTGGTCCACCAGGACCTCAAGCCGGCCAACGTGCTGCTCCACACGACCGCCTCCGGGGACCGGGAAGCCTGGATCGCCGACCTGGGCGTGACCGACGACGTGTCCGAGCTGGCCAAGGACGCGCGTCGCGTGGGCGGAACGCCCAGCTACATGGCTCCCGAGCAGCTCGAAGGCCGTCCGCAGGAGGTCGGGCCCTGGACCGACCTCTACGCGGTCGGGATCATGCTCTACGAGGCCCTCTCCGGGACGCGCCCCCACAAGGGCGAGGGCCGCAAGGAGCTGCTCCGGGCTCGCCAGGAGCCCCCTCCCCGGCTGGAGCCCCGACCAGGGCTGCACCTGCCCGACAACCTCCTGGAGATGGCCCGCAACCTGCTCGATGCCGAGCCCCGCCAGCGCTACGACCGGGCGGCCGACGTGCGCCGCGTGTTGCGCGCGGCGAGGGTCGAGCTGGCGTCCGGTCGCCGCCGGGGTGTGGCCAGCCGCAGCTCGCTGACGGCCACCGAGACCCACTCGACGATCCCGGTCGCCCAGGAGGTCGCCGAGCAGTCCTCGCGGCCCGGGGTCGGTCTCAGCCTGCGCTGGAACCAGGTGCCACCGGACGCGATGAGCGTGGAGCCGCCGACCGAGGCCGGGCACGGCGCTCCGGCGCGGGCCTCGCTGCCGCTCTTCGCCCTGCGGGACATCCCGCTGATCGCCAGGGAACGGGCCCGCAAGGTCCTCTGGCAGGCCGCCCGGGAGGTCATCGCCCTCCAGAAGCCCCGCGTGGTGCTGGTGGTCGGGGAGTCCGGCGCCGGCAAGACGCGCCTGATCGACTCGATCGCCCGGCCCCTCGAGGAGGGCGGCTTCATGGAGGTGGCGCGGCTCCGCTACCACTACCCGCCGGGGATCGACGACGGCTACATCGGCGCGGTCCGCAACCTGCTCGCCCCCTGGAACGACAGCCGGCTCGACCTCCAGGGTCGCCTCACCCGCTGGCTGGCCCGGGACCGCGGCACGGCGCTCACCGCCGTGCTCCAGGACGCCGGCACCCTCGCCCGCTGGTGCGGCTACCTGCTCCAGAACGAGCGGCGCCCCAACAGCGCCCTGGGGCTCACCTTCCTCTACCAGCACCTCCAGGCGCGCTCCTGGCGCGGCGGCACCTGCCTGGTGCTGGAGGACGCGCACCACGCTGAAGCCGAAGGCGACAGCCTCGCCATCGCCGAGGCGCTGCTGGAGGGCGCGGTCGGCACGATCCCCGTGCTGGTCATGGCGAGCCTCAGCCGGGACGCCGTGGCCAATGACCCGGTGCTGCGCCACCGCGTCGAGGAGCTGCAGGAGGCCGGCGCCCTCCGCATCGGAGTGCCCCGCCTGACGGTGGCCCAGACCCGCCAGCTCATGGCCGAGTCGCTGCTGCTGGAGCCCCGCCTCGCCGAGGACCTCGCACAGCTCCTCGAGGGGGCGCCGCTGCTCGCCGGCATCCTGCTGCGGGAGTGGGCGGCCCGCGGCGTGCTCGTGCCGATGCCCGGGATGCGCTTCGAGCTCGCGCCCGGGCTCCAGCTCGAGGACGTCTTCCCGGGCGACGTCGAGGAGCTCTACCACCGGCGCCTGGACTCGGCCGTGGCGAGCTGCGCCGATCCCAAGGCGGCCGAGCACGCCATGGCGGCCATGGCGATCGCCGGCGAGGCGCCGCCCACCAGCATCATCCGCGACGTCAACGCCACCGGCCTCGACGCACTGCTCGCCACCGGCCTGGTCAAGGAGGAGGGCGGCCAGCTCCGCTTCGAGCACGGCGAGCTGCGGCGGACCGCCCGTCGGCTCGCCCTGGAGCTGCCCCAGGCCCCGGAGATCCACGACCAGCTCGCGACGGCCTGGGAGAAGCTGGGGGAGCGCACCGGCATGGCGGTGGACCTGCCCCTCGGCCTCCACCGGCTGCGGGCGGGCAAGTCTCGCGAGGCGATCGCACCGCTCGGGCGAGCCGTGCGCGGCATGCTCGACCAGGGCCGCGCCCGCGCCGCGGCGCGAGCCGCCGACCTGGCCATCGCCGCGGCCGACACCGCCGCCGCGGGGGGCGCGCGGTCCGACGTGGAGCACCGTCAGGAGGCACGGCGCCTCAAGGCCCTGGCGCTCTTGGAGGCCGACAAGCCCGACGGCGCCCAGACCGTGGCCCGGGAGGCCCTGACGCTCCGCGGCGGGCACCCGCTGATGGAGGCCCGCCTCAGCTCCGTGCTGGCACAGGCCTGCCTCGCCCAGGGCAACACCGAGCGTGCACGGGTGCTGCTCGAGGAGGCCCGACGCTCCTTCCACCGCTACCAGGACACCGACGGGCTGGCGGAGGTGGCCTATGCCCAGGCCCTGCTCGCGACCCAGCTCAACGACACCAAGGGCGCGGAGCGGGCCTACAAGGAGGTGCTCGAGCTGCGACCCCGAGAGCACCGCCAGGCCGTGCTGGCGATGGGAGGCCTGGTCAGCCTCTACCTGCTCATGGGACGCCAGGAAGAGGCCCAGCCCGTGGTGGAGGACCTGGGCTGGGCAGCCCGGGCCAGCGGCGACACCCGGAACGTCGCCCAGGCCCACTACACGGCCGGCATGTTGATGCTGGAGCGCAGGGACCTCCAGGCCGCCCGGGAGTCCTTCCAGACCGCTCGGGGCATCGCCGCCACCAGCGGTGACTACCGCATGCAGCTCAATTGCCTGAACAACCTGGGCGAGGTCTGCCGCTTCGAAGACGAGCCCCTCGAGGCCCGTGAGCTCTACAGCCGCTACACCCGCATGGCGCGGGTCCGGGCCTACCCGGTGCTCCAGGCCGTCGGGCACCTCAACCTGTCGCTGCTGGACCTCGGTGCCCGCAACATCGCCGAGGCCGATCGGCACGCAGCGGCCGCGGCCGAGGCCCTGACGGGCCAGCCTCGCCACTGGATCTGGGTCTACATCGGGCTGGTCCGCGCCGCCTGTGCCGCCGAGCGAGGTCAGCAGGACAAGGCCGCCCGCTGGTGGGACCTGGCCAACCGGGGCGGCCTGTCGGAGCTGCGCTCCCCCGACCTCTGGATCCCGCTGATGGTGCTGAACTCCGCCGCCCACAAGCAGGGCTGGCCGGAGCTGGAGCGGGCGGCACGGCAGGCGCTGCTGGTGGTTCAGCAGGAGTAGGTGCGCTGGGGGCACGGACCTGCCGCCGGGGACCCCGTCTCGCCACGCCCCAGGCGACGGTCCTCGCAACCAACGTCGCTCACAGCGACACTCGACCCTCCACGCACCCCCGTGAGGCCTCGAGTGTCGCTCACGAGGACATTCGGCTCGGGCGGGGGCTGGTTGGTGGGGGGGTGCTGACACCGACGGCCGAGACCATCCAGATCTACAGCGCAGATCCCGACATCGCCCTGATGGAGCATGTCGCCTCGGCCTGCTCGAAGCGGACCGCCCTCGAACCGGGCCGCGGGCGCCGCCGGCTTCGACCCGAACTCGTCGACCGCCCTCCGCCACGGCCCGCATGGGTGATCGGTCTGGTCGTGGGGCAACCTCCTGTGGACCGACCGCCGAGATGGCGATGGCCGCGAAAGTGTCACCGTACCCTTGTCAACCAGCGATCAGGCATCCGGCCGGAGCGGTCCCCAGCTCGTGCCGCGAGGGGGGTCCCATGCTGGTGGCGCTTGACACGCGGGAGAGGCCGATCACCGATGTGGTCGTCGATCCCCAGCGTCCCGGGTCGTTGGAGGGAGTCTGACCCGTCGAGGGTCGGCGCGCCCCCCTCCCTCTCTCCCCGGTCGCAACGCGGAGGACGGCCCTGTCACCATCTGGAGCCCCTCGTGGGTGCGAGCCGGCCTGGACCCGTCGAGCGGCGTGCCAACTCGCCCCGGGGACAGTCGCCAGACCGGCGAATCGTCATGGTTCGTCACCGTGACTTGACAGTCTCAGCGCCGATCTTCCGGCGGGTCGGCGACCGCCTCGCCACCGCCTCTTCCCGCCCCCCCAGCGGTCCCCCCACCGCGTTCTCAGACCTCGGAGACCGCTGGAGGTCCGAGACCCCGCCAGAGCCCGTGAGAGGCTGCCCAGAAGGGCGATAACGCTGGAGGTTAGGTTGTTTTGACCAAGGATGCACCATGAACCACCGCCCGCTCGACACCCTCTCGGACCACCAGCTCCTCCACCGGGTCGAGGACCTGATCCAGCGAGGCAATGCCCTCACCGCGGAGCTGCTGGCGCACCTGGGCGAGGTGGACGCCCGCAGGCTCTACGCCGAGGCCGGCCATCCCTCGATGTTCGACTGGTGCACCAGGGTCCTCGGGCTGTCGGAGGGCGCGGCATACAAGCGCAGCCGGGCGGCGAGGGCGACCCGACAGTTCCCGGCGCTCCTGGAGTGGCTTGCGGCGGGCCGCCTGCATCTCGCCGGGGTCTGTCTGCTCGCTCCTCACCTCACCGAGGAGGGTCACCTGGAGCTCCTGGAGGCGGCCAGTGGAAAGAGCAAGCGCGAGGTCGAGGGGCTCGTGGCCGACCTCACCCCGTCACCACCCGTCCCGGACAGCATCCGCCGGCTGCCAGCCCAGGAGACCGTGGTCGGCGGAGGCGGGGGAGCCAGACGCATCGAGCCTGAGCCGACCACCGCCCCGGCGCCTCCCGCGGCGCCTCCCGCCGTGCCTCCCACCCCGAGGCGGCCGGAGGTCTCACCGCTGGGAGCGGACCGCTACCGCATCCAGTTCACCGCGAGCGGGGCGCTGGTTGAGAAGCTGCGAGAGGTTCAGGCGCTGAGTGAGCCCTCCGCCAAGGTCCGGGGTCCGGGGCTCTCGGCCCGCATGAGCCGAGG
>CAZCVP010000146.1:0-14832 GCA_964501915.1 uncultured Enterobacterales bacterium
GTCGGACGACGCCGAGGACGCCACGACCTGGTACGCCGACGACGACGGCGACGGTCTCGGGGACGCCGGGAGCCCCGCTGCGGCCTGCGAGCTGCCCCCGGGTCACGCGGAGAGCGCCGGGGACTGCGACGACACCGACGCCTCCGTCGGCGCGGCCACGACCTGGTACGCCGACGCCGACGGCGATGGCTACGGGGATGCCTCCACCACCACCGAGGCCTGCGACGCCCCCACGGGCTACCTCGCCGACGCCAGCGACTGCGACGACACCGAGAGCGCCGTCTACCCGGGCGCCGTCGAGCTCTGCGACGGTCGGGCCAACGACTGTGACACAGAGTCCACCTGGGTCGAGGACGACGAGGACGGCGTGGTCAGCCTCCAGGAGACCTCCACCGGGGTGTGGACCGATCTGAGCGCGGAGCTCGCGGCCGGCACGGCGGACAGCCCGGCCCGCGTGACGACCGAGTACTACACGGACCTGCGCATCTGCGACGGCACCTACTACGTGAACCTGGAGCTCTACGGCGGGTCCTACACCCAGCAGACGATCACCGGCAGTGGCAGCGACGCGGTGGTGCTCGACGGCGGTGGCCAGGACCGTGTGGTGAGCTTCTACGACACCTACTCGGGGTCCCACGTCCGCCTGGAGGGGCTCACGCTGACCGGTGGGTCCACCCCGGACTCGGGAGGGTGCGCCTACCTCTACACGGTGAGTGAGTTCCACGGCACCGACCTGGTGTTCGAGGACTGCGAGGCGGGCTCCTATGGCGGCGGCCTCTACCTCCACGCGGCGACGGCCGTGTTCGAGGACGTGGTCATCCGGGACAACGTGGCCGAGAACTACGGCGGCGGCCTGGCCGGCTACACCGGCTCCTCGGTGCTCGATCGGGTCGAGGTCTCCGACAACGAAGCCACCCTGGGCTGGGGCGGGGGGGTCTACCTCACCAGCTCCAACAGTAGCTGGACCGACTGCGCGATCACCGGCAACACCGCCCGCTCGGCGAGCGCCTACGGCGGGGGCATGGCGCTGTACTCGGGCACCACCGACCTGACCGACTGCGAGGTCTCCGGCAACCGCACCGACGGCAACGGCGGGGGGCTCGGGATCTACCCTTCGAGCACCTGGGTGAACCTGGTCGAGACCACCATCCACGACAACGAGTCGGGGTACCTGGGACCGGGCCTCTGGACCTACGGCCAGGTCTCCTGCGAGGGCTCCACGACCAGCGACGCTGGGGTGTTCGACAACGCCAGCGACACCTACGCCGACCACCAGGTCTACGTCTACTACGCCGGGGACTACACCTCCGACACCTGCGACCACGCGAGCAGCGACGGCGAGGCTGGGGGGATCCGCACCTACTACGGCGGACTCTCCTACGAGGCGGGCGACGACGACAGCTTCACCTGCGACGACAGTAGCTGCGGATAGAAGGCTGGGGTCATGTAATTAAACATTTGAGGGATTTTGTTTTTTGCAACCAAAGGCCGCAGAGCCGATCGCGCAGATATATACGGGCGGGGTCATGTAATTCGCCTTTCGCCTTCTTTGGTGTAGACCAGACAGCGGAGGAAAGACGAAAGGCGAATTACATGACCCCATCGCTGGAGGTGATAGCGTTCCGCCATGCCCTGGCCCGCCTGGATCCGCCGCCTCTTCGGCACTGACCCCGAGGCGATCCCCTACGAGGCCCGGGAGACGGTCATCCCCCCGGAGGTGGACCTGCCAGCGCTGCCGGGGGGGGGGTTGGAGTTCGCGGGGCGCTACCGATACAAGCTCTCCGGGCTCCTGGGTGGGGGGGCGGCGGGTGCGGTCTACCTGGCCGTGGTCCTGGACCCGGCCGACCACGACCCGCAGCCGCCCAGGCAGGTCGCCCTGAAGCTGCTCCACCCCTCCGGCGACGCCGAGGGCGCAGCCCAGGACCTCAAGCGAGAGCTCTCGGCCCTGCTCGCCATCGAGACGGACCGGGTCCCCAAGGTCTACGACTGGTCTCCGGGACCGGGCTTCCCCTTCGTGGCCATGCAGTACTTCGGCCACGGCAGCCTGCGAAACGTGCTGCGGGCGGGGGCGAGGCTCAAGGAGTCGAGGGTCTGGACCCTGCTCGAAGACCTGCTCACGGCGCTCCAGCACGCCCACCAGGCGTCGGTGCTGCACCTCGACATCAAGCCGGCCAACGTGCTCCGGGACCGTACGGGAGGCTTCGTGCTCACCGACTTCGGCATCTCCCAGGGCTCGCGCATGTTCCGTGGACCCCTGCGCACGGTGGGCCTCGGCACGCCCGGCTACCAGGCGCCGGAGCAGCGCTGGGGCCAGACCGAGGACTTCGACCTGCGCACCGACCTCTACAGCGTCGGGGCCACGGCCTGGACGGCGTGCCTGGGCATTCACCTCGCCACCAGGGACGCCCAGCGCATCCTGGCCAAGGACGCCTCCGAGACCTGGGGGCTGCCGCGCCTGGACGGCCTGCGGCCCGACCTGTCGCCGGCCCTGGTCGAGGTGGTCATGAACCTGCTCTACCAGGACCCGGAGAAGCGTCCGGGCTCGGCCGCCGATGCCCTGCGCCAGGTCCGGGCCGCCCAGGAAGGCCTGGAGTTCCAGGACCTGATCGGCGGCGAGCGGGTGCCCGAGGAGCGCGTCCAGGAGGTGCTGACCGGCCTGATCGATCCCCTGTGGACCCACATCTTCAAGCCCGGCTCGGCCGTCGACCTGCGCCGGTTCCAGGACGGCCAGGTCCTCGCAGAAGAGGGGGAGAGCTCGTTCGAGTGCTACATCCTGCTGCGCGGCGAGGTCCGGGTCAGCCGGGGAGGTCAGACCCTGGCGAGCCTGAGCCGCGAGGGCACCTTCCTCGGCGAGATAGCCGCCCTCACCGGCTGCACCCGCACGGCCACGATGACGGCCTGCGGTCCGGTCTATGTCTACGTGCTCAACACCGCCCAGCTCGAGCAGTTCGTGACGAGCCACCCGCCGGTGGGGGTGCGCCTGATCCGGGCGATGGCGGAGCGCATGGCCCGGGACGCGGGGAGCTGAGGGACCGGGCTCGCCGACCGGTCGAACCGATTTGACTGTTCAACGTGATGTCGTAGAATGGTCATGACCATTCTACGATGGGGATACGTTGAGTCACAGCCTGCCACGGCTCTACGACCATGTGATCGACGAGCACTTCCGGTCCCGGCGGCAGATGCTCTTCCTCAGCGGTCCTCGCCAGGTAGGCAAGACCACCCTGGCTCGTCGCGCGATGTCCCGTCGTGCGACCTCCACCTACCTGAGCTGGGATGTGGTCGCCGATCGTCGGATCCTCCTCGGGGGGGTCGAGCCGATCGCCGATCATGCGCATCTCCATGTCCTGCGGGACGACAAGCCCCTGCTCGTGCTGGACGAGCTTCACAAGTACCGGGGCTGGAAGGACTTGCTGAAGGGTCTCTTCGACACCTGGGAGGGTCGGGTCGACCTGTTGGTGACGGGAAGTGCTCGACTCGACGTCTTTCGAGCGGGTGGGGACAGCCTGGTGGGGCGCTACCTGTCCTACCGGGTCCACCCGTTCTCCGTCGGGGAGCTCGTCGCGCCGTGGGTGGGGCTGAGCCGCGATCCCGTGGAGCTCGGTCGTGGGGAGTTGGACGCGTTGGAGCGTCTGTCCGGATTCCCGGAGCCCCTGGTCGCGCGGGATGAGCGCTTCTACGCCCAGTGGCGGCGGCAGCGTTCGGAGCAGCTCCTGCGCGAGGACCTCCGCGACCTGACGCGCATCCAGGAGGTTGCGCTGGTGGAGACCCTCGCGGAGCTGCTGCGGCACCGGGCGGGCCAGCTCACCACGGCCGCCTCGCTGGCACGCGACCTGCGTGTCTCCCAGGACACCATCCGGCGCTGGCTGCGGGTCCTCGGGGGGCTCTACTACGCCTTTCTCCTGCGTCCCTGGTCACGAAACGTGCGCCGCGCCCTGCGCAAGGAGCCCAAGGTCTATCTGTGGGACTGGTCCCTGGTGGACGACCCAGGTGCCCGGTGGGAGAACCTGGTGGCCTCCCACCTGCTGAAGGCGGTCCACCTGTGGACGGACCACGGCCTCGGCGACTTCAGCCTGTGGTTCCTTCGCGACAAGCAGAAGCGGGAGGTGGACTTCCTGGTCAGCCGCGACGGGCAGCCGTGGCTGCTCGTGGAAGCCAAGCGCTCGGAGACGGGGCTGGTGCCGGCACTGCGCTACTTCCAGGAAGAGATCGGGGCGCCACACGCGCTGCAGGTGGTGCGGCAGCTCGGCTTCGTGGGCAGGTCGGTCTTTGAGGACGATGGACGGTGCGTGGTGCCGGGGTTGTCGCTCCTGGGGCAGCTCGTCTAGCCGCGTCTTCCCGAGGGCCTCATGCAGTCCTTGAGCACGCCCACGTACTCCCAGCCCGCCATCTGGAGGGCGTGCTTGAAGTGGATCTGGCGGTCGTTGAAGTCGTCGTAGAGGTAGTAGAGGCGGGAGATGGACTCGTAGTAGGCGCGACGCATCGAGGTGACCTCCAGGCTGTGGTTGAGGGCGCTGAGGGCGTTGCGGCGGATCTCCTGGAGTTCGTGGTGGTCTTCGGACTGTGGCAACCAGAGCCCCCGCCGGATGCCTGTCCACGTTGAGAGCCTGCCACCTGCTCCCTGGACCTTCAGGCGGATCCAGAGCTGCGCCAGGGTCACGCCGAGGTGGAAGGGGGTGAAGTGGAGCGGGGCCTGGACCTGCTCGTCGAGATCGCACAGCTCCTGGGCCCAGGCCACCACCACGTCAGCGCTGACCACCCAGGCGCTGGATCGGGCCGTCCGGCGGAGCACGGCATCGTCCACCAGGACCTTCAGCCCCTGGAGCCGGGCGAGGACCGGGTAGCTGTGGCGAAGGAGGCCTCCCTGGACGATGGCGCGCAGGCCATCGGCGAAGGACTCGGCCCCGTCGGCAGGGACCTCTTGGAGCTTCCTCTCCCAGGTCTCGCTGTCGACCAGCTCCCGGGCACCCCAGGATCCGAGCAGCCCCAAGAGGGCCTCTCGGCGCGAGGGGACGCTCCACCGCTTCCAGTCCACCGACAGGCCGAGAGAGCAGGCGAGGTAGAGGGCCTCGACGGGGACGCGGTCGCCCGGGCGGGCGTTTGAGGCCCTCTGGCCTTCGGGGTCGCGTGAGGTCCCTCGGTGTCGAGCGAAGTAGTCGTCGGCCAGGGTCAGGGCCTGCAGCGCCAGGTCGACCAGGAAGCACCAGAAGGCGCACCCGTGGTCGAGGTCCATCCACCGGGCCTGGAGCACGTCCAGCCAGTCCAGGTCGTCGGGCTCCACGCGGTCCAGTCGCTGGTCCTTCTCGACGAGCTCCCTGGTCCTCCGGAGTCCGTTCGCCCACCAGAGGTACTGGCACACCACCTCCGCGACCTGGAGCAGCTCCCTCGCCGCGTCCTCCAGGTAGCCGGCGCGGCGCAGCATCCTCGCTCCGGCGAAGGACAGGAGCAGGGAGACCACCAGCCGCTGGCGGTCGCTGTGGACCTGGGGGAAGTGCAGCCAGAGGGCGCTGGAGGGCCACTCGTCCTGGCTGCCCGAGGAAACCCCCGCTCTCCCCGGCCTCCAGTGGCCGAGCCACTCGGAGAGGCCTCCCAGGCCTGTCGAGCCGAGGACGGGCTGGAGATTCTCCTCCAGGCGCTTCGCCGGCGAGTCGAGCACGTCGCTGTTCCGTTCAGGAGTCCGCCCCCGCCCGTCGTGCTCGAGCCAGGCCTCGAGGACTCGGGTGAAGTCCCGGGTGATGGACTCGACGGGGAAGCGGTCACGCTCAGACTGTCCTCCCGTGCACTGACAGTGCGGAGGCGATTTGGCGGTTGGTGGGCAGCTCGGGTCCCGCTGGTAGAGCCCCCGCACCAGCCCGAACAGCGAGACCCGCGCCAGGCTGCCCTCGGCCAGGTCGACCACGGCGCTCCCGGCGACCCGAGACATGAAGTCCGACCAGCCCTGGATCTCCATGGTGGGCCAGGGCTCCCGCGGCAGTCCCTTCGCGTCCTCGGGCCAGATGTTGAGCTTCTGGCGGGAGGAGGCGATCCGGTGGTGCACGAAGCGCCGGATGTCGTGAAGCCCCATCGCGTAGTGGTAGTGGGCCCGCAGCAGGTAGCCCTCGGCGCCCACGGGTCGGCCGACCGGCTCCTCTTTCCCGGTGCGCTTCGGAGGAGCGCGGTGATCCTGCCAGGGCCGGGCCGCCAGGTGCTGCCGACCCTTGAAGAAGTAGAGGTCTCCCGCCTTGTTGTGGAGCTCGGCCATGATCAGCGAGAAGTTGGATCGGACCACCTTGACCGGCCCGGTTCTGACCTCCGCGGTCGGCTGGTGCTCCCGCGCGAACGGCAGCATGCGCCGCATGCCGAAGAGCTCTCGCTCCACCAGGCTGGTGCTCGTGTCGACCCCCCCGGTCATCTTCTCGGCGACCCAGGCCTCGGCGAAGGTGGCATGGAAGAGGATGTTGAGGTGCTTGAGGCCGTGGAGGCGCCGCTCGCTGGCCGCGCGGCCCCGCGGTCGGTCGAGCCAGCGGCTGTCGGCGTCGCGTCCGTCCTTGTCCAGGAAGGCCCGCAGGAGCACCCGGCTCAGGTGGCGGGCGTCCCGGTACTCCACCGCGGCCCGCTCCAGGTTGCGCGACCGCTCGAAGGTCATGCCCACCTGGAGCATCAGCCTCAGCCGGTTGATGCCCCAGGCGATGTCCTGGCGGGCGAATTGCAGCCCGGACCAGTCGCTGGCGAAGATCTGGCGGACCACGTTCTCCTCGGTCTTGCGATCCCCGAAGGCCTCGCGGAGCCGGGCGTCGAGGCGGTCCATCGCCTTCTCGTAGTAGTATCGGGCGACCTCGAATTCCTGGTCGAACTCGTAGAGCTCGCCGAGGCCCGCCACGACGTCGTGGGTCGCGGCGTCCTTCATGCCCTTGATGTTGAGGCGGTAGAGGGCCTTGAGCGCCTGGGACTCGTCGAGGGTGAAGTTGAAGGCCGCCATCTCCTCCTTGGAGCGCCGGGAGATGAACTCGATCTCCCGGGCCATGTCACTGCGGAAGCGGAAGGCGTACAGGCCGTTGAGGATCGGGTGGAGCAGGCGCTCGGACCACAGCAGCACCAGCTCCTCCAGGATCTGGCGGTGGTCCGGGGCCCGGTGGACCTGGACCAGCTCGTCGACGCGCTCCAGGTTCGTCCAGTTGAAGGCCCGCTCGTGGAACTTGAACAGGAAGTCGGAGAAGTAGAAGAGGGCGGTGACCTGCTTGTCGCCGCGCTGCCCGTGGCGGGGGCCGAAGCCGGCTGCGAGCTGGCGGTAGACGCTGGCCACGAGCTGGACCCGGAAGCGCTCGTCCTCGTCGAAGAGCAGCACGTGGTCGCAGGCGCGGAACGGAGTCGCCCACCGCTGCTCCCGGCCACGGACGACCCGGCCCACCGGCCGCACGAAGCTCTCCAGCAGCTCCTTGAGCTTCTTGGGGTTGCCCATGCTGCGGAAGGTAAGGAAGCCGAGGAAGTCGTCCCGGAGCTTCGTCTCCAGGCTGGTCAGGGCGGCCTTGGTGTCCTTGGTCTCGGCGGTCCGGTCGGAGGTCGGGTAGACCTTCAGCTTCGGCCGGGTCGGGACCTGCCCCTCCCAGGGCTGCACGAAGCCCGGCGGCAGCCGGGCCCGCCGGCTCAGGCCGAGGCCCGGGCGGCCGAGATCGCTGGCCCAGGACTCATAGTTCGCGACCGCTCGCTTCTTCTGGACATGGACGTATTCCTCGATCCGGCCGTGCCAGTCCATGCGCTCGCGCTGGGCGGCGTCGGTCAGCAGGGAGGGCAGGTAGATCGACCCCTTGAAGATGTTCGTCAGCAGGGGCACACGCGCGGTCTGGTCCGCCAGCCACTCGTCGTGCAGGTTGCGACCCCCCACCATGACGAAGCGTGCCGGCGCGGAGGAGAGCAGGTTCTTCATGTTGGCGAAGAGCTCGTGGACCTTGCGCGATCGAACCCGCTCCGCGCCCTGGGAGAGCCAGTCGTCCGGGTCGACCTGGGCGACGCCCTCAGCCGGGTCCACCCGCGTGCCCAGCTTGTCCAGCTCGTCGAAGACGAAGGTGACCTCGGGAGCCGGCAGGTGGAGGCGACGGGGGGAGAGGAAGGGAAGCCTCGGCGTGCGGGCGTCCTCCAGGATGTGCATCAGGGCCAGCTCCACCGCCCGGTCGTCGGCGGGCTCGAACTCCTTGGAGTGGACCACCTGGGGACCGACCAGGGAGCCGAGCCAGGCCTGCAGCGAGAAGCGGGCCCCGTGGGAGGTCTCCCTCGTGCGTCCGGCGAGGCGGTCCATGACCTCGTCCATCTTGGCCAGGGTCGGGCGATAGGGGGACAGGCCCAGGCGACGGTCCGCCCAGGTGAGCAGGCCCAGCAGCAGCAGGAAGGCGAGCAGGTGGTAGACCCGCACGGTGACGCCCTCGAAGCCGGCCCGAGGAGGGAAGTCCTCCCGGTCGAACAGCGCCTTCCAGGGCTTGCTGTCGGCCCCGGAGGGTCGCAGGGGTCGCAGGCAGGGGAGGAACTCGCAGAGCATCAGGTCGTGGTCGCCCCTTCCGGCACCCTCCGAGGTGGCTCCGGGCCGACGCACACCGCCGATCAGCGGGTACTGGAGCCAGGCCACCAGGGTCTCGTGGCCTTGCAGCAGGTGGAGCAGGGACGGGTCCGGGAGCTCGTCGAGGTCTGCGGGCAGCCGGCCCGACTCGATCGCCTGGAGGCGCTTCCTGTAGATCTCGGTGGCTGCCCGGTAGTCCTCCTCCGGTGGGCCGGTGTCCAGGCACTGTTTGGACTCCTCGTCCACGAGCGGCAGGCTGGGATCCGGACCTGGGACCGCGAGCAGCCGATCTCCGACCAGCGTCGCCAGCACCATCAGCACCAGCACCTTGACGGTCCAGGCGCCGGCGGCCACGGGGCTGTACCAGGCCACGAAGCGCCGGTGGTAGGCCTCCCGCAGTCCGGCCAGCATGGCGTGCACGACGCGGCGGTGCTGGAGCTCCTCGAAGCCGAGGTTGACCTTGACCACCACCATGCGTATCTGGTGCTGGTAGAGCTGCCAGTGGAAGGTGTGGCGCACGAAGCGTCGCTGGTGCTGCTGTTCGTGCAGGTAGACCTTGCGCTCTTCTCCCTCGGGCAGCTCGCTGCGCAGATCGACGGTTCGACTTGGGTCGCGGCTCCTGTCGTCGCGTAGCCAGGCATAGGGGCGGACGATCCACTCATGTTCGACGATCGCTATCAGCAGCAGCATCGGGAGCAGGGCGAGGACCCAGTGGGTAGGGTGGAGGCTGCTGTCGCTTGGTGCTCCGCCCCCCTCGAAGAGCGCTTGGAAGAAGACGACCAGGAGCGGCTCCGCGAGGTGGAGGCCGAGGAAGGCCATCGCGATGGCCTTGCAGACGAGGGCTGCGCGGGGTCGGGGGATCAGGTGATTTCGAGTATGCGGACCTTCGGCGCCCCCAGGAGCAGGGCTCCCCATCCAGGACTCGCAATTCGCCACGACGAGGAGGATCAGCGACGTTGGAAGGAGCCAGCCGAGGACGGACAGCGGGATGGCGTCGTGGCCCGCACCGATGGCCCCGTAGATCGAAGTCACAGCCCCTGCCGCCAGGAAGAAGCCCGCTCCCATCGCGTGCCAGTTCTTGTTCGGTACCCTGCGGGCTCCGGGGCCCGGGCTTGGTGATAGGCCATTGACCAGGAGGAATGCGGCCACCAGGCTCAGCCCCAGCGCCAGGCATCCCCAGAACCTGAACGGTTCCCCGGGCCAGAATTTCCCGAGCAGGATGAGCCAGACCGGTACCACGAGCGCGGCGCCGAGAGCGCCCAGGTCGACGAGCCGGTCCCCCCAGGAGCCGAGGGCCGTCTCCGCCACAGGACCCGCCAACGGATCCCGGGGGTGACGGAGCCTCCGACTGGAGAAGAGCTGCAGGAAGAAGGCGAGGCTCGCCAGGCCCAGGAACAGCCTCGTCGCCGCCAGGTGCGGCTCGGCCTGAAGCGACTGGATGACGCCGAGCGGGAAGCTCTCGGGCCAGGACAGCACCGCCAGGCCCAGGCACAGTCCCGCTGTGACAGCGAATGCGCTGATCCCATGATGACGGCACCACCAGGGCTTCTCTGCCCCCCTCCGCGCACTCTCCACCACCACGTCCAGCAGCCGCATCCCGTAGAGCAGCGGTACCAGGCAGATCGCCGCAAAGGGCGCGATCGCGAACCAGATCAGCGACCGGACCCGCTCCTCCCCCGGGACGTGCTGGGCCTCCTCGTGTCCGACCAGGATCGCCAGGATCTCGTGGGCCATCAACAGCAGGGCCAGCACGAGGCAGGCCACCAGCACGACGGCGATGCGATCCTAGTAGAGCGATCTCCCGGCGTCGCTGCGGATGGACCGCGAGTGGACGTCGGCGTCGTACTCCCGCAGGGCTTCGCGAACGAAGCTGGTCTTGCCCGCCCCGCGCTGCCCGGTGACCAGGAAGGCGCCTTCGGGACCATGGTTGAGCAGCAGGTCCCTGAAGTGGGCCCGCTGGCCCTCTCTCCCGACGAGGACCTGGTGGGTACCGGGCTCGCTCTCGGAGCGCCCCACGTAGCGACCGAACGGAGCCGCAAGCCGCTTGACGAAGGACAGGTCCTCGCGATGCACGCCACCTCCTCCAACGAAGGCGCCTGCCTCGGTGCCCTCTGCAACGCAGTTCTCCGGGCCTGCCCGCCCGGAGCCCGAATGCTACCACGCCTGCCGCAGCCCCCACTCACCCCCCCTTCTACACCACCCCCGGCCGCCGCTCCCGCTCCACCCCCACCCGGTCCCGCGGGGCGCGCCGGCCCCCGGGCGCGGGCCACCTGGTGGCAGAGCTGGGCGGTCCGAGGGTCCTCGGGTCGGGGTTCCGGAGGAGAGGGAGACACGGAGACGGGCGCCTCCGCCAGGTGCTCGCGGAGCGCCGCGAGCAGCTCGAGATCGAGTGACATGGGATGTCCGGGACGACAGGTCGGCTCCGGACGGCAGGCGCAGGCCCGCCCCGTCCGTGCTCGGAGTCGTGGGGGGGATGAGTCGAAGAGCACCGCGAGCGCAGGCGGGGCATGGACTCGAGCCAGTGTCAGGCGCCACCGGCATGGGACCACGCCCGCGTGGCCCGCAGGCCGGACACCCCGGAGACGACTACCGGCCGTCCTCGAAGAGCCAGAGCGCCCCCGTCACCGCCGCCATCAAGGCCCGCGCGTCCTGGTCCGCGTCCTGCGCCAGCCAGACCCGGTCCCGCCCGAGGAGCTGCACGCCGGCCTCGGGGGGTCCCTCGTCGGAGAGTGTCCAGCCGGCGCCAACCGCCGCACGCACGTCGAAGTCCTGTCCAGCGCCGCGCAGGCGTCCGCCGCGCCCCTCCAGGGTCAGCAGGCCTCGGCGCTCGCCGTCCCGCTCCAGGAAGCTGCAGAGCAGGCGCTCCTCGTCGCCGGTCGCGCAGTCCACGGCCCAGACCGGCCGCTCGGCCACCTCGAGGTCGAAGCGGAAGCTCTGGTACCCCCGGTCCAGGACCTCCAGGTCGTAGGGGCCGAAGTTGACGTGGGTGGTCAGGCCGTCCTCTTCGAGGGCCAGCACGCTCATCGCCAGGGCACCGTCGTCCCGGTCCAGGGTGGTGGCCGCGGCCGCGCAGCCGCCGAAGAGACAGCTCAGGACGATCAGCAGGTCGCGGAGCATGGGGCCTCCCTCGTCTGGGAGGGATCGACGGGCCCGCTTCAGTGATCTTCAACCCGGCGACATCTGGTGACCTCAGACCTCGATCACCACCTTGCCGAAGTGGGTGCCGCTGGCGAGGTGGGCCAGGGCCTCCGGGGCCTGGTCGAAGGGGAAGACCCGGTCGACGACGGGCTGGAGGCGATGCTGGGCCACGGCCCGGTTCAGGGCCTCGAAGGCCTCGCGGTGACCGACGATGATGCCCTGCACCCTCACAGCGGTCATCAGGATGCGCGTGAGCACCACCTTGCCCACGGCACCGCCCAGGATGCCGATCAGCGACAGGGTCCCGCCCGGCCGGACCGCCCGCAGGCTCTGGTCCATCGAGCCGCCGACCACCTCGATGATCCGATCCACCCCGCGCCCGCCGGTCAGTCCCCGCGCGGTCTTGCCCCAGGCGGGATCGGTCCGGTAGTTCAAGGCCTCGGCCGCGCCGAGGGCCCTCGCCCGCTCCAGCTTGGTGTCGCTGCTGCTCGTGGCGATGACCCGAGCCCCGCGGAGCCGGGCGAGCTGGAGGGCGAAGAGCGACACACCGCCGGTGCCCTGGACGAGCACCGTGTCGCCGGCGGTGACCCCGTCCAGGGCGGTCCAGGCGGTGAGGGCCGCGCAGGGCAGGGTGGCGGCTTCGACGTCGCCGAGGTGCGCCGGGGCGTGGACCATGGCGTGCTCGGGCAGCACCATGCGCTCGGCGAGGGTGCCGCCGACGGGCCCACCGAGCGAGGACCGCAGAGCCGACGGCGTGGGATCGCCGGCGATCCAGTCCCGGAAGAAGGTCGGCAGGACCCGGTCTCCCGGAGCCACTCGGGACACCCCGGGGCCCACAGCTTCGACCACGCAGCAGGCGTCGGAGCAGGGCACCAGCGGCAGGGCCATGCGGGGGTCGTAGAGCCCGCGGCACATCAGCAGGTCCCGGTAGTTGAGGCTCACCGCCTTCACCGCCAGGACCACCTCCCCCGGACCTGGCTCCGGCTCGGGTCGCTCCTGGAGCTCCAGGTTCTCCAGGCCGAAGGACGTCAGCGCGTATACCTTCATCTCGATCCTCCCTGCCGGGGGCTTATCCACGGAGGGACGCGGTCGGGAGAGGGTGGTGGTGTTGCGGCAGGTGGTGTTCGTCGTCTGCGTGCTCGTCGTCCTGGTCGGGGTCTATGGCTGGCTCGGCCGGAGGCTTGGCCGCGACCTCGGGCGCCGGGGCCGACGCCTGCTGTGGGCCGCGCTGGTGCTGCACGTGATCAGCGTGCCCGTCTCCTTTGCGGCTGGAGACCACCTGGGCATGGGCCTGGTGGCCACGGCCCTGGCCTGGGTCGCCTTCACGGGCATGGGGTCCCTCTCGATCCTGCTGCTGTTGCTGCCGCTCGCAGACCTCGCCGATCGCGGGGTCCACCTGCTGCGCTCGCCAGGCCCTCCCGTCGAGGGTCGGCGGCGCTTCTTCGCCGAAGCCGCGGCCCTGGCGGTGACCGGGGGGCTGTCGGCCGTGGGCTACCAGCAGGCCCGCGCCCTGGCCCAGGTCGAGGACGTGGAGGTCCCGGTCGAGGGCCTCCACCCCGACCTGGAGGGCCTGACCGTGGTGCAGATCTCGGATCTGCACGTCGGGCCGCTGATCCGGCGGGAGGCCGTGGCGGCCATCTGTGACCGGGTGATGGAGCTGTCACCGGACCTCATCGCGGTGACCGGTGACCTGGCGGATGGCTCCGTGCCCACGCTCCGGGCGCACACCGAGCCCATCTCCCGTCTCCAGGCCCCCCTCGGGACGTGGTTCGTGACCGGCAACCACGAGTACTACGCGGGCGCCGAGCAGTGGGTCGAGGAGGTCGCTCGCCTGGGCCTCACCCCGCTGATGAACGCGCACCGGTTGCTGGAGCGTGGCCAGGCGCGGATCTGCCTCGGCGGCGTGACCGACTACCGGGCGGCCGACCTGCTGCCGGCCCACGAGAGCGACCCGGAGGGGGCCTTCGCGGGGGCGCCGGAGACCCACCTGCGGCTGTTGCTCGCCCACCAGCCCCAGTCGGTCTTCATGGCCCGGGACCTCGGCGTCGACCTGCAGCTCTCGGGCCACACCCACGGGGGCCAGTACTTCCCCTACAACTACCTCGTCCACCTCTTCCAGCCCTTCGTCGCCGGCCTGCACCGCGTGGGCGGCACCTGGCTCTACGTGAGTCGTGGCACCGGGTTCTGGGGCCCCCCGAACCGCGCCGGCTCTCAGAGCGAGATCACGCGGCTCACCCTGCGTCGGGCCTGATCAGGAGGACGTCTCGGCGGTCTCCGTCACGCTCGCCGGCTCCAGGGTGACGTGTTCCCCTTCGATCGCGGCGATGACCTCCAGCTCACCGCCGGCCTCGGCCGCGATGCGCTGGCAGTGGGCCAGCTTCTCGTCGAGCATGTCGTCGTCGTGCATCGGGTCGTGGCTGAACAGGGCGACACGCCTGGCCTTGGCCTCCAGGGCGACCTGGATGGCGTCGGTGTAGCAGGTGTGACCCCAGCCCCGCTTCTGCTTGTACTCGGAGGGGGTGTACTGGCTGTCGGCGATGTAGAGGTCAGCCTCGCGGGCGAAGGCCACCAGCTCTTCGTCCCGCTTGCCGCCGTAGGCCGTCTTCTCGCCGTGGCGGGTCTCGTCGTCGTCCCAGCCCAACAGGGTGCGGTAGGGCTCGGTGTCGGTCGCATAGGTCACGACCATGCCGTCGAGCTCCACCCGGTAGGCCATCGTGATGCCGGGGTGGTTGATGTAGATGGCCTTGACCGTGAAGGGCCCGACCTGGAACTCGGGCTCCCGGATCTCGTTGATGGTCAGCTCCGCGGCCATCGCACCGAGGCCGACCGGGAAGTAGGCGGGGTCCATCTGGCCCCGCAGGACCTTGCCCAGCGGCTTCTCCATCGACGGGGGGCCCCACACCTGGACCTTGTTGCCCGGCACATAGGCGGGCACGAAGAACGGGAAGCCCTGGATGTGGTCCCAGTGGGTGTGGGTGATGAGCATGTCGAGGTCCAGGGGACCTCGTCCGGTGGCTTCGGCCTGGAGGGTGAGCCCGAGCTTGCGCAGGCCGGTGCCGGCGTCGAGGATCAGCAGGTCCCTGCCCCGCTCCAGGGTGATGCAGGGGGTGTTGCCGCCGTAGCGGATGGTCTCCGGGCCCGGCGCGGCGCTCGAGCCCCCCCCCCCC
>CAZCVP010000146.1:14842-20713 GCA_964501915.1 uncultured Enterobacterales bacterium
GGGGGGTTTTGGGGGGGGTGGGGGGGGGTGTGGTGGGGGGGGGGGGGGGGGGGGGCGCCCCCCCCCCCCCCACGCCCCAGAAGCGCACCTTCAGGGTGTGGGTGACCCGGGCGACGGCGGCGAGCAGAGCCGAAGCCCGGAAGGGCTTCACCAGGAAGAGCTGGGCACCCAGGTCCAGGGCCTTCTGCTGGTCCGTGGGGTAGGCCTGCCCCGAGACGACGATGATCGGCGTGCGCCGGGTCCGGTCGCTGGCGCGGAGGCGACGGATGACCTCGTAGCCGTGCATGCGGGGGGTGAGCAGGTCGGTGATCACCAGGTCCGGTGTCTGGCGCTCGGCGGCCTCGAGACCGGCCAGGCCGTCCTGGGCGACGTCGACCACGAAGCCCTCTTCCTCCAGGATGTCCTGGAGGAGGTCTCGGAGTGCCTCTTCGTCTTCGATGACCAGGACTCGTTGGGTTTCCGACACAGTGCTGCCCCTGCTCGGCAAGCGTACCGCGCGCGGAGGTCGCCGGGGCTTGTGAACCGGGCTCCGAGAGACTAGGGGGCCCCATGCCGGGCTGGGCCATCGACCTCGGGACCACGAACACCGGCGTCGCCCGGTGGGACGAGGTGACCGGGAGCCCGGTCCTCCAGGACCTGCCGGACGTCTGCCGCAAGCCCGGCGCAGACGATCCCCTCGAAGCGCCGAAGCTGGTGCCGTCGGCCACCCACGTCCTGGAGGACCAGGACTTCTGGACCCGCGTCGGCTCGTGGCCGATCTTCGCCCAGCGGACCTTCTGGGGCCGCCGCGCCTTCATCGGGCGCCAGGCGCTCGAGCGCAACGTCGTCCGCCCGCTGCCCTGCTTCGCCCCGACCTTCAAGCCCTACCTCTCCAGCGGGGCGCTGCAGACCGTCGCCCGGACGGGCAAGCGAACCTGGACGGCCCGGGACATCGCTTCGATGTTCGTGCGGGAGCTGATGGCCGAGGTCAAGCGCACCACCGGAGAGCGCCCGCGGGAGCTGGTCGTCACCAGCCCGGTCGACGCCTACGAGGCCTACCGGGCCGAGGTCGTGCGGCTCTTCCGGCGGGTCGGTGTCCGGGAGGTCCGCTTCCTCGACGAGCCCGTGGCCGCGGCCATCGGCTACGGCCTGGGCCTGAAGCGCCAGCGCCACGTGCTGGTGGTCGACATGGGGGGCGGGACCCTGGACCTGGCCCTGGTCTCGCTGAGCGCCCGGGAGATGGAGACGGGGGCCTGCGAGGTCCTGGCCAAGGAGGGCCGCGCGGTCGGCGGCGACCTCGTCGATCGCTGGCTGCTGGCCGAGATCTGTCGGCGCCTGGACATGCCCCGGTCGATGGTCGACGAGCACGGCCCCCAGCGCTTCTGGGCCCGGCTGATGATCAACGAGGCGCGCCGGGTCAAGGAGGCCCTCTACTTCCGCGACCGGGAGGCCTTCGGCTTCGTCAACCCGGACGGGTCCTCGCGGCGGGAGACCCAGGACCTGCTGGAGCTCGGCCAGGAGGACCTCCAGGAGGTGCTGCGCCGCAACCAGCTCGTGCCGACCCTGGAGACCTGCATCGAGGGCATCCGGGAGCAGGCGGCCCGGCGGGGCCTCACCTTCGCCGACATCGACCAGGTGCTGATGGTGGGGGGATCGACCTTGCTGCCTTCTGTCTACGCGACCTTCCAGGACGCCTTCGGCCGGGACAAGGTGCGGGCCTGGCAGCCCTTCGAGGCGGTGGTCTACGGGGCGTCGGCCTTCTCGGCGGGAGAGGTCACCCAGTCCGACTTCATCGTGCACGACTACGCCTTCGTGACCTACGACCCGAAGACCCACGACCCCGTCCACACGGTCGTCGTGCCCAAGGGCACCCGCTTCCCGAGCCCCGCGCCGGTCTGGAAGAAGAAGCTGGTGCCGACCTGCTCGCTCGGGGAGCCGGAGCGGGTGTTCAAGCTCGTGATCTGCGAGGTCGGTCGCGACGACGGCGGAGACCGACGCTTCTCCTGGGACGCGGAGGGCAAGCTCCACAAGCTCGGGGGGACGGCGGGCGGCACCGGCGCCGCGGTGGTGGTGCCGCTGAACGAGTCCAACCCGGTGCTCGGGCGCCTCGATCCACCCCACCGGCCCAGCGATCGCCACCCCCGCCTGGAGATCGCCTTCGGCATCAACGCCGATCGCTGGCTCTGCGCCACCGTGCGCGATCTCCAGACCGAGAAGATGTTGATGCGGGACGAGCCGGTCGTGCGGCTGCTGTGAGCTGGCTGGGGCTCGGCCTCACCGTCGGCCTGGTCGTGGTCGCGGCCTTCTTCGGAGCCCGCCGGGACGAACGCGCCGTAGACACCGTCCGCGACGTCGCCGTCCCCGTGGGCGCCGTCGTCCTCCATCGCCTGGAACGAGGAGGAACCTCCGTCCGGCACGAGCTCGACCTGGACCGCCGAGAGGGGCACGTCCGACGACACGCGGGCGGTGATCGCGACCGTGCCTCCGGGGGCGGGCACCAGCGGGGTGTGGGCCAGGTCGGCGACGAAGGGCGGAAGCGGCCCCCCGACGGAATTCGCCGCGCCCGGCGTGCCGGAGCCGACCATCGGTTCGGGGAGCACGGAGGTGCTGGACCGCCAGTTCTCCACCGACGAGCGATCGTCCTGCACGGAGACACGCTCGAGCGAGGCGCCCAGCTTGCCCGGCCGGATCGGCCACGGCGGCAGGCTCGCGTAGGTCACGGCCTCGACCTCGTCACCCGCCGCGTCGGTGAGGACCAGCCGCTCTCCTCCGTTCTTGAGCCCCCCCCTCGAACGGTCCGAGGGCGTCGAGCCCGTGGTAGGCGGCGAAGGTCCCGGGATCCGCCGCGACCACGACATAGCCACCCGTCTCCAGGCCCGTGCCGGCCGGAAACTCGAAGCGGATCCCCTCGGTGAACGCCCACGCCGTCAGATCGACCGCATCTTCGCCCGCGTTGTACAGCTCGATGTACTCCAGGGCGCCATCGTCGTCGATCTCCGTGTAGGTGCCCCGATTCGCGCCGTCGAACTTCTCGCGCGGCTCGGAGCGCCGGGGTTCGAACATGATCTCGTTGATCCGCACCGGATCCGCGGTGGACGCCGTGTCGGAGCCCGTCTCCGCCGACCCGGAGGTGTCGTCGTCCGCCGGCCTCGTGGTGCGGAGGTCCGGCTCCCCGCAGGCCAGGAGGGTGAGCCAGGCCAACCGGAGGGGGATCGACGACATCGAGCGTCTCCTCCGGACAGGCTACGTGCCGCCTGATCCGGTCGCAAGGCCGGCTGGAGACAGGGCGGGCTCGGGTGTCACCCCGGGGGTGGGGGCGACCGTCGACACCACACCCTCCTAGCCCAGCGCGAACAGGTCCTGCTCAGCCCCCTCGATGACCGCCGCGGTGAGGTCGATGGCGGCCTGGACGTCGTCGGGGTGCAGCATCTCGATCACCGAGTGCACGTAGCGGGTCGGCACGCTCACACAGCCCGCCGCCGCGCCACCGCCGCCGCGCTGGATCGCGGCCGTGTCGGTCCCACCCCGGGGCAGGACCTCGAGCTGCCAGGGGATGTCCCGCGCCTCGCAGACCTCGCGCATGAAGTCGACCAGCTTCCAGTTGGGCACGACGCTGGCGTCGTAGGCCTTGATCGCGACCCCCTCGCCGAGCAGGCTCACGTACTCGTGGGGCTTGGCGTGGGGGACGTCGTTGGCCAGGGTCACGTCGAGCGCCAGGCCCACGTGGGGCTTGATGTTCTGGGCGGCGACCCCGGCCCCGCGGATGCCGATCTCCTCCTGGGCGCTGCCGACCGCGTAGACGTCCATCGGGTTCTGCTTCGCCGCTCGCAGGGCCTCGATCATGACGAAGACGCCGACCCGGTCGTCGAAGCTCTTGCCGTTGATCAGGTCGCCGAGCTGGATGATCGACCGCTCGCGGGTGACCACGTCGCCGGGGCGGACCAGCTCCCGGACCCGCTCGACCGGGAGCCCGAGGTCGATGAAGAAGTCGTCCAGCTTGGGCGGCTTGGAGCGCTCCTCGTCGGTCATGATGTGGATGGGCTTGCTCCCCATCACGCCCATCAGGTCCTCGCGCCCGTGCACGATGACCCGCTGGGCGGTCAGGGTCTTGGGGTCGAAGCCCCCCAGCGGCACGAAGTGCAGGAAGCCCCGGTCGTCGATGAACCGCACCATGAAGGCGATCTCGTCCATGTGGCCGCTGAGCATCAGGCGACCTCCGGCCGTGCCCCGCTTGAGGCCGACGACGTTGCCCATCGCGTCGATGCTGACCTCGTCGCAGAGCGGCGTGAGCTCGCGGATGACGATGGCGCGGATTCGCTCCTCCCGACCGGGGGCACCGGCGGCTTCGCAGAGTTCCTTCAGCAGTGGCAGGTTGATCGACATGGGGGCCTCCGGCGGCCGCCTATCCCTCCACCTCCCGGGACTCGGGGTTCGTCCGTCCGCACTGTGAGCCAGACCCTGTTCGGCGAGCCGCCCGTCAGCTCCTCTCCACCCATCACGGCTTCATGACATCGACCGGTTGGCGGTCTGGATGGCCTCACCTATGTTGCGTCCGTGATCCTGCTCTCACTGGCGATGACCGCCTGCACGCCCAAGCTCGACGTGGGCCTCGACGACACCGCCGGCGCCACGGTGGACACCCACGAGGCGGACACCGACACCGACACGGACACCGACACCGACTCCGACACCGACTCGGACACCGACACCGACAACCCCTGGGGCCACCACCCCGGCGAAGCGGGTGCCCTGGGCCTGGTCGTGCTCACCGATGCGCTGTGGTCCTACTCGATCCTCGGCTATCCGGAGGAAGAGGCCACGGCCTGGTGGTCGCTCGTCGAGCCCGAAGACACCCACGTCTGGGACTACTACGCACCCGCTGACGACACCTGCGAGCTCGACTTCGAAGGTGGCCCCACCCCCTCACCCCACACCCCAAGCACCCCCCCCCCCCCCCCCCCCCGCGCACACCCCCCCCCCCCCACACCCCCGTCACCCCTCACCGATCTCTCCACCCCCGCCCACACCCGGTTCGAGACCCCCGCCCGCACCATCGAGATGGAGCTCTACGGCCACTCCTCTTGGAGCAACGAAGCCGTGGACCCCGCCGAGGTGAAGACCGGGCACACCTACGACCTCCCCGAGGTCTCCTCGGGGGTGGTGCCCGACTTCAGCATCGAGGGCGCGGTGGTGATCCCCGAGGCGCTCACGCTCGATGCTCCCGACCTCGACCTCGGCGCCGAGTTCCTCCGGAAGTCCGAGCTGACCTTCCAGTGGTCCGGCGCCCACGGTGCGGATCGGGTGGCGCTGGCCTTGTCGAAGTTCGACACGACCACCTGGAGCTACGAGGAGACGGTGAGCTGTGTCGCCCTGAACGACGGCCACTTCCAGGTGCCGGCCGGCGCCTTCAGCGACTGGGAGTTCGGCGACTACGTCGTGGTCAGCCTCATGGCGATGCAGGAGAGCGGGACGGTGCTGGACTTCAACGGCTCCGACTTCCGCGTCGTCGGCGCCCACGAGCTGCTCGGGGTCTTCATCAGCGACGACTGATCAGAGACCTCGCCGAGCCCCGAGGTAGGCGGTGCCGGTGTAGCGCGCGGTGCTGGCGCCGTCGGGGTCGACACGAGCCAGGTAGACGCCACTGTCGGTCCAGAAGGCGAAGGGCGCTCGCTTCACGCTCGCCGGCCAGGCGAAGCCGTAGATCACGAACCAGGCGGGTCCCCCTTCCCGCCAGTCGGCGATGTAGCAGGGGTCCGGGTCCTCGGTGGCCAGGCAGACGACACCCTCGAGCTGGTCGTCCAGGTCCAGGTCGACCATGGCCGACCACCGCAAGGTCGCCGGCTCGTCGAGCAGGGTCTCGAGCTGCTGGGTCCAGGCGGTGCGGATCTCGGT
>CAZCVP010000147.1:0-20707 GCA_964501915.1 uncultured Enterobacterales bacterium
AGGCGGGAAGTACATCGTCTGCGTACCGATGCGCCGAGGTGACGAGGTCACCAAGGAGGTCCTGCGCCGGCCGGGCCGCTACAAGGAGGTCACCGGCAACCTCAAGGTGAAGGAGGTCGTGGTCGGCGATGGCGAGAGGCGGCGCCGGTACGTCATCGGCTTCAACCCGCTCGAGTTGGAGCGGCAGCGGAAGCACCGGGCCCAGGTGCTCGAGGAGCTGGAAGCGGAGCTGTCCAGCCTCAAGCAGGCTTGCGGCAAGGAGCACAGCAAGCGCACCTGCGAGCTCCGTGCGAGCAGGCGGTACGGCAAGTACCTGCGCTTCGGCAGGGGTGGGAAGCTGGTCATCGATCGCGCGAAGGTCAAGAAGGAGGAGAAGCTCGATGGCAAGTTCGTCGTCCACAGCAACGACGACACCCTGAGCTCGGAGGACATGGCCCTCGGGTACAAGCAGTTGCAGCGGGTCGAAGAAGCCTGGCGGACCCTGAAGAGCGTGATCCGGATGCGGCCCGTCTTCCACTGGGCGCCCCACCGCATCCACGCGCACATCGCCCTCTCGGTCCAGGCGCTTCTGCTCGAGCGGGTCGCGGAGCACCTCTGCCAGGACACCTGGCGCAACATCCGCGACGACCTCCGCCAGATCAAGCTCGTTCAATTGTCGACCCCCACAGGAGAGCTCTGGCAGGTCACCGAGCCCTTGCCTGCCGCAGCTAAGCGGTTGAGATCGCTGGGAATCGAGAAACCGCCCGCGCTGGTTCGCGTAGACTGACGCCATAGTCA
Organism: uncultured Enterobacterales bacterium; assembly: GCA_964501915.1. Taxonomy (GTDB): domain Bacteria; phylum Myxococcota_A; class UBA796; order UBA796; family CAJQPC01; genus CAYFPX01. Next base: position 778 of record CAZCVP010000147.1, read on the forward strand.
CATGGCCTGATCCGGGGATCTCGCGGTTAGTCCCGTGCGCCGCCGACTATGGACGAGCCATGTGAGCAGCAAGTGTCAAAGTCGGGCCTGGCGCCAGGGTCCAGTGGAAGCTCGTGCAGCGCCGGTCGTCTTCGCGCCAGAAGAGCAGCAGGGCCTCGCGATCGGCCATCAGGGGAGCGGTGTGGACGTGGTGGACCGCTGTTCCGTTGCCCAGCGGCTCGACCACGTCCGAGGTCTCCACCGTGCTGAACACCCCGGCGTAGCCGGACCATTCCCCGAGCACGGCTTCGAGGCGCTCCGGCGGCACCTCGGGCCACAGGCACTCGGCCCGGATCGTCGGCCAGCCGCCGTGGACTGGCCGGTGGACCAGGTAGCGGCAGCGCTCGTCCTCCCGGAGGGGCTCGAAGGTGGCCGGGGGCGCGGCGAGGCCGGCTGCCAGCAGCGCCGCGGCGGCTGGAGCGGGCATCGCTCAGCGCGAGGCTCCGGCGCGGAGCTCCTCGAGGGTGGTGACCATGCCGTTGGCCATCGCCTTGCTGGCGGGCAGCAACCCCAGGAAGCCGCCGGGGTCGTAGGCCATGAAGAGCTCGATCTCCGCGGACCCCGCGCCCTGGCGGACCTGCCAGTAGCCGTCGTCGGTCTCCAGGGTCACGCGACCGTCCTCGGGGGCCGGCGGGTCGTCGACGAGAGACCACTCGATGCGGACCCCGTCGGGGAGCGGGTGCTCCACGACGTTCTTGTGGCACTCGCGGTCGCTGCCCAGGGGGAAGGCGTGGACCTGGAAGACGCGCAGGCGGTCGCCCACCTTCTGCACGACCTTCGAGGACAGCACGTTGGAGAAGAACTCCGGAGCCCGGGCCGGGTCGTGCAGGACACTGGCCACCTGCTGCGCCGTCACGTCGGCCCAGCTACAGACGGCTCGGCCGTTGTAGGTCTCGCTGCTGGTGTCGACGTAGATGAGGCAGTCGTTCTCCTCGCCCACGAGCTTCCAGTCGGCGGCCGCGGCCGGCAGGGTGGCCGCGATGGCGAGGGAGAGGATCACCGGGTGGACGCCTCGCGCATCTCTCCGACCAGGTCGATGAAGCCGGATCCCTGGAACCAGCGCACCACGAAGCCGGGGACCGAGCCTCCCGGGTCGTAGAGCAGCTCGTAGGTGACCTTCACGCCTCCCCGGGAGTCGGGGATCACCGTCCAGGCGCCTGTGTCCGCCTCGGGAAGCACGCCGACGTCCTCTCGCCCGGATTGGTCCGGGGCCATGGTCCACTGGTAGCGATAGGCGCCGTCGGCCTCGGTCCGCCACATCACCAGCATGCACTCGCGATCGGAGATGCCGCTGGCCTCGTGGACCTGGCGCACGAGCACCTTGTCCCCGACCTTGCCGACGATGTCGGAGGTCGTCACGGTGGAGAAGTAGCGGTCGTGGTGATCCCAGCGGGCGAGCAGGCCCTTGATCCGCTCGGCCTCGACGTCGGGCCAGTAGCAGTCGGCGAACAGCGTCTCGTTGCCGTCGGCGTCTTTCGGACCCTTGTAGAATGTGCAACCATTCCCATCATCCGTTTGCTTGAAGCCAACTGGGGGAGCAGCATATACGCTGGTGAGCGCCGGGAGCATCCAGAGCATCTCGTCTTCTCCTGATGAGGAGGCCTGCTGCGACCTTAGGGTCCCTGGAGGACCGGCGCAAGGCCAGCGATGAGCGGCCCCTCTGGAGTGACGACGTGCCGGGACCCAGCAGCAACAGAGCGGTGATCGTGGGGGGTGGGATCACCGGGACCCTCTGTGCCCACGCCCTGCTGGAGCGCGGGTGGAGCGTCACGGTGCTGGAGGGGGAGCACCTGGGAGCCGGATCGTCATCCCGCAGCGCGGCGGGCATCCGCCAGCAGTTCTCCACCCGCGAGACGGTGGTGGGCATGCGCCACTCGGTGGCGTTCTACCGGGCCTGGTCCGAGGAGATCGGCGGGGACCTGAGCCCGATCCACCAGCATGGCTACCTCTTCCTCTACGGGGAGGACGCGGGCTACGCGGACGCGAAGGAGCTGGTCGCCCGGCAGCGGTCCTGGGGGCTCCAGGAGGTCGAGGCGCTGAGCGGGGCCGAGGTCCAGGAGCGCTTCGCCTTCGTCGACGGCGAAGCGGTCGCCGGGGGCACCTGGTGCCCGTCGGACGGCTTCCTGCGCCCGGGCCTGATCTACTCCGACGCCGCGGAGGCCTGTCGGCGGGGCGGTGCCGAGATCCTGCTCCGGGCCCCCGTGATCGGCTCCAGCCACGCCGGCGGGCGCCTGGAGGGCGTGCGCACGCCGGAGGGCTGGGTCCAGGGCGACCTCTTCGTGGACTGCACCAACGCCTGGACCTGGCGGGTCGGGTCGGTGCTGGGCGGGGAGCCGCTGCCCGTGGCGGCGCTCAAGCGCTACCTGTGGTTCATCCGGCGCGGCGGCTCGATGACGGCCGAGGAGTTCCTCACCATGCCGCTGGTGGTCACGCCCTCGGGGACCTACTGCCGACCGGAGAACGCCGGGTCGCTGATGGTCGGCTGGGCCCACGACGCCCAGGACGTGGCCGACGACTTCACCTACGAGGACCAGGACCTCGCGGAGCAGGCCTGCTACCACGCCTCCGGAGTGGACTCCCGGCCCTTCGAGGCCTGGATGAACGTCGCCGACGTCCTGCCCCCGGTCCTGGACTTCGCCGGCATCACGGCCACCACCAGCGGGTTCTACGGCACCACCCCAGACCACAATCCCTTCCTCGACTACGACCCTCGGGTCCCCAACCTGATCCGGCTCGTCGGGTTCTCCGGGCACGGGGCGATGTTCGGGCCCTACACCGCTCTCGTCGCCGCTGCGCTGGCCGAAGCGGGCCACGGCCTGGACGTCGTCGACGTCGGCGGGACGCTCGCTTCGATCGAGGCCTTCCGGATCGGACGCGACTTCTCGGCCCGAGAGGCATTGGTGATCTGAGTCACCCTCTCGGATAGAGGGGGAGCAGGGCACGTCGACTCCCAGGAGGTTCATCATGAGTAGCCCCGTTGCGACCGGCGATCCGGGTCCCCTAGCCATGGTGTCCGACCTACCCGAGGAGACGTCCCCCTCGGCCGAGGAGCTTCGGCTCGCCTACCACGTCGCGACAGGCTCCCGGATCCTCGAGGAGCACATCGTCCGGCTCGCGGCCCGCGGCGACGTCAAGTTCGCCATCTGGGGACCGGGGGAGGAGGTCCACGGCACCGCCACGTCGCTGGCCTGGTCCCATGTGATCGACGACGTCAGCCGGTTCGGGCTCGTGCCCCACTACCGCTCCGGCTCGTTGGTGAGCATGTGGGCGGCCCTGAACGGCTGGGAGGGCTTCACCCAGGCTGTCTTGCGACAGCAGTTCTCCAAGGACACCGACCGGATGGGTCGGGGTCGCCAGATGGTCAACCACCTGGACATCCCCGAGCTGGGCATCCTGCCGGTCCAGAGCCCGGTGGGCATGCAGCTCGGCAAGGCGGCGGGCTGGGCCCTGGGGCTGAAGCGGCAGGGCATCGCTCGTGGCATGGCCGCTGCCATCATCGGCGACGGCACCACGGCCGAGGGCGACCTCCACGACGCGATGAACGCCGCCAGCGTGTGGGACCTGCCGCTGGTCATCATGGTCACCGACAACGGGGTCGCGATCTCCACGCCCGCCGGGGACGGACGCGGCATCCGCGACTTCGAGGCCTACGCGGCCGCCTTCGACGTGGCCCACTTCACCTGCGACGGCCGCGACTTCTGGGACTGCTACCGGGCGGCCCACGCCGCCGGCGTGCACGCCCGGGACCACAGCCGGCCCGCCCTGCTCCACGTGCGCGACCTGCCGCGCTTCAACGGCCACTCCAGCGCCGCCGACATGACCTTCGACCTGAGCCAGGACGACCCGCTGATCGCCTTCGGTGAGGAGCTGGTGCGGCGGGGTGCGCTCGAGCCCGCCGACGTGATGCGTCGGATCGAGGGCAAGGGGCGCGACTTCTTCCACCACCACGACCTGGGCCGCATCGGCGCCCGCCACGACGAGTCGGTCAAGGCGCTGATGGCGGCGGTGCGTGCCGAGCCGGATCCGCCCCTGGAGTCGGTGCTGGAGCACGTGCGACCGCCGTTCCCCGAGGTCGTGGAGAGCATCCCGGCACCCGGGACCACGAACGTGTCCTACGCCGCCGCGATCCGCTCGGCCCTGGACCACACCATCGCCGAGTGTGGCGGCCTGCTGGTCGGCCAGGACGTCGGCGACCTCGGCGGCGTGATGCAGGCCACGGCCGGCCTCAAGAAGAGGCACCCGGACCACGTCATCGACGCGCCGCTCAACGAGCCGCTGATCTGCGGCACGGCGATGGGCGCCGGCCTGCACCGCGAGGTGCGTGCTCTGCCCGAGATCCAGTTCGGCGACTACTCCCTCAACGCCTTCCACTGGCTCGTGCACATGGGCAACCTCCACTGGTGCTCGGCCGGCAACAGCAGCACCCGCGTGGTGCTGCGCATGCCGGTCGATCCCTTCGGCGGCGGCGCGGTCTACCACTCGATGTCGCTGGAGGGGTACTTCTCGGCCATCCCGGGCCTGGTGCTCCTGATGCCCAGCACCTCCTGGGACATCTACGGTCTGCTGATGACAGCCAGCGAGTACGACGGTCCGGTGGTCTGCCTGGAGCCCAAGTGGCTCTACCGCCAGTCCCTCGGACCGGCGTTTCCCGGCGAGCCGACGGACCGGGCCGAGATCGCCGCGATGAAGCGGGGGGTCATGCGGGGAGAGATCCCGGACCTGCCGCGGGACCTGCGCGTGCCCTTCGGCAAGGGGGTGATCCGCCGCTCCGGCAGCGACGTCACCATCGTCTCCTGGGGGCGCATGGTCTGGACGGCGCTGGCGGCGGCCGAGGGACTCGCGGCGGAGGGCGCCTCCTGCGAGGTGATCGACCTGCGCACGCTGGTGCCTCCGGACCTGGAGCTGGTCTACGAGTCCGTGGCCCGGACCGGTCGTCTGGTCGTGGCGGCCGAGGATCGGGCCTTCGCGGGCTTCGTGCGGTCGATCCAGGGCCACGTGGTCGAGCGGTACCCCGGCCTGCCCACCCGGGCCATCGGCCAGCTCGACGTGCCCGGCATCGCCCAGAACCTGGCGCTGGAGCACCACACGGTGCTGGAGAAGGAGGGTGTGGCCGAGGCGGTGCGCGAGGTGCTCGGTGTGGAGACCAGGGGCGCCCGTGTGCAGGGCTGGAGCTGGGTGCCGCCGAGGTACTTCATCTCCTGACCTTCTCGGGAGGAGCAGGTGGCGACGTTCACGGCCCACCTGGCGGCCCTGGGGCGCCGATCAGACCTCCGCCAGGCCCGGCAGGCGAAGAAGCCGTGTCGCTCCAGCAGCCGGACGAGGCATCCCTCCGGGTCGTCCAGGACCCGGTGCGGTGCGGTGGGCAGCGGGTCGGTCCACTCCGCGCCGGTGGCCCAGGCGGCCGTGTTGCGTGCGTGGAAGAGGCGGCCGTCGGTCTCCAGGCGCACGCGCACGTTGCCCCACGTCGACACCGTTGGACATCTGGCTGGAGCTGTCGGCCCCGAACATGGGCTGCTGCACGCCGGCGCTGGTCACCAGTCCCTCGAACTGCGTCTGGGCACCGCCGAGCAGCCCGGTGGAGATGTCGGTGTACTCGTCGGGCAGCCCGAGCATGTGACCGAGCTCGTGCTCGGCGGTCGAGGGTAGTCGGTCGGTGTCCTGCTCCGGGCTGGGGCCCCGCCGGGCCCGAGTCTGCGCCACGCTGCCTCCCTCGGTGCGCACGGAAGATGGCGCCGCTTGCTCGGGGGCGTCCACCTGCTCGGCGGGCTCCGCGATCCTCGGACGGATCCCTGCTCAGCCGGTGTCGCCGGTGTCCCCGGTGTCACCGGTGTCCCACCAGGTGTCGATCTCCAGGAAGTCCACGGAGATCGACACGCTGTAGTCGCCGTCGTTCTGGGCGGCGTCGTCGTCGGAGACCTCGACGTCGACCTCCCAGGTCCCCGTGGCGCCGCCGTCGGAGCTGAAGGTCACGTCCAGGGTCTGGGAGCATGGATCCTCGCTGCAGTCCATGTCGAGCCAGCTGTTCGTCGCGGTCGACGGGGTCGGCACGTCCACCCAGGCCTCCTGGGGCTGGTCGCCGTCTTGCACGACCACCATGTCGATGTCGGCGCCGTCCTCGAACCAGAGCTGCACGGTGGCCTGCACGCCGGTCTCCAGCGGCAGGTTCTCGAACCCGTCGATCTCCACCGTGACCAGCCACTCCTGCGACTGGCCGACGCCCAGCGTGAGGTCCGGTCCCGCGGCCTCCTCGGTGAAGCTGAAGTCGCCATAGCTGGAGGTGGCGACCGTGGCGACGAGCGCTGCGGCGAGGGCGGTGAGAGCGGCGGTGCGGCGAAGCAGCATGAGGACTCGTGGAGCGGTGAAGCCGGAGTCTACGCTGCTACCGCACCCAGATCGCCTGCGCCGCCCCCTGGGTCGGGTAGCTCACCGAGCCGCCGCCGTACTCGTAGTGCATCCACCGCGAGTAGTCGTTCCCGCACAGGGTCAGTCCCTGGTTCGTCGTGTCCACGGTCGAGAAGTCCCAGCCGGCGCCCAGCGAGCCGTGGCCCTTGCAGTCCGACGGCGCCCCCGAGGGCTGGTTCTCCTGCCCGGAGCCGCTGTCGGTGTAGGCGTGGTCCCCAGCACACCAGTAGTAGCCGTTGCTGTCGCCGTAGAGGAAGTAGCCGTACTGGCCGAAGTCCAGGCGCAGCTCGGTTCGCTGGATGTCGGCGGAGAGCCAGGTCTCGGCGCCGCTCCAGTAGGAGCCGATGCGCAGCACGGAGAAGTCGAAGGCGTTCAGGTCGAGCCAGCCACCGATGGCCGAGGACGACGCGCTGGCGTTCTCCGGGCTGTCGGCCAGGTCGCCGAGGTCCTCGTAGTCGCTGGCGAAGTCCTCGTAGGTGTCCTGGTCGACCGAGTTCTTGATGAAGGCCAGGGTCCAGCCGCCGCCGTCGGTGTCCATGTCGCACCAGGCCTCGAAGAGCTGTCCGGCTTCTGGCTCGAGCCAGAACACGCCGGTGGACGCGGTCGGGTCCTCGGTGAGCACGTCCAGACAGCTCGTCCCGGGGCAGTCGGCGGAGCCGGCCGTGCCCCCGTCGGCGCTGCCGTCGCAGTCGTCGTCGATCCCGTTGCAGATCTCGGTGGCGTCGGGGGAGACGAGGGCGTCGGTGTCGTCGCAGTCGTCGCTGTTCTCCACGGTGCCGCTCGGCTGCTCGCAGTCCTCCACCGCGGCGTCCGGGTCGCCGTAGCCGTCCATGTCCGTGTCGGCGTACCAGGTCCCGACGGCGTCCACGAGGTCGGTGTCGTCGGCGTCGATCAGGCCGTCGCAGTCGTCATCGACGTCGTTGCAGGTCTCCGTGCCGCCGGGGTTCACGTCGCTGTCGAGGTCGTCGCAGTCGTCGGCGTCGGCGACGTAGCCGCTGGGCTGGTCGCAGGCGGTCACCGTGACGGTCGTGCCCCCGTAGCCGTCGGCGTCGTAGTCCAGGTGCCAGGTGTCGGCGTCGCTGATGCCCGGATCCTCGTCGTCGGTCCAGCCGTTGCAGTCGTCGTCCTGGCCGTTGCAGACCTCGGCGGCGCCGGGGTTCACGGCGGAGTCGGTGTCGTCGCAGTCGGTCGCGTCGCTGACGTGGTCGGTCGGGGCCTCGCAGCTCTCGGTCGCCGCGTCGGCATCGCCGTAGCCGTCGCCGTCGGCGTCGCTGTACCAGGTCTGGACGTCGGCGGCGCTCTCCTCGTCGGTGTCGCCGTCGCAGTCGTTGTCCACCCCGTCGCAGACCTCGGTGGCCAGGGGCTGGATCGAGGCGTCGGTGTCGTCGCAGTCCTCGCCGACGGTGACCGTGCCCGTGGGCTGCTCGCAGGACTCGGTCACCGCGTCTGGCTCGCCGTAGCCGTCGCCGTCGTCGTCGTCGTACCAGGTGGTCGTGGGCAGGTCCTCGTCGATGTCGCCGTCGCAGTCGCCGTCGATGCCGTCACAGTCCTCGGTGGCGCCGGGGTGGACCGCGGCGTCGAGGTCGTCGCAGTCCTGGTCGTCCGAGACATGGGAGCTCGGCGCCTCGCAGGCCTCGACGCCGTGGGCAGCGTCGCCGTAGCCGTCGCCGTCGTGGTCCAGGTACCAGGTGCTGGCGCCGCTGAGGCCCGGGTCGTCGTCGTCGGTGAGCCCGTCGCAGTCGTCGTCGCTGTCGTTGCAGGTCTCGCTGGCGTCGGGGTTCACCGCGGCGTCACCGTCTTCGCAGTCGCTGTCGTCTTCGACGTGCTGTGCCGGTTGCTCACAGGCCAGGGTCGAGCTGGACGCGTCGCCGAAGCCGTCCCCGTCCGAGTCGGCGTACCAGGTGGTGGCGTCCGCGGCGTCCGACCCGTCGGCGTCGCCGGAGCAGTCGTTGTCCACCCCGTCGCAGACCTCGGTCGCCGAAGGGTTCACGGCGCGGTCCGTGTCGTCGCAGTCGGTGCCCTCGGCGGACAGGCCGCCACTGCCGTCGCAGGAGTCCACGGGGCTGTCCGGGTCGCCGTAGCCGTCGCCGTCGGCGTCGGTGAACCAGGTGCTGGTGCCGTCCGCCTCCTCGTCGACCTCGGTGTCGCAGTCGTTGTCCTGGCCGTCGCAGAGCTCGGGGGCGTCGGGGAAGACCGTGGCGTCACCGTCGTCGCAGTCGTCCGACGCCGTGGCGAAGCCCTCGGGCGCCTCACAGGCCTCGGTGCTGTGGGCGGTGGTGCCGACCCCGTCGCCGTCGGTGTCGATCCAGAAAGTGGTGGTGCCGCCGACCTCGTCGTCCTCGTCGTCGCGGAGCCCGTCGCAGTCGTCGTCGAGGCCGTTGCAGACCTCGGTGGCCTCCGGGTGCACGCCGGCGTTGCCGTCGTCACAGTCGGTGGCTTCGTCGACGTAGCCCTCGGGGGCCTCGCAGGCCGACACGGTCTGCTCCGGATCGCCGAAGCCGTCCTCGTCGGCGTCTCGGTAGAAGGGCCCGGTGCCTTCGACCGCGTCGTCTTCGTCGTCGATCAGCCCGTCGCAGTCGTCGTCGCTGCCGTTGCAGGTCTCGGTGGCGGCGGGGTTCACCGCCGGGTCCTCGTCGTCGCAGTCCAGGTCGCGGGGGAAGCCGTCCTGGTCGACGTCGTCGAGGGGATCGAGACCGGTGTCGCCGGAGTCGGTGGAGTCGACGCGGGCGACGGAGTCCACCGTCGTGGCCGTGTCCGCCGCCGTGTCGTCCTTGGTGCGACAGGCTGACAGGGGCAGGGTGAGGAGGAGGGACAGGACGACGAGGCGCACGAGAACCTCCCTCGGAGGGGTGGCGCCAGCCTACCTCAGGGTGCGGCGGAGTCCCCCCGAACTTCCTCCCGTCGACACGCAGTCCTCCCGAACTTGCGCCTCCAGACGACCCTGAGATCTCCACGAGCCTCGAGTGCCTGGAATGTCGTCGGAGCGCCCTCTCCGACTGGCGCGGATCCCTCTCAGGCGGAAGAACGAAGGCACTCCGTGTGGCTCGGTGCTCCAGGCCCGACGGAGCGTCGGGAGCGCTACTTCGCCGTCCCCTCGTACCCCTGGACCGTCTTCGACGCGGTGTTCCCGTCTTCGTCGACGATCAGGAACTTGAAGTCGTAGTTGCTGGCCGTGCTGCAGAGGATGCCGTTGTCGGTCTCCCGGAAGCTGCCGACGCAGTCACCGCTCGTGTCGGGGCAGATCAGGGTGTAGGAGGCCTGGAGGGCGTCGTTGAGGTAGGCCTCGACCGTGTTGGTGATCTCGATCGTGTCGCGGCCCTGGGGATCGTCGACCTGGGCGGACATGGTCCACTGGTAGAACTGGTCGCCCGTGGAGTGCAGGTAGCAGTGGACGTCGGCGCTCTCGATGACCGGCTCATCGTCGGAGGTCCCGGTGTTACCGGAGTCGTCGGTCTCGAACGAGGTGTCGTCGGTGGCGATGTTGCCGGCGTCACAGCCGACGAGGGCGAACAGGGCAGCGGTCCAGATCATGGGCTCTTCCTCTCTTCGGGGAGCCACTGTAGCCGAATGCGCTGAGCCTGGCCTCAGACGATCACGTCCCCGATCGCCGGCGCTCGCAGCACCATCTTCTCGGTGCCCTCGAGGTGGGTGCGGCGCAGGAGCCCGGCCATCAACAGGGTGCGATCGACCGCAGGCTCCTCGTCGAGGGCCTCGCCGTCGAGGAACTGCTCCAGGCGCTCCGCGACCATCGGGTCCGAAGCCGCGATGGTGACCGCGCTCCGGATCTGGTCGGCCAGCGGCCCGAGGGCGCGGATCATGGCCGAGGCGCTGGACGGGAGCTGGCCGAGCTGCCGAGCGCCGACGCCGAGGGCCTCGACCACGTCGGGCACGCCGCCGGTGAACCGCGCCGCGGTCTCCAGGCGCATCGGGCTCACCATGCCCATGCGGGAGACCAGGCTGGCCGCGGCCTCGGCCTCGCCCAGGTCCTGGAGCAGGACCCGCCGGGCATCGCCGAGCTGGATGTGGGGAGCGTCCACCGTCGCGGCCAGCAGCAGCGTGGTGCGGCGGGCCTCCGGCTGCATGCGCGTGAACTCCAGCCAGGCCGTGGAGAGGTCGAGCAGGACCTCGAAGGGCAGGTGCTCGGCGCCATGGGCCAACAGAGCCACGCGGGCCCCGGGGCGGTCCTGGGCGCGCATCAGCAGCTCCACGGCCGCCGTGCGGAAGCCGAGGCGGCTGACGACCAGCGGCGCCCGGGCCTCGGTCCAGCGGTCCACCGAGAGCTGGGCCAGCACGGCGAGGACGTAGACCCAGGCGTCTGTCTCGCCCTTTCCTCGGAGGGGGCGGAAGGACACCGTGCGGCAGCCGATGGGCGGTGTGCCGACGGCGAGATCGAGGGCCAGCTCCTCCAGGAAGGCCTGGGAGCGGGACCAGCGAGGCGTGAGCAGGATCACCGGGTCCATCCGGCGCAGCTCGGCGCGGACCTTGCGGGCGGTGCGGCTCCGCAGGGCGGACTCGAGGTAGTGCTGCTCGGCGTCGAAGGCCCCCTGGCGCTTGTCCCGGAGGATGCGCAGGCGACGTTGCAGGCGGTTCATGGCTGGGTCTCCGCGTGCACGGTAGCGGTCTCGGTCTTGTCATGTCAAGACTAAAACTCGATTCTGGAGGAGCAGGGGTCCGGCCCGGCTGGGGACGCTATCTTCCCGCCATGCCGCCTCGTCCTCCGCGGCACACCCTGGTGCCCAACGCCAACAACGTCCAGCTCCTCACCCGGCTGCTGGAACTGGTGGGACAGGGGGTGCGCGACTCCCGGTCCCTCGCCGACCTGCTGGACTGCGAGGTCCGCACCGTCCACTACTACACCCAGGCCGGGGAGTGGCTGGGCCTGCTGGAGCCCGGCGAGGACGCTCGCCTGACCGGGCTGGGCCTGGAGTACGTCTACGCCGAGTCCGACCGCCCCAAGGTCTACGCCCGCGCCGCCTGGGCCAATGCCTTCGTGCGCGACCTGATGCAGGGACGCGGCACGACCCTGCCCGAAGTCGACGAGCTGGCGGCCTTCGTCCGGTCCCGCCAGCCGGGCATGGCGGAGACCACGGCCTGGCGGCGTGCGACCGCGGTCCGCTCGCTGCTGGAGCCGGCGATGCGTCACCGCCGGCGGGCGCCCCGGCCCCCCCCCCCCCCGGGGGGCCGCCCCCCCCCGGCGCCGGCGCCCCCCCCCCCCCCCCCCCCCCCCGCGGGGGCGCGGCGCGGCGACGCCGGCGACGTGCCGGAGGTCTACCGCATCGTGCTCGGGGCGCTCTTGGACCACGGAGAGCTCGCTCCGGGGCACGTCCGGGCGCTCCTGGACCGCGCCGGTGCCCGCGACTTCCCCGTCGGGGACTGCATGCAGCTCGCCCTGCGCCGAGGGGACGCCCACCGCGTGGGCGACCGGCTGGTGGTCAGCCGGGGCGCGGCGCGCCGGCGCCAGCTCACGGAGACGGCCGTCGGGGTCGCGCTCTCGGATCCGGGCTATCGCGGCTACCTCGACCTGCTCCGCCGGGCCTCGCGGGGGGACCTGTCCTCGTCTCGCCAGCTCGCCGCCCTGCGGGATCGCTACGCCGGCTGGGATCGACGGGTCTTCGGCGCCGCGGCCAGTCCCCGGCAGCTCGCTCGCGACCTGGATCGCATCCTGATGGGTCGCAGCATCGATGCCTTTCCCATGGCCGGAGACACGGGTGCCGCGCCGGTCGCCCTGCACGCCGCCTTCCTCGAGCTCATCGACGAGCGCGACCTGGTCCTGGCCTTGCCGCCGGCGCTCGTCCTGCTGCTGGGCGGGGTCAAGGCGGTCAACCGGCTGCTGGACGGAGCCGGCGAGAAGAACGCAGTCCGGCCGCCCCACCTCTGCGAGGCCCGGGAGGCGGTCCACGGTGGTCTGCTCCACCCGGGCGAGCCGGTTCCCCGCGCCATCCCCGACACCGTCAGCCTGCGGCTGAGGGTCCTGGCTCACGTACCCCACCTCGGTCTGCTCGCGACCCTGCTGCTGCTCCACCGCCAGGCCGGCCCCCGGGTCGAGGTGATGGCCGGCGACGGCGGTCTGCGGGTCCACCGGGTCGGCGAGGACCTGGGGGAGCTCATGGACGTGCTGGACGGCTTCTGCACGGACCAGGGTTGGCTCGTCTCCCGTCGGGCCCGCGGCGGGCTGCGGGGGACGGATCTCTCCCGGGTGCTCCAGGCGCTCGGGGTCGCGGTGACGGTCCGGGAGCGTCTCCTGCTCGAGGAGAGCTTCTTCGCCCGGCTCCGCGGCGAGCCGGAGGACCGGGAGCTGCACCAGCGGCTGCGCCCCCTCGCGGACCGTCTGCTGACCTGGCTGGAAGAACTCCGGGCCTGATGTCGGTGCCGCTGGACACCCCGCTCTTCGTCTACGGCAGCCTGCTCGCCGGCCAGGAGGCGGACGGCTACCTGGGTGGGCTGGAGCGCTGGCCGGCTCGCATCCAGGGGACGCTCTACCGGCTCGCTCCCGGCTACCCGGCGCTGGTCGCGCAGCGCACGGCACTGCCCGGCGGACCGTGGGTCCTGGGCGAGCTGGTCGTGCTCGATCGCCCGGGCCGGCTCCAGGTCCTGGACCTCTTCGAAGGCGCCGGGCGCGGCCTCTTCCGGCGGGAGCTCCTGCAGGTCCAGGTGGCCCACCGGATGGAGCAGGCCTGGGCCTACGTGATGGACGAGCGACAGGTCGGACGACTCGGAGGGCATCCGCTCTCGGGTGGGGACTGGCGCCGCGTCTCCCCAGGACGGCGTCCACGACGTTAGACGCCCTGACGCCAGCGGGCACGGGGCCTCGGACCCTGCCGCCGCGGCGCTATCGTCAACGTCGACCCCCAGCGGGGAGTGGGCCGAACAGGAGTGCGTACCCGATGATCCGATCTCTCGTGCGCCGAGTCGCCCGAAAGGCGACCCAGAAGGGCAGCTCCGCCGGGTCTTCGGGCGGGTCCGCAGCGCCCGTGGCCTCCTGGTCGCCGCAGCCGACCGCGGAGCCGGCCCCCGCTGCGCCGTCTGCCGAAGGCAAGGCCAGGGCCTCCGAGCTCCTCGACTGGATCGAGGCCCCCCTCCAGGACCCCGAGGCCGACACGGCGGCCACCGAGGTCGAGGAGACGGCGACCTCCGGGAGTGACTTCGCTCGCATCGCGGCCCTCGCCGCCAGTGGGTCCCTCGGCAAGGCCGTGCACGCCGACCAGTCCAGCACGGACCTGGAGGCCTACCGGGCCCGGATGCGCGCCAATGGCCGCGAGTTCGACCTCGCTGGCGAGGGGCTCAACGAGGCCGAGGACGGGATCCATTTCTGGGGCCCCATCGACAACGAGTCGAGCCGGGCCAGGGCAGCGGGCCAGGTGCTCACCCTCGACCAGGAAGAGTGCATCTCCTGCGGAACCTGCGAGGAGCACACCTCCGACGTGTTCCTGTTGCCGGAAGCGCCTCCGGGACAGGAGGAGGACAAGGCCGTCGTCCGCAAGCAGGACGGGGCCATGGACCTCATCCAGGACGCCATCGACGCCTGCCCCGTCACGTGCATCAACTGGATCGCAGCGGGCGAGGTGTGCGACAACCACTCCCACGGTGGCCACTCCTCGTCGTAGCCGGGTCCCGGGGGTCAGCTCCCCCCTGTCCCTTCGACTCTCCGCCACGGTGACGTTGTTCATCGTGGGCTCGCTGCTCTGCGTCGAGTGGCTGACCCGCGGCTTCGAGACGGGCATCCAGCAGGGCATCCTGGCCGTGTGGTTCGTGTGCGCCCTCGTCGGGGGCCTGGGACTCGCCTGGGCGCTCGATCTGCTGGTGACGCGGCCCCTGGGCACGGTGGTCCGCCATGTGCGCACCGCGGCCGAGGAGGGGTGGACGCGCTCCACGCCGATCCCGGCGGTGGAGGGGGAGATCGCCGAGCTGGCACGGGCCCTGGAGGACCTGCGGGTGGCGGTGGTCGAGAAGGAGGAGGCTCTGGGCCTGCTCAACGAGGAGCTGGAGGACCGCGTGGTGCAGCGCACCGAGGAGCTCGAGGAGGCCCAGGCCCAGCTCGTCCGCGCGGCCAAGATGGCCGGCGTCGGGCAGCTCGGGGCTGGAGTCGCCCACGAGGTCAACAACCCGACCGGCATCATCCTGTCCCGGGCCGGCTACCTCCTGAGCGTGGCCGACGAAGAAGGCCTCGATCCCGACGTGATCGACGACCTGGAGACCATCGAGGACCAGGCGCGCCGCATCGCCGAGATCACCGGCAACCTGCTGAAGTTCGGCCGGCGGGGCAGCGGCGCGCGCCAGCAGCTCGACCTCGGTGACGTGGCCACGTTGATCCGGGACCTGTTGGCCCGGTCCGCCGAGCGCGCCGGCGTGGAGATCGTGCTCGACATCCAGGGCGCCGCCCCGGCCTTCGGGGCCCACGGCGAGCTGGAGCAGGTGGTCTTCAACCTCGTGAAGAACGCGATCGAAGCCACGGAGCCCGGAGGGCACGTGTGGCTCGTCGCCCGTCCTGGGAAGGTCCAGGTGGTCGACGAGGGGATCGGGATGGAGCCGCGCGAGGTCGACCACGTGTTCGAGCCCTTCTTCACGACCAAGAAGGTCGGGAGCGGGACGGGCCTCGGGCTCTCGGTGAGCTATGGCATCGTGACGGCGCACGGTGGCACCATCCAGGCGCGATCGCCCGGGCCTTCTGGAAGAGGGAGCGTGTTCACCGTGGACCTGCCCACTGAGGACCCGGAACCGTGACGGTCGGCCACATCCTCGCCATCGATGATGAGGTCGAGCTCCTCGCGTCGATGCGCAAGATCCTCGGTCGCGCCGGCTTCACCGTCACGACGGCGACGTCGGGGGAGGAGGGGCTCTTGGCGCTGCAGCGGGAGGAGCCCCCGGATCTCATCCTCAGTGACCTGATGATGCCCGGCATCAGCGGCATGGACGTGCTGCGCGCGGTGCGCCGCAAGCACCCGGAGACCCCGGTGGTGCTGATCACGGCCTACGCCACCGTGGAGACCGCCATCGAGGCCATCAAGGAGGGCGCCTACGACTACATGCCCAAGCCCTTCGGGCCCGACGAGCTGCTGGTCGTGGTCGAGCGAGCCATCGGTCACCGCCGCCTCAAGGACGAGAACCGTCGCCTGCGCGCCCAGCTCGGCGCGGAGTCCGGGGAAGGGGACCTGGGCCTGGTGGGGGAGAGCCCCGAGATGCGGCGGCTCAAGGACCTGCTGCGCCGGGTCGGGCCGACGGACCTCAGCGTGCTGATCTCGGGGGAGAGCGGCACAGGAAAGGAGGTCGTGGCGCGCGCCATCCACCGCCTCTCGTCCCGCAGCACCCAGCCCTTCGTGCCGGTCGACTGCGCGGCCATTCCCGCCAACCTCATGGAGTCCGAGCTCTTCGGACACGAAAAAGGCGCGTTCACCGGTGCGGCGAGCCTGCGCAAGGGCCTCGTGGAGGTCGCGGATCGCGGCACCTTCTTCCTGGATGAGATCGGTGAGCTGGCGGCTCCGGTCCAGGTGAAGCTCCTGCGCCTGCTCCAGGAGCGGGAGTACCGCCGCGTGGGTGGCACGCGGATCCACGCCGCGGACCTGCGCGTGGTCGCCGCGACCAACCGCAAGCTCGACGAGGCGGTGTCCTCGGGCGACTTCCGCGAGGACCTCTTCCACCGGCTCAACGTGGTCCACGTGATGCTACCGCCGCTGCGGGACCGCCCCGACGACATCCCGCTCCTGCTGCAGCACTTCATGCAGCGCCTCGGCGTGGAGTGCGGCCGGCCGGACCTCCGCCTCGGCCAGGAGGTCGTGGAGGTGCTGTGCGCCTACGACTGGCCCGGCAACGTCCGGGAGCTGGTCAATTGCGCTCGCTATGTCGTCAACCTCTCCGTGGGGCCCGTCATCAACCTCGGTGACCTGCCGCCGCGGCTCCGGCGCCTCGATGGGCGCCGCCCCCCGCCGGTTGGAGGGACCCCCGCGACGCCCGTGCCGGCTGGGGAGAGCCTCAGTGGCGTCGCCATCCGGTACGACCTGCCCTACAAGAAGTCCAAGCGACTGTGGCTGGAGGTGTTCGAGTACGCCTACATCACGCGCCTGCTGAAGGACCACGGTGGCAACATCTCCCACGCAGCACGAGCGGCCGGCATCGATCGCAAGTCGATCCAGCGGCTGATGAAGCGCAACCAGATGGTGGGTGCCGTGCTCACCGACGACGAGGCCTGACCTGGCAGCGTGCGGTTAGAATGCCGCACCGCCCCCGGGATCGCATGTCGGACATCACCAGCACCCTCGCGGCACCGCGACGGCAGCTCTTCATCCGCCGAGGGCGGCTGACGGTGGTCTCCGGTCCCGACGCCGGCCGGACCTGGGTCGTCGACCGCGACGTCTTCCGCATCGGCTCGCTGGACGAGAGCGAGGTGGTGCTCACCGACTCGACGGTGTCCCGGCGCCACGCGGAGATCATCCGCACCGCGGACGGGGTCGTGCTGCGCGACGCGGGATCCACCAACGGGACCTTCGTGGGCAACGTGCGGGTGCGGGAGGTCTTCCTCACCCCGGAGACCCGCTTCAGCGTCGGCAAGAGCGAGCTGGCCTTCACCCCGGAAGACGAGCTCATCGAGATCACGCCCTCGGAGAAGCACCAGCTCGACCAGCTCGTCGGTCACGCGATGTCGATGCGCGAGGTGTTCGGCATCATCGAGCGCGTCGCACCGACCGACCTGACCGTGATGATCACGGGAGAGACCGGCACCGGGAAGGAGCTGGCTTCGCGGGCCGTGCACAACCTGAGCCGCCGGGACCGGAAGCCCTTCCGTGTCTTCGACTGCGGCGCGGCGCCGGACACCCTCATCGAGTCCGAGCTCTTCGGCCACGAGCGCGGCAGCTTCACCGGCGCCCACACCGCTCGCGAGGGCGTGTTCGAGCTGGCGGACGGCGGCACGATCTTCCTCGACGAGATCGGTGAGCTCCCGCTGGAGCTCCAGCCCAAGCTCCTGCGGGTGCTGGAGCAGCGCGAAGTGCGCCGGGTGGGCTCGGGACGCATCCGCCCGGTCGACGTGCGCGTGGTCGCGGCCACCAACCGGGACCTGCGCGTGGAGGTCCAGGAGGGGCGCTTCCGGGAGGACCTCTACTACCGCCTCGCCGTGGTCGAGATCCTGCTCCCACCGCTGCGCCGGCGACTGGAGGACCTCTCCCTGCTCTGCACGCACCTCCTGGACCGGGCTCGGCACAACCCCGGCGTGCGCGGGCTGTCGCCCGAGGTCTTCGCGGTCTTCGAGGCCTACCACTGGCCCGGCAACGTGCGCGAGCTCAACAACGTCATCGAGCGGGCCCTGCCCTTCACCGACGGGGAGCTGATCGACCTCGACGCCCTGCCCTCGAGCCTGCGGTCGGCGCAGCCGGGTTCACGCATGGAGGCCGCAGCGCCCGTGGCCGCGCCGGTCTCGACCCGCCAGGAGCTCCAGGAGCTGCCCTTCAAGGACGCCAAGGAGCAGATCATCGAGGCCTTCGAGCGGGAGTACCTCGTCGAGCTCATCGAACGCTACGGGGGCAACGTGTCCCGGGCCGCGCGGGCGGCCGACATGGACCGGAAGTCGATCACCCGGCTGTTGAAGAAGCACGGCATTCGCTGACACGGCTCAGGGGAGCAGGCGTCTCCACCAGCCACGGGCCGGCTGGGCCACGACCACCGGGCGCTCGCCGTCTCGCAGGCGCTCGGCCCAGGACCTCACGGTCTCGGGGTCCGCGGGACCACCGAGGTAGCCGTCGGCCAGGTACTGGTCCATGACGTCCTTCGGGTCCAGGGGGAGACCCGGGCCGTTCAGCACGCCCACCCGGGGCGGATCGAGCTCGGTCTTCAGCGCCCGGCAGGTCCTCGCCGCTGCGAGCGGCTGGCTCGCCTGACAGCCCAGGATCACCAGCTCGGGGCGTTCGCGCCGCACGACCCTCAGGGGGTCCTCGGTCGGCTCGAGCAGCAGGACTTCGAAGCCCCCTCGCAGAGCGGCGATCAACTCGAGCCGCCTGACGTGGCGAGGTTCGGCGAGGAGCAGGCGACAGCGGGCCATCTTCACCGCTGTAGCCCGGGTGGTCCGCGACGCCGAATTGACCGCCCGATGCGGCGTGGTAGGCTTCCCGGACGCCGGCCCACTCCCAAGATTCTCAGGGGTGGGCCACCCGTCCGGGAGTCGGGAACCACATGGGCGCAGATCGTCTCCAGTCCATCCAGGATGAGCTCAACGCCATCCTCCAGGAGCGCATCTCCGAGTTGCAGACGGCGATGACCTCTGCGGAGGAGGTCGCACGTCAGATCGTGGCTTCGGAGCTAGAGGCTGCCAGGGTCCGCCAGGTCCGCGATGAGCTGGACGGGCGCATCGCCGGGGTTCGTGGTGACCTCGACGCACTCGAGGCCCAGGCCGACGAGGTCCGGGCGGCTCACCAGGCCGTCTTGAGGGAGCGCGACGAACTCCGGGAGGAGCTCGGCCGGCTGGAGCGGGAGACCGAGGAGGCGGAGCGGGAGGTCCAGCGGGCCCGCATCCACTCCCGCAAGCTCGAGAAGGAGAGCGACTCCCTCCGCCAGGAGAACGTCGAGCTGAAGCTCAAGCTCCGCACGCTCGAGGACAACGTCGGGCGCATGCGGAAGCTGCGGGAAGAGCTGCTCTCGAGCATCTCCAGCCTCTCTCAGCAGATGACGAGCCTGGCGGCCACGGACCAGGAATAGGACCAGATGACCTCGGCACGCCTGGCAAGCCGTTGCGCGGACCCTTTCCGGCCCTGTCGGCCCGGGGTCGCGCTTGGAATGGCGGTGCCATGCCGGCGGCGACCCCAGACCAACAGTGCCGGAAGCTGCCTCGCGCACCGGTTCGCCACTCATGCCGAGGGCATCTAGGACATGGCGGACCCCACCGCTCTCCAGGCCGCCGCAGAGAGCCTGATCCAGTCGATGGCCCGGGCGAGGGCGGATCTGACCCACCTCCACACGGTGGAGCTCACCGCGCCAGCGGCGGGCTCTGCCAACCAGGACGTGGCGCGGGTCCAGCTCCAGCGCCTGTTGCTGGAGTCGCGCAGTGCCGCGCTGCAGGCCCTGCTGGCGGAGGGCGCTGCCGATGCGGCCATCGCCGCGGAGGTCGAGGAACGCGTCGCCCACGAGGCCCAGGTGGCCGCAGAGGTCTCGGTCGCGGAGGACGTCATCGAGGCCCTGGAGGCCGAGCCGGCCCCGGAGGAGGAGGAGGAGGAAGACCCGACGGCTCCCCCGCTCGAGCTCGAAGTGGCGGCCGATCCCGAGGACATCCCCGAGCCGGTGGAGGGCGGCTTCGAGGTACTGGGCGCCGTAGACGCGCCGATGGTCGACGTGGTGCCCGGAGCGGAAGGCGACGACGCTGATCTGCTGCCGGAGGACCGCGAGCCGGAGCCCGAGCCCGAGCTGGAGCCCGAGCTGGAGCCCGAACCCGAGCCGGAGCCCGAGCCCGAGCCGGAGCCCGAGCCGGAGCCCGAGCCGGAGCCGGAGCCCGAGCCGGAGCCCGAGCCGGAGC
>CAZCVP010000148.1:0-20381 GCA_964501915.1 uncultured Enterobacterales bacterium
TTGACCCAGTGACTTCTCCCGTGTGACGGTCGCACTCTCCCCCTGAGTTAAGCGCCCCGCGCCCCCCGGGATACCGACCCCCACCCCCCTGGCCACGGCGCAGCCCCGACTCCCATGCCCCCCAAGAGCTACCGCCTCGACACCGTCGCTGCCCACCTCATCGAGCGCCTCGAGGGCAGCCGCCGGAGCTACCTGGATCGTCCCGACGAGCTCGAGATCGCGGCCCGCCGGATCGCCGGGGAGGCGCTGTCGGAGGTCTGCTCCGAGTACACCGAGATCATGGGGGACGACGGTCACCCGGAGCGCATCCGGCGGGAGATGCTGGAGACCTTCCTGCCCCGCTGGCTGAAGCTGGCCCGGCTCCAGAACGAGCTCGAAGCGCGACGCTTCGACACCTGGCGGGAGGGCGACATCGTCTTCCGCCTGGCGGCCTTCCTCGGACCCCTCATCGTGGCCCTGGTCGCCACGCGGGCGCTGCACAGCCCGCTGGTCGCCCTGGCCTACGTCGTGCCCTTCACGCTGCCCTTCCTGCCCGAGCTCAGGGCCTGGCAGGCCGCGTCCCGCTACCAGCGGGCGCTGCAGGCAATCGTCGACGACCTCGAGCGTATCCAGCAGCAGCTCGATGCCTACCAGCCCGCGCTCGCCACCGAGGAGTCGGCTGACGGCGCCTCAGCCACCCGAGAGAGCCCCCGCCAGCCCGAGACACACTGAGGACACCCCATGGCACAAGTGAAGCTCGCCTCCCTGAGGAGCTCCAGGAGCCGGCTGTTGCTGGTCGTCCCGGCGCTCTTCATCGGGGCCATCCTGCTCTACGCGACCTTCACGACCTACGTGCCGCCCGACTCCTTCGCCGTGAAGCAGGTCTTCCTGGGACCGGGCAAGGGCATCCAGAAGGAGATGCTCGGACCGGGACTCCACCTCGTGGTGCCCGGCTACGAGCAGCTCCACGTCTTCCCGCGTGACATCCAGCTCATGGAGCTGAACGACGACCACACCTCGAGCTCGGCGGAGGCCTACTACGCCCCGGCGATCCGGATCCAGACCAGCGAGGGCTACCAGGTGACGGTCGACGTCACCGTCGCCTACCGCGTCGTCGATCCCTACAAGGTGATCACCAGCGTCGGCCCCGGCCGGCTCTACGAGACCTCGCTGGTAGCACCCCGATCGGACACCTTCCTGCGCCAGACGCTGGGCAAGCTCAACGCCGAGCAGTTCTACGACGGGGCCGCGCGGCGAGCGGCTGGCATCCAGGCCCGGCGGAACCTGTCGGCCGACCTGGCGCCCAAGGGCATCGAGGTGTGGTCGGTGATGGTCCGCCACTACACCTACGACGACCGCTACCAGGAGGCGATCGAGCAGCGCAAGATCCAGGACCAGCTCGTGTTCAAGAACCAGGCCGAGACGGTCGCCGCCGGGCGCGAGGCCGAGAAGAACCGCGTGCTCGCCGAAGGCCAGGCCCGGGTCGAGGTCGAGCAGGAGCGCGGACGCGCCGAGGTCCGCCGCATCGAGGCCGACGCCAACCTCTACTACCGGAAGAAGGTCGCCGAGGGTGACCTCCAGGTGGCGCTCGCCGAAGCCGAAGGCATCCGGCTGGAGAACGCCGCGCTCCGGGCGGCCGGAGCCTCCAACCTCGTGGGCCTGAAGATGGCCGACGTGATGCGGGGAGCCCGGGTCATCGTGGTGCCCACCGATGGTGCCGACGGGATCAACCCGCTCGACCTCGACTCGCTCGTGGAGGGGTGGTAGCCATGCGTCGCCTCGCCATCCTCCTGTTCGCAACGCTGCTCGTCGCCTGCACCCCCCACACCACCGGCTCCACCGAGGTGGGCGTCCGGACCAACAAGATCGGCATCCTCTTCCAGAAGGGCGTCCAGGAGGACGTGCTGCCCCCGGGGTCCACCACCTTCTTTCCGCCGATCGTGACCGACTGGCACGTCTTCGACTCCGCCCTCCAGAACCTGGAGATGAGCCGGGAGGCGGACACGGGCTCCCGAGCCGGCAACGACTCGCTGAACTTCAAGACCATCGACGGCAACGACATCTCCGTGAACGTGACGGTCTCCTGGCGCGTCGATCCGAAGGAGGCGCCGTATCTGCTGCGCTTCGTGGGTGGCTCGACCCAGGAGGTCGAGGAGCGGCTCGTGCGGCCGGTCTCGCGGACCATCATCCGCGACGTGCTCAACGAGCTGGGCTCGGAGCAGTACTACAACGCCGAGGTCCGGTTCCGGAAGGCCACCGAGTGCAAGGAGCACCTGGAGCACTACCTGCGCGGCGAGGGCATCATCATCGAGCAGGTGCTCCTGGGGGAGCACCGCTTCAACCCTCGCTACGAGCGCGTCATCCAGGACAAGAAGGTCGCCGAGCAGGACGCCGCGAGGCTGACCTCGGAGACCGAGGCCGCGGTGGCCCAGATGAGCCGGGAGCTCGAGGTGGCCAAGGGGCAGGTCCGCCAGGTCGTGGCGACCGCCCAGGGCGAAGCCGACAAGCGGCGCCTCCAGGCGGACGCGATCTTCTTCGAGCGCCAGAAGCAGTCGGAGGCGCTGATGGCCGAGAAGGCGGCCCTGGCCGAAGGCCTCACCGAGCGGGCTCGGGCGCTGGCGGGCTCGGGCGGCCGCAACAAGGTCAAGCTCGAGGTGGCCGAAGCCCTGCGGGGCAAGCCGATCGTCTTCCTGCCCACCGGCTCCGGCGTGGACCTTCGCACCACGGACATCAACGAGCTGCTGCAGCTCTACGGCGTGAGGGCGGTGTCCGAGTAGCGCTCGATCAGCCCCAGGTGGCCAGGGCCAGCGCACCCAGCAGGACCAGCAGGCCCGCGACCAGCAGGAGCTGGCCGCGGTGGTGCCGCGAGGCCGGTGGAGGGGTCCAGAGGTCCTCGGGGACGACGGCGACGTTGGCACGGGTCTCGGGGACCGGGGGCGGAGGAGGATCGAGCAGCTCGGCGTGAGGCGTGGGCCAGCTCTCGGGCAGGTCGCCCTGGGCCAGGTCTCCGGGCTCGAGCAGCCCCACGAGGGCACGCGCCATCTCCCGGGCGTCGGACCAGCGCTCGGTGGGGTCGGCACAGGTGGCGCGTCGGAGGACGGCGGTCAGCGGCGCGGGGACCCGCTGCCACCGGGCGCTCATCGGGCCGGCGGCGTGGAGGTTGGAGGGCGGGTGGCCCGTGACGGCGTGGTAGAGCGTGGCCCCCAGGCCGTAGAGGTCCGCCGTCGGGCCCACGCTCTTGGCGTCGATGAGCTGCTCGGGAGCCATGTAGCCGAAGGTCCCGAGGGTGGCGCCGGTGCGGGTGATGCGCCCCGAGTCCTGGCTCCCGACCCTGGCCGCGATGCCGAAGTCACCGAGGACGGCCCGGTCCTCGCTGAGCAGCACGTTGGGGGGCTTGACGTCGCGGTGGACGATGCCCAGGGCGTGGAGGTGGGCCAGACCGGACAGCACCTGGAGGGCGAGGGCGATCGCCGGCCGCAGCGCCATCGGGCCCTCCCGCTCCAGTCGCTCACCGAGAGAGCCGCCGTCGACGTAGCTGAGCACCAGGTAGTCCCGGCCGTCGTCGCAGCCGACCTCGATGACCTCCATGAGGTGGGGGTGCTCGACGCCCTCCAGGGTCCGCCCCTCCCTGCGGAAGCGCTCCACCAGCAGGGGGCGGGCGCGGGCGGAGTCCTTGAGGACCTTGATCGCCACGCGGTCCCCGGTCTGCAGATCCCTGGCTTCGTAGACCGAGGCGAAGCTGCCCTAGCCGAGCGGAACGTCCAGACGGTACCGGCCCGCGAGGGGCGCCACGGTCACCTCGGCTCCAGGTCGAGAGGAGTGGGTTCCTAATGTGCAGGGGAAGGTTAGATGGGGGAGGTTGTATGGAGGATGAGCGCGTGAGACGTCCGGACTGGTTGAAGAAGGTCATCGCTGCGGGGGGCGAGCTCCACTACAAGAAGCAGCCTCGCCTGCGGCACAACCTCGTCAACCTGGGCAGCCTGGCCGGGGTGGCCCTGGCCCTCGGCGGGCTCATGGGGCTGGGAGCGGCGCTTCCGGCCGTGCTCTACGTGCCGCTGGCGGCCGTGTTGATGGGGTGCCTGGTCTTCAGCCTCTTCATCCTGGTCCTGCACGAGTGCAGCCACGTGATGTTCGTGCTGCTGGAGCACAACGAGACCTCGGAGAAGGTCAACCACGCCATCGGGCGGGCCTTCGGCGACATCCTCTTCACGGACTACACGCGGCACTGGCAGGAGGGCCACGTGGTCCACCACCTCAAGCCCTGCGAGGAGGTCGATCCCCAGAACCCGGACCCCCTCGACGGCGCCCGCCTGTGGCGCCGCTACCTCTTCCTGCTGGTGCCGGTCCTCGGGCCCCTGCTCACCAACCCCTCCCGCCAGTACGGCTTCAGCCTCCGCCGCTTTGTCATCGGCTTCGGCTTCTGGGGAGGGCTGGCCTGGCTCGGTGCGGTCCTCGTGCACTGGCAGGTGGCCCTCGCCCTGTTGCTGGCCTTCAACGTCACGTCGATCCTGAACAACACCAAGATCACCCAGGAGCACGCCTCGGGCCTGTCCAAGGAGCCCGATCCCTTCTTCCGCTCCCGCACCTACTTCTACGGCACCCGCTACCTCACCTCGCCCTTCAACATCAACTACCACTTCGAGCACCACGCCAACTTCAAGGTGCCCTGGTACCTGCTGCCGGCCTACCACCGCCGCACGCTCGCGCTGATGCCCGCCGAGCTGCGGCCCTACGTCCTGACCCGTGGCTGGCGGGAGTTCGCGCTGCAGCTCGCGGGCCGGCGTGACCTCCCGCCCCCGGCCCTGCGCCACCTGATGGGCGAGGAGCCGGTGGGCTCTACCGCTTGACCCCTTGGAGGTGCGCCGACACCGCGTCGGCCAGGCGCTCGGCGGCCTGGGCCACGGTCTCCACGTGCAGATCGGCACGGTGGTCGACCCGGGCCGGCGGCACGTAGCGGCGGTCGACGCCCGGAAAGCCCCGGATCCGGCCCTGGAGCGCCTCGGCCCACTCACCGGTCACGTCTCGCTCGACGCACACCCACTTCGGGGTGGTCACGTGGATGACCACCTCGGGCTGGCGCTCGCCTGGGCCGGTCTGGACGATCGCCGGGCAGGACAGGACCGCCAGGTCGCCGCGCAAGGCGACGGCGAGCTCCTCCTGCCCGGCACCTGGCAGCCCTGTCACCCAGACCAGCGGCACGTCCTGCACGGAGCCTTCCGTAGCTGCGTGCTACGGTCCCCGCCATGCCCGGCTGGTTGAGCGATCGGGCCCGCCCCTGGGTCGGCGCCCTCTGTCTGGCCTGGCTGTTGGCCATGGCGGGGCTCTACGGCCACTACTCCACGACCAAGCCGGTGGGCTACCGCTACTGCCTCCAGCACCTGGAGGAGTGCCGGGGTTCCACGATCCTGCTGCCCTTGTGGCGGGTCACCGCCCTACACGATGCCGGCTACGAGCTCTACAAGATCACCGGCCCCATCCCGGTGGACGGCCCCCCCGAAGGCCTCGAAGTGGGCGACACGGTCTCGCTGGTCACCACCTTCGACGCCGACCGTGAGGTCGTCGTGGAGGTGAGCCGGGAGGTCCACCACCTCCGGCAGGTCAAGGTCGGCCTGGGGGTGTTGGGCCTGCTGTTCTCGGTGGTCCTGCTGGGGGTCGGGTTCCGCTGGAGCCGAGCCGGGGTGACGCCCCGTGGCTGACCTCGTGACCCACATGGCGACGGGTCTGCTGGTCAAGGCGGCGACCCGCCGCGGCCACACCGCGACCCTCGTCCTGGGCACCGTGCTGCCGGACCTGGTGGCCCGGGCCCCCGGCCTGGTGTTCGCCCGTGGCCGGGAGGCCGGCCTGGCCATTCCCGAGACCTGGGTCCATGCCCCCCAGGTGGCCCACATGCCGCTCGGCATGCTCGCCCTGACGACCCTGCTGGCCCTCTTCTTCGTCGAGGAGGAGCGCTTCGAGGCCTGGAGGAACCTGCTGGGTGGCTGCTTGCTGCACCTGGCCCTGGACCTCGGCCAGGACCACATGGGCGTGGGCTACATGTTGGCCTACCCGTTCTCCACGGCCGACTTCGAGCTCCGGTGGCTCTCCTCGGAGGCGACGGTGTGGGTGGCGCCCTGGCTGGGGCCGCTGTCGCTCTGGCTGTGGTGGAAGAGGCGACCCTCGCCCGAAGGCCGCCTCCAGGAAGAGCCCTAGAAAGGCGGGTCGTCCTCCACCATCGGCTGGGCGGGCTGCGGCGGCAGGGCCGGGGAGATGGACGGGGCGACACGGGACGGGCCGGTCCCCGTGGCCGCGGGCCCGTCCGTGCGCGGGGCGGTGAAGAAGGAGAGCTCTCGAGCGACCACCTCGATGGTCGACCTCGGGTTGCCCTCCTGGTCGGTCCACTTGTTCTGGCGCAGGTTGCCGACGACGGCCACCGGATCCCCCTTGCGGAGACGGCTCATCGCCGCACGCGCCATCCAGTCGAAGACGACGATCCTGTGCCAGTCGGTGGCCTCGACCCACTCGTCGCCCCTGCGGACCGAGTAGTTGGTCGCCAGGTTGAAGCGGACCATGTCCTTGCCGGACTTGGTGGCCAGCTGCTCGGGATCAGCCCCGAGGCGACCGATGAGGAAGACCTGGTTCACGCAGCGCATCACGCACCTCCTTGTTTCGTGGTGACGGACAGCGACTGAGCAAGCATCGGGCCAGGTGCGGATCGATGGACGTCGCCTTCCGGGGGTGCCGAACGGCCGACACTGGGGGTGTCGGAGGTGGACACCCGGCGGTCTCGGGACCCGCCGCTCCCGCTGGCTCCGAGAGAGGAAGCGAACGCCCGTGAGTTAGATTAGGTCCAGCGTCCGGCCTGGCACGGCCGGATCCCTCCCCGCTGCACCCGGAAGGTGGCCCTGGTGTCCAAGTTCCTCGTGATCGAGGGAGTGATCGGGGTGGGGAAGACCTCCCTCTGCCGTGCCTTGCAGGACGAGCTCGGCGCCCGGCTCGTGCTCGAGCCCGCCAACGATAATCCCTTCCTGAAGCCGTTCTACGCGGACAAGGATCGCTACGCCTTCCCGGCCCAGATGTTCTACCTGGCGACCCGCTACGCCCAGCAGAGCGAGCTGCGCCAGGGCAACCTCTTCACCGAGCTCATCGTCAGCGACTACCTGTTCGCCAAGGACCAGCTCTTCGCCGAGAAGACCCTGGAGGGCCACGAGAAAGCCCTCTACGATCGCTTCGCCTCGCTGCTCTCGGCGCAGCTCGTGCGGCCGGACCTGGTGCTCTTCCTCGACGCGCCGACCCCGGTCATCCTCCAGCGCATCGCCCGGCGCGGCATCGGCGCCGAGGTCCAGATAGAGGCCGACTACCTCGACGACCTCCGGGAGCGCTACTTCGGCCTGTTCGCGGAATACGGTGACGCCCCCGTGAACTACCTGGATACCTCTGACCTCAACTACGTAGAAGACCCCCAGGCTCGCACGGCCGTCCTCGGAATGATCCGAGGTTGGTTGGCGGGCCAGAGAGCCCCCGGGGCCCCTGCATCGACCCTGTTCGAGCGGGAGGTCCAGCCAACGCTGTTCGGCACGGAGGGCATGTAGGAGAAGGGCCATGGCCCGCAAGACCGCGTTGGACCTTCAGCGGATGAAGGCCGACAACCGGAGGAGCAACAGCTCCCCGACACCCGAGCGAATCGCCATGGTGACGGCGTATGACTTCACCATGGCCCGGCTGGTGGACCAGGCCGGTGTCGACATGGTCCTGGTGGGGGACTCCCTGGGCATGGTCGTCCAGGGGCTGCCCGACACCCTGTCGGTGAGCCTGGAGGACATGGCCTACCACGGGCGCTGTGTGGCCCGCGGTCTGCAACGGTCCCACCTCACCGTCGACATGCCGTTCATGTCCTACCAGGTCTCGCCGGAGCAGGCGCTGACCTCGGCGGGCTACCTCGTCCAGAAGGGCAGCGCCCAGAGCGTGAAGCTGGAGGGCGGCGAGCGGTCCGCTCCGGCCATCGCCCGGATCGTCGAGGCCGGCATCCCGGTTGTGGCCCATGTCGGCCTCACGCCCCAGTCCGTGCACGCCCTCGGTGGCTGGCGGGTCCAGGGGAGGGGAGACGCGGGAGCCGACCAGCTCCGGCGCGACTGCCTCGCCGTCCAGGACGCCGGAGCCTTCTGCGTGGTGTTCGAGATGGTGCCCGGCGAGCTGGCAGGCGAGCTCACCGAGCTGCTCCACATTCCCTCGATCGGCATCGGCGCGGGCCCCCACTGCGACGGGCAGGTGCTCGTGTGCAACGACCTGCTGGGGTTCGACACCAGCTTCAAGCCGCGCTTCGTCAAGCGGTTCGCGGAGCTGGAGGGCGTGATGGTCGACGCGGTGACCCGCTACGTGGCCGAGGTGAAGGCGGGCAGCTTTCCGGCCCGCGAGCACGGCTTCTGGCGTCGCCGCACCAACGGGGCTGCCAAGGGCAACGGCGCCGCGGTGACCAAGCTCTACTGAGGAGAGACCGGACCATGGACACGGTGACCGAGCCCGGGGCGCTCCAGGCGCGCACCCGGGCCTGGCGCAGCGCCGGCGAGACCATCGGCTTCGTGCCGACGATGGGCTTCCTCCACCGGGGCCACACCAGCCTGATGGACCTGGCGAGGCCGCGCTGTGACAACCTGGTGGCCTCGATCTTCGTCAACCCGCTCCAGTTCGGAGCTGGAGAGGACCTGGAGCGCTACCCCCGCGACCCCCAGGGCGACGCCAGCAAGTGCCGCGAGCACGGCGTCGACCTGCTGTTCGTGCCGGAGGCCTTCTACCCGCAGGACTTCAGCACTCGGGTGGGTGTGTCCGAGATCACCGCGAACCTCTGCGGGGCCCGCCGTCCCGGTCACTTCGAGGGCGTGACCACGGTGGTGGCCCGGCTCTTCGGGCTGGTCCAGCCCCAGGTCGCGGTGTTCGGCGAGAAGGACTACCAGCAGCTCCAGGTCATCCGGCGCATGGTCCGGGACCTGGCGATGGACATCGAGGTGGTCGGTGGCCCGCTCGTGCGGGACGACGACGGCCTCGCCCTGTCGTCCCGCAACGCCTACCTGTCCGCCGGACAGCGGGCCCGGGGCCTCAGCCTCCACCGGGCCCTGTGTGCGATGCGGGAGGCCCTGGCGGACGGCCAGGTCGAGGTGGAGGTGCTCCTGTCCCGGGGTCGCCGAGAGCTCCAGGCCGACCGCGTCGACTACCTCGAGATCGTCGACGCCGAGGACCTGGCGCCGCTGCCGGTGGTCGACCGCCCGGCCCGCGCCCTCGGAGCAGCGCTGTTCGGCGCCACCCGCCTGATCGACAACCTCTCCCTGGACCCGCGGTGACCCTCGACACCTGGCTGCTGCTGGGCACCATCCTGCTCATGGTCGCCAACCGCGGCATGCACGTGCTCTCGGACTGGCACCGGCGCAAGGCCGTCTTCTGGTCGGTCCAGCTCGCCAACCTGGTGGTGGCCTGTCTGCTGGTGACCCTCGGCATCCCCGGGTTCACGGGACCCCTCAAGATCGTGAACCTCCTGCTGGCCGGGCTCCTGGTGCTGCACATCGTCCAGAACAACCGCCACTACCTCCTGGCCTGGAGAAGGGGAGAGGAGCCGGTCGACGAGGAGCGCGAAGCCCGGAGAGCCGCGGTTCTGGAGAAGCTCAAGGCTCCCGAGGAATAGTCCCGCATCGCCGGCGTGGGTCGCGCGTTCCGTCACACAGGTTTGGAACCCGTCAAGTCTCTGCACGGCGAGAGAGGGCCTCCGGGGTGTGGTGGTACAACGCTGCCGGTACCCGGGAGGACTGGTGGGCGAGAACGCTTTCGGCCCAGGACGCGGCCAATTGCCGGATGCTCCGACCGACTGGCCGGGCCCGGGTCCGATCGACCTCGTCGCCCAGGACCTGCCCCACGCCTCCTCCAGCACGGAGTGGTGGTACGTCCACGCCCACCTGCGCCTGAGAGACGACCGCCAGGTCGCCCTGTTCGCGTCCTTCTTCCGCATCCTCTCGGGGGAGGACGAGCGGACCCGCGCCCCCATCCACGCCCACAGCCTCACCTGGGCCCTGAGCGACCTCGAGTCCGAGCGTTACCTGTTCGACAGCCGTGTCGACGAGAGCGCTCCCCGACACGGCCTGGAGAAGATCCGCCGCGGCCAGGGCTCCCGTGACCCGCGCATCCAGCGGGCCATGCGAGAGGTCCTGGAGCGTGGCAAGGTGCCGGCGCCGGACCAGTTCTTCGACGGCCCCGTCCTGGTCGGTCGCAAGCGCCTGGACCTGGACTTCGGCGGCAATCGCTTCTGGAAGCTCGACGACGGCCGTTACCGGCTGGAGCTGCAGGACGGCCCGGAGGGCACCGGGTGCGACCTCACCTTCCGGCCCGGCTGCGCCGCCGTGCGTCACGGCGAGGACGGCGTGGTCAAGGGGCGGGCCCGCGAGGACATGTTCTACTACTTCGTGCCCCGGTGCGAGGTCTCCGGGAGCGTCAGGCTCGACGGACGCCGCGTCGCGGTCCGGGCCGGATCGGGCTGGTACGACCACGAGTTCGGTGGCCACTCGATGCTCGACGGTCCGACGCCCGACCCGGGACACCAGCCCCTCCCCCAGGCGGTCGCCAACGACGACATGGCCTGGAACTGGGTGGCCCTGCAGCTCGGGGACGGGTCCCAGCTCTCCGCCTACACGATGGAGGACCTCGCCGGAAAGGCGCCCACCGACGCGCGGGCCGTCCTGGTCGAAGCCGACGGCACCGTTCGACGCTTCGCCGAGGTCGTGCTCGAGCCCGACCCGGGCTCGTGGACGAGCAGCCGGAGCTTCAACCGCTATCCGGTCGGCTGGAGCCTTGTCATTCCCGGAGCCGACATCGAGGTCCGGGTGGAGGCCAGCTTCGCGGACCAGGAGTTCGTGACCCTCATCTCCAAGCCCGCATTCTGGGAGGGCCGCTGCGAGGTCCAGGGTCGGCGCGGCGACCGCGCAGTCGCTGGCGTCGGCTACCTCGAGCGGTCGGGCTACTTCTCGACCGACACCCTCGACAGCTTCTTCAAGTCCGTCTCCCGGGAGGTCCGCCGGTCCATCCGCAAGGTGCTGCCGATCCAGCGGCCGACCTACGCGGCGCTCCGCGACCTCGTCGGCAGCGAAGAGCGGGACCACTACATGGAGGGCGTCGACCACGACCAGATCGTGGAGGGCTACCTCAAGCCGATCCGGGAGATCACGGATCGTGGCGGCAAGGCCTGGCGCTCCTACGCCGCACTGGCCTGCTGTGACATCGTCGGCGGCGACAGCCGCAAGTACGTGCAGTGGCTGGCCATGCCGGAGCTGATGCACGTCGGCTCGCTGATCGTGGACGACGTGCAGGACCGGTCCGAGTGGAGGCGGGGCGGACCCACCTGCCACCTGGTCTACGGGGAGGCCCTGGCGATCAACAGCGGCACGGCGGCCTACTTCATCGGCCAGAAGCTGCTCGTGGATCCGGAGCTCACCAACGCCGAGAGGGTGCGCATCTACGACCTGTACTTCGAGGCCCTGCGCGCGGGGCACGCCGGCCAGGCCCTCGACCTGCAGGGACCCGCGGACGCGGTCCCCGGCGCGGTCGAGACCGGGCGCACCGACTTCCTTGAGCAGCGCGTGTTGGCGATCCATCGCCTCAAGACGGCGGCTCCCGCCGCGGCCCTGGCCCGGATGGGCGCGGTGGCCGGAGGGGGCTCCGAGGCCCAGATCGAAGGGCTGGGTACCTACTTCGAGTCCCTGGGGCTGGCGTTCCAGATCATCGACGACGTGCTCAACCTGCGTGGCTTCAAGGGCCGGCTCAAGGAACGCGGAGAGGACATCCGGCAGGGCAAGGTCACGCTGCCGGTGGTGAAGGGCCTGCAGGTGCTCTCCCCCGACGACCGCGCCTGGCTGGCCGAAGTGTTGGCGAGCTGTCCCGAGGAGCAGGAGGTGATCGACGAGGTCATCGAGCGCCTCGAAGAGGTCGGGGCCATCGATGACTGCGTGGAGCAGGCGGAGGCCCTCGTGGAGGACGCCTGGCGCGCCCTGGACCCGCTGGTCGATGACAGCCTGGCCAAGGTGATGTTGCGGGCCTTCGGCTGGTACGTGCTCCAGCGGCACTACTGAGCCGGGGAGATCTCCAGCCGCAGGTCGAAGCGTCCCGGACCCGGTCGGTGGCCCTGCAGGGTCCAGCCGGTCAGCCCGGCCATGGAGCACAGTCCGGTCAGTGACAGGGCCTGGAGGAACTGCCAGGTGGGGTGCTCGACGTGTTCCGGGCCCGCGTAGCTCACGGCGATGTGGTCGCTCTCGATGTCGCCGGTGGCCTCGACGAGGTCGTAGAGACCGCTGAAGGATCCGGGCGCCCGCTGGAGGATGCGGACGGGGCCGGCCAGCTTGAGGGCGGCGACGGCGATCGGGCCGGCGCTGCGCCGGGCGTCGTCCCAGATCACCTCGATGAGACGGACCGGGTCGTCGTCCAGGTGGCGCTCGATGATCAGCTCGGTGAGGCGAAGCTGGACCCAGACCGGGTACCACCGACCCAGATCGGGACGGATCGGCAGGTCGTGGCCGAGCACCTCGAGCAGGCCGGTGACGGCCTCTCGCCCCCAGCGACGCTCGACGTGCACACCCCAGTCCTTCAGGAGACCCCCGCGGACCTGGCCTTCCAGGGCGTTGGTGCGCTCGACGGGCCAGCGTGGCTGTGTTCCCAGCCCCCGCAGGTCCAGGCCGGTCGACTCGCTCATCCGGCGTCCGAGCAGGCGTGGACGACCTCGAGGATCTCGGCCGTGTCGAGCAGTCGATTTCCGGACTTGGCCCGCGCCATCACGGCCTCGACGACCGTGTCGGTGGGCTCGATGTCGTGGGCCTCGAGCCAGGCCACGACGTTGGAGGCCCCGGAGTAGTGTCCGACTTCGATCACCTGCTCCAGCCCGAACCAACCCGCCGGCACGCCGGAGTAGATCCGATCGGCGAGCCAGTGGTGTCCCTTGCGCTGGGCCTTGATCACGGCGGCGGCGTGCACACCGGTGCCGGTGCGGAAGGCGTCCTCGCCGAACACCGGGTAGGCCGGCGGGATGGGCACGTGGCAGGCCTCGCTCGCGAGCTGCACCAGGTCGCGGAGCTTGGACAGGTCGCCCTCTTCGTGGCCGAGGAGCTTGAGGTTCACCATGAAGAGGTCCAGGGCCGTGTTGCCGACGCGCTCCCCCATGCCCAGCACGGTGCCGTGGACCCGATCCGCCCCGGCCTCGATGGCGACGATGGCGTTGGGCAGGGCGTGGCCCCGGTCGTTGTGGCCGTGCCAGTCCACCCGCGTGGCGGTGCCCTTGCTGCGGATGATGCTCCGGGCGAAGTGCACGAGGTTCATCACGCCGTTCGGGGTGGCGTGCCCGACGGTGTCGCAGAGGCAGAGTCCGTCGGCGCCCTCCTCGATCGCCGCCTCCCAGAGGCGGGCCAGCAGGGTGGGGTGGGAGCGGATGGTGTCCTCGGTCACGAAGGTGCACTGGAGGCCGGCCGCCTTGGCCATCGCCACCGAGTCGCGGGTGCGCCGCTCCAGCAGGGCTTCGTCCCACCCCTCGGCGTAGAGCCGGATGGGCGAGGTCCCCAGGAAGGCCATGACCTCGAGGCCGATGCCCACGGCCTGGCTGATGTCG
The DNA here is from genome assembly GCA_964501915.1 of uncultured Enterobacterales bacterium. GTDB lineage: Bacteria > Myxococcota_A > UBA796 > UBA796 > CAJQPC01 > CAYFPX01. The sequence continues at coordinate 13,583 of CAZCVP010000148.1, forward strand.
ATGACCGGCTGGATGTCGTTGGGGTGGGTGCGGGCGGCGCACTGCGGCCGGATGCTGAGACCCTCGTCGTGGATCATCTGCGCCAGGACCGTGCAGTCCTCCACGGCCCGCCGACCGGCTCCCGGGAGCCCCACGTCGACGTTGTGCACCCCCAGGGTCGACATCAGGCGGATCATCTCCATCTTGGCCTCGATCGGCGGATCGTGGACCGACGGGCACTGGATGCCGTCGCGGAGCGTCTCGTCGACGTACTCGATCTTCCGCAGCGGCGGCGAGATGTGGTCTCCCTCGTGGTTCCAGTCGTAGATGAAGTCCGCTTCGTCCGGACGGCCTTGGGCGCCTGACATGCGGGGTCCTCCTCGGGGGGTCGTGGGGTTGGCCTACAGGACTTCGACGACCACGGCGATGCCCTGACCGCTCCCGATTCGCCCGATGCCGTCGCCGACAGTGACAGCGATGCGAGGCATGCTGCTGTCCTATCCGAACGTCACGGCGTTGACGAGGGGGGGTGGGGATGCCACGATCAGGCGCATGAAGCGGCCCGGCTGGCCGCCGAGGTGCAGCGCGAGATGATCGGCATCGAGGTCAACAGGGGTGGTCGGACCTGGCTCCTCGAAGGCCGCGAGACCGTCGTCCGGCTGGCCCGGCTGGGGCAGATCGGCGCTTCCGACCGCGTGCGCGAGGAGCGCAACGGCACCTGGGCCGAGGCGGGCGACCTGGACTGGCTGGCCCCCGCCTTCGAAGGCGACCTCTGGGACGCCTGGGACGAGCTGGACGGCGAGGACCCGGAGGAGATCTGGGCGGCGCACGCCGTCCCGGTCGAGAGTGAAGACGAAGGTGCCGAGGACACGGACCTCACCAGCCGCAAGGAGATGGAGGCCGCTCGGCGAGCGGCGCTCCAGCGACGAAGGGAGCTGCACGACGCCCGGACAACTCGCCCGGGTCGTCCGAAGCCACCGCCCGAGAGGCGGCCGGCCAAGATGAAGGTGACCTTCACACCGGCGCCGGGCGCCGAGCCCACACCGCCGCCCCGGGCCCCGGTGCCGTCGGCCCCGAGCCCGCCGGCCGAGCCCGCCCCGCGGCCTGGCCTGGCCGGCATGGCGCCGGACGGGGCCCCTCCCAGCACCTCCGAGCCCTGGGGTCAGGTCATCGCCTTCCCCAAGGGTGGGGGCGCTGCCGTGGCGGCGGAGCAGCCGGACGTGCCGCCGAGGCTGCTCCAACCCCTGGAGGTCCAGCCCCTGGTCCCGGAGGATCCCGGGGACATCCGAGTCACCGCCCGTCCGCCGCCCGAGTCCCGCTCCTGGGCCCCCTGGCTGCTCGTGATGGCCCTCGTGCTCTGCCTCGCAGCCTTTGCGCTCTCGATCTGGCACGTGCAGCTCAACGCGGGCTGGACGAGCGCCCGGCCGGTGGCCGAGGTGCCACGGGCCGATGTCCCGGTGGCTGCGCAGCCGGGGCCCGAGCCCGTCGTCGAGGAGCACATCGAGGACATGGTGGAGCGGCAGCAGGCCGAGCTGGACGCCCTGGCCGCAGAGCTCCGGGCCCGCATCCCGATCGAGTCCATCGACCTCGGCCAGGGGACCGACGACCTGGCCAACGCCCTGAGCATCGAGCTGAGCAACATGAAGCTCGGCGCCGTGAAGGTCGACGCCCCGGTCGTGAGCTGGACCGGTGCCAGGAACGACGTGCCCGAGGTGGTGGACATCTCGGTGCGGCTGAACAGCCGGGGGGCGATCGAGCGGGAGCTGGCCACGGTCGGGATGGTGGTCGGGAAGTACCTCCATCGCTACGGCTTCACCGTGCGCAACTTCGACATCGTCGTGGTCGACGAGCAGGGCATCAAGGGCCGCGACATCGACGCCGACGCCGCCCGCAACCTGTGGACGGGCCGCATGGACCTCTACAGCTTCCTCACGGGGGAGTAGGCGCCCGACTCCCGCTACATCCCCTTGCGCGTGGCCTGCTGGAGGGCTTCGATGCTCCGCACCAGGGCCTCCGCCGGCGGAGCGCCACGGTTGGCGAGGCGGATCTTGCGCTGGGGATTCACCAGGTAGACCGTGCGCACGATCCAGGGCTTCATCGGCAGCTGGATCGCGGCGCGGAACTGCCGCGAGACGGAGGCCCCGCGGTCGGTCAGGACCGGGAACTCGAACCCGTGCTTCTCCACGAACGCCTCGTGAGAGGGGGCTTCGGCCGGGTTGACCGCGAAGACCTCCGCCCCGAGCTCCTTGAGCCGGGCGTAGTGGGCCTGGAGGTCCTGGAGCTGCGCGGTGCAGCCGGGCGTGTCGTCGCCCGGGTAGAAGACCATCACCGTCCACTTCCGGTTGTCGTGGCGGTGCCAGGCACCGTCCCAGGACTGGAGGATCCACTCGGGGACCGTCTCCCCTTCCTTGAGCAGCTCGGGGTAGAGGCGGTTCTTGAGGGTCTGCTTCAGGGGGGTGGGGATCTTGTGGACGAGACCGCCGAGGTCCATCGCTCAACTCCCGGTTGTGAGGGCTCGCCAGGGAACCCTCGCGGCGCGGCAGACTACCCGGACGACAGGCGACGTGCCACCTCGGCGGCCGCGACCGCGAAGCGCTCGGCCCGCTCTGCGTCCGGGCCCTGGCCGCAGCCGACGGCCCAGTCGGGCCCCCGTGGGGGTCCCGGCAGCTCGCCGCGGACCTCGCCGGCGAGCACTCCGACGGCCTCGACGCCCGCTGCCCGCGCCTCCTCGACCACGGTCCCCACGACCTTGCCGGCGAACGAGCTCGGATCGATCCGCCCCTCGCCCGTGACCACCGCCCGAGCCCCCCGGAGGTGCCGCTCGAGTCCGATGGCACGGGCCACGGCCGGGGCCCCAGGCACGAGCCGAGCGTCCAGAGCTGCCCGGAGGGCGAAGCCGAGACCACCGGCCGCACCGCCGCCGGGAGCCTCCACGGGTACCTCTCGCAGGCGCTGCTCCTGTCTCCAGCGGTTGAGGGTGTCGCCCCAGCGGGCGAGGGCGGTCTCCAGGTGCTCGATCTGCTCGGCGGAGGCCCCCTTCTGGGGACCGAACCGCGCCGCGGAGGCCTGCAGGGGCGTCTCGACGTCGCACCAGGCCTGCACGACCTGGAAGGGCAGGGGGGGCTCCCCCCGGACCCGCGCGATCCGTCCGAGGTCGTGGGCGCTGACGTGGCCCCGGAGGACCTTGCCTCGCGCGTCCTCCAGGCGCAGTCCGAGGGCCTGGAGCATGCCGGCTCCGCCGTCGAGGGTGCTGCTACCCCCGAGGCCGACGATCAAGGGCCCGGTGCGACCGACGACCGCCAGGGCCAGGGCCTCCCCCAGGCCATGGGTGCGCCGGGCCAGCGGGTCCACCGGGTCGAGCAGCAGGGCCGGACCGATCACCCGGGCGGCCTCGACGAAGGTCACGCCGTTCCAGTCGCAGACCGGCGCCTGGACGCGTCCGCCGTCCGGCCCGGCGACCTGGACACCGGTGAGGGGACGGGCCCCGGCGCGCAGGAGCACCAGCGTCGTGCCCTCTCCGCCGTCGGCCATCGGGACCTCGACGGGGGTGAGGTGGTGCTCGGCCAGGACCTGGGCGAGGTCCCTCGCGATGGCCGGCGCCGACGAGAAGCCGGACCAGCTATCGGGGGCGAGGACGACCTTCACCGTCGCATCATGCCCGGCACCGGGAGGCCAGGGTGGTGCCCGAGGGGATCCACCGCGCCAGTCGACTCCCCACGACCAGGGGCCGGGACTGGAGGTCCTCCGGCGTGCGAGCACCGGCGAGCAGGTGTGCGAGGCGAAGCTCGGTGAGCACGCGCCGCACCGTGGCGTCGAGCCCCTCGATGCCGCCGGCTGCGTGGGCCTGGAGGAAGGGGCGGGCCATGCCGGCGCAGCGGGCCCCGAGGGCGATGGCACGAGCACCCTGGACGCCCGAGGCGACACCCCCCGTGGCGCAGATGCCCAGGCCGAGGTCGGCGAGCTGGGCGACGGAGGCCCCGGTGGGAATGCCCCAGTCCCAGAACGCCTCGCCCACCGTCCGCTGCAGGATGCCCTCGCCACCGGACGCCGACGCTCGCAGGGTCTCCACGCCGACCCAGGAGGTCCCGCCGGCACCCGAGGTGTCGACCCACTGCACGCCCAGGCGGACCAGGCGCTCGCCGACGGAGCGGGAGAGACCGCACCCCGTCTCCTTGACGACCACCGGCACGCCGAGCTCGTCCACGAGCCGGGCGAGGGTGTCCAGGCCCCCGGTGAAGTCCCGATCCCCTTCGGGCTGGACGACCTCCATGGCCGGGTTGAGGTGCACGACCAGGGCGTCGGCCCCTGTCCGCTGGACGAGCTCTCGCAGGGCCGCGGTGGGGGTCTGACGGGCCTGGACCACGCCGATGTTGCCCAGCACCAGGGTGTCCGGCGCCACGTCGCGGACGGTGTAGCCCGCCTCGATGCCGTGCTCGAGCAGCGGTCGCTGGGAGCCGAAGCCGAAGCCGATGCCGTGGGCTTCGGCCACCCGGGCCAGGTCCCGGTTGATGGTCTCGGCCCGCTCCGTGCCGCCGGTCATGGCGGCGATGACCAGGGGGGCGCGGAGCTCCTTGCCGGCGAACCGCGTGGTCAGGTCGACCTCGTCGACCGACAGCTCGGGCAGGGCGTCGTGGACCAGCTCCACCTCTTCCAGGAGGTTGGTCTTGCGCCGGAAGGCGACCTCGTCGGTCTCGCACAGGTCGATGTGGTCCGCCTTGCGAGCTGCGATGGCAGGGCCTTCGTCGGGCATGGTCGACCTAGTCGAGCTCGACACCGGGGGCGATCCGGACCGGGACTGGTGTGAAGCCCTCGGTGTCGCAGCGGGCCTCGAAGGCCAGCCGGGCTTCGGAGTCCGGTATCACGGCGACCGCGACGTCTCCCCCCCCGGCTCCGGAAGGCTTGGCCGCTCCGCCGTGATCCCGCGCGAGCTCGGCGATGCGGGCCAGCGCGGGGGTCTCGTAGACCAGGCCGGCCTGCCGGGCCAGGTCGACCAGCAGGACCCGGGCCGCCTCCAGGACCTCCACGGGGTGCTGGGGGAAGGCGGCCGTGAGCTCGTCGGAGCGTCGGGTGAACGGGGCCCGTGTCTTGAAGGGAAGGGCTTTGTAGGCGGCCACGCGGGGCCCGGTGGCGGCCGAGGCGCCGGACCACACGACGGACAGCTCCGGGCACTGGATCGGCGTCGCAGCTCCGCGGGCGAAGCGGTGTACACCGCCGCGGAAGCAGGACCGGACGTCGAGTCCCGAGCCCCCGCCCTGGACCTGGCGATGGACCTCGACCGCGGTGTCCTCGAGGCTCCCCTCGTCGGCGCGTCCGAGGTTGGCCACGTGTCCCGCCACGCAGGCAGCGACCACAGCGGCCGCGCTGCCCCCGAACCCTGGCTTGCCGGGCAGGTCCACGGGGTTCCAGGCCTCGAAGAGGTACTGCCGTGTCGGGGCACGGACGGCCCGGAGCGCGGCCTCCACGAAGCGGGTGTCGCCGTCGGGCGTGTCCAGGTGGTCGCCGGCCCGCACCCGGCAGCGCACCCCCCGATCGATGGCGGCGACGACGGCGGTGGCGCTGTCGAGGGCGGCGTACTCGCCGACGAGGAAGAGCTTGCCGGGCGCTCGCACCTCGATGTGGCGTCGGACGCGCTTCACCCGTCCTCCTCCAGCCAGGCCGGTCCGCCGGGAGAGAGCACCGCCACCGAGCGGGCCACCTCCTCCATGCGCAGCCGAACCCGCTCGGCGTCGGCGGCCGCGCAGAGCACCTTCACGTTGGGCCCGGCGTCCATCGTCCACCAGGCGCCCACGCCCTGCCGGCGCAGATCCTCGACCGCGTCCATCGCCCACACCGAGCCGCTCTTCCAGTACCGGATGGGCGGCGCGGCCGTCATCATCGTGGCGTGCATCTTGAGGGCGCTGTGCTCCATCACCGCCCCCAGGGCCTCGAGATCGCGGGCCTGGATGGCCTGTCGGGCCGAGTCGAGGTCGGCGGGCGAGGTGTCCACCCAGGCCGGGTAGTAGGGCGAGGTGGCGGCGGTGCGCTGCATGCCCTCCGTCGAGCCGACGGGCTTGGGGCCCGCCGCGATCACGGCGACCACCATGCGCACGTCCCAGTGGTCGGCGTCGGCCAGCGGGGTGGCGTGGCTGTCCATGCCGTCGTCGCGGCTTCCCGGGTGCCACTCCGCCCACCCACCGAAGAGCGACCGGCAGGCGGAACCCGAGCCCTGTCGGGCCAGCACCGAGAGGTCGACGGGGTCTCGATCCTGGCCCGCTGCCGCGCAAGCGGCCAGCGTGAGCGCTGCGAAGGCGCTGGCGGACGAAGCCAGACCCGCGGCGACGGGGAAGTTGGACTCGCTCACCACCGTGCAGGGTGGGCGCCACTCGTCGACCCGATCGAGCTGGGCGAAGATGCGGTGGGCCACCTCTCCCTGCACCGGCTGACCCTGGAGCCAGGCCTCGTCGCACTCGGCTCCCCAGGTGACCGTGGTGCGTGTGCGGAAGGGCTCCAGAGTCAGGGAGATCGACCCCGTCGCCGGCAGGTTGAGGGCCAGGTCCCGCTTGCCCCAGTACTTGACCAGGGCGATGTTGGGATGCGCGATGGCGGTGCGGGTGCTCAGGATGGGCTCGCGGGAAGGGTGCAACAGAGTGCTCGAATACCCCGCTTCTCCGCCGCTTGCAGCAGGCGGTGCGGTGCATCGGTGAGGGCGAGCACGATGCCTCCGCCACCCGCACCCGAGAGCTTGGCGCCGCGGGCCCCGTGGTTCCGGGCCAGCTCGACGAGCACGTCCAGCCAGGGCGAGCAGCCGCCCACCCGCCCCCCCAGCACCGGGGCCGCGTTC